>NZ_JACNME010000002.1:0-300000 GCF_014270065.1 Quadrisphaera sp. RL12-1S | reverse complement strand
GTCGATGACGCGCCGCCGGGCCCGCACCGCCAGCCACACCCCCACGCCACCGCCGAGCAGCAGCACGGGGAGCACGAGGCCCAGCACCAGCGAGACCAGTCCCACCGCCAGCGAGGCGGTGCCCAGCCCGTTGTTCTCCCCCGGCACCCGCGGCACGCCCGCCCCGTCCCTCAGGAGCCGGTCGCGGCGAGGCCGCGGCGCTGCAGCAGCGGCTCCACGCGCGGGTCGCGGCCGCGGAACGCCCGGTAGGCGGCGGCGAGGTCCACCGTGCCGCCGCGGGAGAGCACCTCGCGGGCGAACGCCTCGCCGTTCTCGCGGCGCATCCCGCCGTTCTCGGTGAACCACTCCACCGTGTCGGCGTCGAGCACCTCGCTCCACAGGTAGGAGTAGTAGCCCGCGGAGTACCCGCCGGAGAAGACGTGGTTGAAGTACGTGGAGCGGTAGCGCGGCGGCACCAGCTCCAGGGCGATGCCGTGCCGCTCCAGCGCGGCCGCCTCGAACGCCTCGACGTCCCCGGGGGCCACGGACTCCCCGGGCGCCAGCTGGTGCCAGGCCTGGTCGAGCAGCATGGCCGCCACGATCTCGGTGGTGGCGAAGCCCTGGCCGTACGAGCGCGACGCCAGCAGCGCGTCCACCGTCGCGGCCGGCAGCGGCTCCCCGGTCTCCACGTGCCGCGCGTAGGCGGGCAGCAGGCCGGCGTCCCACGCCCACACCTCGTTGACCTGGGAGGGGAACTCCACGAAGTCGCGCGGCACGGTGGTGCCGGACAGGCGCGGGTAGCGGACGTCGGAGAGCAGCCCGTGGAGGGCGTGGCCGAACTCGTGGAAGGCGGTCTCCACCTCGTCCGGGGTGAGCAGCGCCGGCTCGCCGTCCGGCGGGCGCGGCACGTTGAGGTTGTTCACCACCACGGGCCGGGTGGCCGGGCGGCCCGGCAGCGAGAGCTGGTCCACGTAGTTGCTCATCCACGCGCCGCCGCGCTTGGACTCCCGGGCGAAGAAGTCGCCGAGGAACAGCCCGACGGAGGCCCCGGCCTCGTCGAAGACCTCCCAGGTCCGCACGTCGGGGTGGTAGGTGGGCAGCTCGGGCCGCTCGGTGAAGGTGAGGCCGTACAGCGCGGTCGCGGCGGCGAACACGCCGCGGGTGATGACGGCGTCCAGCTCGAAGTACGGCTTGAGCTCGGCCGGGTCCAGGCTGAAGCGCCGGGCGCGCACCCGGGCGGCGGCCCACGCCCAGTCCCAGGGGCGCAGCTCGCCCGCGGCGCCGGCAGCGTCGTCGTCGTCCTGCTCGACCGCGCGCAGCTCCTCGGCCAGCTCCAGCGCCTCGCCGCGAGCGTTGCTCACCGCAGCCGGCACCACCGACGTCAGCAGCTCCATGACCGCCTCCACGGAGGGGGCGGTGGCCTCCTCGAGCACGTGCTCGGCGTGGTGGGCGGCGCCCAGCAGCCCGGCGCGCTCGGCGCGCAGCGCCGCGATCCGCACCAGCAGCGCCCGGGTGTCGTGCTCACCGCCCAGCCCGCGCGTGGTGGAGGCGCGGAAGACCCGCTCGCGCAGGCCCCGGTGGTCCAGCGAGGCCAGCACCGGCTGGTCGGTGGGCAGCGACAGCGGCAGCACCCAGCCGTCCAGGCCGCGGGCGACCGCGGCCTGCGCCGCTGCGGCGCGCTCCCCCGGCGTCAGGCCGGCCAGCTCGGCCTGGTCGGTGACGTGCACGGCGGCGGCGTTGGTGGCGGCCAGCAGCTCGGTGCCGAACTGCGTGGTGAGCCGCGACAGCTCCGCGTTGAGCTCGCGCAGGCGCGCCTTGGCGGCCTCGTCCAGCCCGGCGCCCGCGCGGGCGAGGTCGCGCCACCAGCGCTCCAGCACGGCCCGCTGCTCGTCGTCGAGCACGGTGCCCTCGGCGTCCGGGGAGCCGCCGGCGGTGGCCTCGCGCAGCGCGGTGAGGCGGGCGAACAGGCGCGGGTCGAGGTGGATGGCGTCCCCGTGGGCCGTGAGCTCCGGTGCGAGCTCGGCCTCGACAGCGCGCAGCGCGTCGTCGGAGTGGGAGGAGACGAGGTTGTAGAAGGCGTTGGCCGCCCGGGACAGCAGCTCACCGGAGGCCTCCAGCGCACCGACGACGCCGGCGAACGCCACCGGCCCGGTGTCGGCGGCGACCACCTCCACCTCGGCGCGCTGCTGCGCCATCCCCTCCCGCAGCGCCGGCGCGAAGTGCTCGGTGCGCAGGGCGTCGAACGGCGGCAGGCCGTGCGGCAGGGTGCTCGGTGCGGCCAGGGGGTTGGTGGGGTCCAGCACCCTCGCGACGCTATCCCAGCGCCGCGGGGGCCCGGCAGCGCGGCGACGCGACGGCCGATGGGGTGGACGTGCGCCGCGGGGGCTGGGCCAGCCACCAGGCTGGGCGGTAGGACGGGGCTGACGACGACGGCGGCGTGCGGGTGGACGAGGTGGACGTGGGGCGGGGCGAGGAGCGGATGAGCGAGCCGACGAGCGGCCGGGCCGGCGGGGCGGGCCGGGCGGTGTGGACGCGGCGCGCGGTGCTCGCCGGTGCCGGCCTGGCCGCCGTGGGCGCCGCCGCCCTGGGCGCCGAGCGCCTCGCCGCCCCGGCGCGGGCGGAGGTCCCGCCCGACGTCGACCGGCTGCTCGCCACCCCCGGCTTCACCGTGGCCCACCGCGGCGGCTCGCGCGACTGGCCCGAGATGTCGGCCTTCGCCTACGAGAAGGCCGCCGCGCTCGGCGCGGGGGCCCTGGAGGTGTCGCTGTCCAGGACCTCCGACGGGGTCTGGTTCGGCCTGCACGACGGCACCCTCGACAGGACGTCCGGCACGCAGGGCTTCAAGGCCGTCGAGCACACCTGGGAGGAGGTCGCCTCCTACCGCATCAGCCCCGCGGGCACGCGCGACCGCACCCAGCCCAAGCGCCCGTACGCCCGGCTGGAGGAGCTGCTGGAGCGCTGGGGCGGGCGGCGCGTGCTCTTCGTGGACCCCAAGGCCGTGGCCACCCGCTTCCACCCCGAGCTCGTGGCCGCGCTGCGCACCGTGCCCTCGTCCCAGGACTGGGTGGTGGCCAAGGCGCCCCTGGCCACCACGTCGTGGGCGGACGCCGCCCGCCGCGAGGGCTGGCGCAGCTGGGGCTTCTGCTGGGCGCGCGACCTGGACGCCGACCCGCAGCTGCTGGCGCGCGCCGCCGGCTCCTGGGACCTGCTCGGCCTGGACGTCGGCGCCCCCGACGCCCGCTGGCAGCAGGTGCTGGGGCTGGGCAGGCCCGTGCTCGCGCACGTGCTCACCACCCCCGACCAGCTGGCGCGCGCCCGTGCGCTCGGCGCCGCCGGCGCGGTGGTCTCCGACCTGGTGGCGGTGCTCCCGGCGCGCTCCTGAGGCGCGGACCGGGACCCTCGTCCCGACGTGCCGGCCGCGGTCGGCGGGGCCACCATGTCCGCCATGCCGCCCGCGTCGTCGTCGTCGACGGTGCAGCGGTCCCCGCGGGTGCTGCTGCGGGGCCCGCTGCGGGACCTGCCCCGGCGGCTGCGCGCGTGGGTGGACCGCGACGGTGACGGGGACGTCTCCGACGACGTCGAGGACGGCGCCCGCGCCGCCCGCGAGCACCTGGAGCCGGTCGCCCGCGTCGGCTACGCCCTGTCGGGTCTGCTGCACGTGCTCATCGGGGCGCTCGCGGTGCGCCTGGCGGTGGGCGTGCAGGGCGGCACCGCCGACCAGGGCGGCGCCCTGGCGGCGGTGGCCTCCACCCCCGGTGGGCAGGTCCTGCTGTGGGCCGCGAGCGCGGCGCTGGCGGCGCTGGCGCTGTGGCACCTCGTGGACGGGGCTCTGGAGCTGCGGTGGCGGCAGCGGGGCGCGGGCGTCAAGGACCTCGCCAAGGGGGTGGTCTACAGCGCGGTGGTGGTCACGGCGGTGACGTACGCGGCGGGCGGTCACACCGACACCGAGGACACCAGCGACGACGTCACCGAGCAGCTCATGGAGAACCTGGCCGGCACGGTCGCGGTGGCGGCCGCGGGCCTGGCGGTGTTCGCCGTGGGCGCCTACCACGTGGTCAAGGGCGTGCGGCGGCGGTTCCGGGAGGACCTGCGCCTGCCCGAGGGGCCCGGCCGGCTGGGCGTGGACGTGGCCGGGGTGGTCGGGTACGCGGCCAAGGGTCTGGCGCTGTGCGTGGTGGGAGTGCTCTTCGTGGTGGCGGCCGTCACCAACGACCCCCGGGAGGCCGGGGGCCTGGACGCCGCGCTGCGGGCGCTGCTGCTCCTGCCGGCCGGGTCGGTGCTGCTGGGCTGCGTGGGCGCCGGGTTCGCCGCCTACGGCGTCTACGCGGTGGTGCGGGCGCGCCTGGGGCACCTGTGACGCGCCCGTCGGGGTGGAGCGCGGACGGTGCGGCGCGGCGGCGGGAAGAAACGGGCGACGCCCGTCGCTTCCCGACCACGTGACCACCACCACCTCCGCCCCCGCCGCGCCGGACCTGCACCCGCTGCTGTCCGAGCGCTGGAGCACCCGCGCCTTCGACCCCGAGCACCAGCTGGACGACGAGACCGCGGGCCGCCTCCTCGAGGCCGTCCGCTGGACCCCCAGCGCGAGCAACACCCAGCCGTGGCGCGTGGCCCTGGCCCTGCGGGGCACCCCCGAGCACGAGGTGCTCTTCGGCACCCTCATGGGCTTCAACACCGCCTGGGCCGCGGGCGCCTCGGCGCTGGTGCTGGTGGCCGCCGAGCGCACCACGCCGGAGGGGAAGGACCTGCGCTGGGCCGACCTCGACGCCGGTCAGGCCGTGGCCCACCTGACGGTGCAGGCGGCCGCCGAGGGCCTCGTGGTGCACACCATGGGCGGCATCGAGGTGGAGCGGGTCCGCGAGGCGTACGAGGTCCCCGCCGGCGTGGAGCCGCTCGTGGTGCTGGCCGTGGGCCGCCAGGGCGACCTGTCGGTGCTGGACGAGAAGACCCGCCGGCGCGAGCTGGAGCGCTCCCGCAGGCCCCTGTCCGAGCTGGTCCTGCCCCTGCGCGGCGCCTCGGCGTGAGCCGCGCCGCCACGCCGCCGCCGTCGTCGTCGTCGTCCGGCTCGTCGTCCTCACCGGGGGCGGGACCGGCGCGGCACCGGCTGGACCCGCGCGAGCACCCGCCGCACGGGCGGTTCGACCCGTCGCTGGCCCCGGTGCTCGTGGTCGAGGACGGCGACGTCGTGGAGGCCGTCACGCTCGACTCCGGCTGGCACGCGCTGGAGCAGCCGGAAGCCGCGCTGGCCGCCGGAGACCCCGGTGGGCTGCTGCGCTGGCCCGGCCACGACCCCGCGCTCGACCCCGGGCACGCGCTCACCGGCCCGGTGGCCGTGCGCGGCGCCGAGCCCGGTGACGTGCTGGAGGTGCGGATCCGCGACGTGCGGCCGGGTGCGTGGGCGCTGACCGGGGCGGGGTCTCGCGAGACGTTCGCCGACCGGGCGGCCGGGGTGGACGGACTGCCCCGGGAGGTCCTCGTGTGGCGCCTGGACGAGCAGCGGCGCACCGCGGTGGACCAGCACGGCGACCGGGTGGCGGTGCGCGCGTTCCCCGGGCTGGTGGGCACCTGCCCCGCCATCCCCGCCGGGGCCGGTCCGCGCTCCACGGTGCCGCCGCGGCGCACCGGGGGCAACGTCGACTGCCGCGAGCTGGTGGCCGGCTCGGCGCTGTTCCTGCCCGTGCAGGTCCCGGGGGCGCTGCTGTCGTTCGGGGACGGCCACGCCGCCCAGGGTGACGGCGAGGTGGCGGGGGTGGCGCTGGAGTGCCCGCTGGAGCGGCTGGAGCTGCAGCTGGTGCTGCACCGGGCAGCCGTCCCTGGCGGCGAGGCGCACGACGACGACGGCGAGGCGGCGTGGACGCTGCCGGGCGGGCGCCCGTGGGCGAGCACGCCGGCCGGCGTCGTCGTCCTCGGGACCGGGACGTCGCTGGACGAGGCCACCGCGGACGCGCTCGGCGGGGTGGTGGACCTGCTGGTCGCCCGGCACGGGCTGTCACGCCAGCGGGCGCTGGCGCTGGCGTCGGCGGCGGTGGACCTGCGGGTCACGCAGGTGGTCAACGGCGGGGTCCACGGGGTGCACGCCGTGCTCCCCCCGGGCAGGCTGGAGATCGCCGGCTGATCGCCGGGCGGGGGTGCCCCGAGTGGGGGATTCCTGTCGCGCGCGATAGGTTTGCCGGAGGACGGCGTCGACGAGACGCGCTGACTGACGACAAGGAGACGAGATGCCCACCCGCACCGCTCGCACCGCCTGGAACGGCACCCTCGAGGAGGGCTCCGGCCAGGTCGAGCTCACCAGCTCGGGCGTCGGCACCTACACCGTGTCGTTCCCCAAGCGCGCCGCTGACGACGCCGACGGCACCACCAGCCCCGAGGAGCTCATCGCCGCGGCGCACTCCTCGTGCTTCGCGATGCAGCTGTCCGCCCTCATCGCGGCCGCCGGTGGCACGCCCCAGTCCCTCGAGGTCAAGGCCGACGTCTCCCTCGGCCCGGACAAGGCCGACGGCGGCTTCAAGCTGACCGGCATCAAGCTCACCGTGGTCGGCGAGGTCGAGGGCCTCGACGAGGCCGGCTTCCAGAAGGCCGCTGCCGACGCGAAGGCCGGCTGCCCCGTCAGCAAGGCGCTCACCGGCGTGGAGATCACCCTGGACGCCTCGCTGGAGTCCTGACCAGCACCACCGCAGCACGACGACGCCGGGGGCGCCGGAGGCCGACGGCCTGCGGCGCCCCCGCGCGCGTCAGCCGCTGGGCGGGGCCACGGCCAGCACCGAGCCGCTGAGCAGCTGCAGGTGCTTGACGAGGACCACGGTGGTGCCCGACTCGCCCGGCTCGAAGTGGAGCTGGTCCACGAGGATGCGCATCAGCCCCAGGCCGCGCCCGTGGGTGAGGTCGCTGCTGGGGCCCTCCGCGAGCACGTCGGCGGCGGCGCGGACCGGGTCGAAGCCGCCTCCGCCGTCCACCACCTCGATGCGGCACCACTGGCCCTCCACGCTGACGCGGACCTCGAAGTCCGCGCCGGAGCCGGCGTGCTGGACGACGTTGCTGCAGGCCTCCGTGACCGCGAGGGCGATGTCGTCGATGCTGTCCGGACTCACCCCCAGCTGGGTCAGGGTGGCGGTGGCGAGGTGTCGGACGACCGGGACGTGGCGCACGTCCGTCGGCAGCCGGAGACCGTAGCTGAGGTGCACGGTGCCTCCTGGTCGGCGGGTGGGCGCAGCAGCGGTGCGATGATGGCACGGACCTACCCGCGCAGGCCGAGCGCACACCCCGCTGGTCCCGGACCTCGTGCACCGCGATCAGGTGGTGACCGAGCGGAGACCGGGCGGTGACCCCGCGCTCGACCCGCTCCCGACGGCTGGAGCCCCGTGCCCTCCCCTGAGCGGTCCACCGCCGAGCCTGCGCACGGCCCCTTGACCGGCGAGCGCGTCGACGCCGCCGGCGGCCCCGCCGTCGAGGTGGGCCGCGCTGGTGACCTCGACGCCGCCGAGCTGGCCGCTGCCGAGGCCGCCTGCGCGGTCGAGCCGATCCGCGTCCCCGGCTCGGTGCAGCCCCACGGCCACCTGCTCGTGGTCGGTCCCCGCGCCGACGAGCCCGACGAGCCCGACGAGCTGGATGGGCTGGTGGTGCTGTCCGCCTCCGCCGGCTCCGCGCAGGCCCTCGGAGCTGCCGCGCAGGCCGGGGGCCGTCTGCCCGACCTGGCGGTGCAGCTGGCGGAGCTCGTGCGCTCCGTGGCCTCCGGCGGGGAGGCGCAGGCCACCACCACCGACCCCGTGGAGCTGCCGCCCGGCTCGGGCCGTCGCTACCACGCGGTGGCCCACCGCCTGCCGCGCGCGGGCCGCGAGCCGCTCGTGGTGCTGGAGCTCGAGGCCGCCGCCGGCGACGAGGGCGCGGCGACCCCCTGGCACCTGCAGCTGCCCGCCGTCCTGCGGCGCCTGCAGGACGCCGGCAGCGTGGCGGAGCTGGCCGAGGGGCTGGCCACCGGTGTGCGCGAGCTCACCGGGTTCGACCGCGTGATGGTCTACCGCTTCGACGCGGAGTGGAACGGCGAGGTGCTGGCCGAGGACCGCCGCGAGGACCTCGAGCCGTTCCTGGGGCTGCGCTACCCCGCCTCCGACATCCCCGCCCAGGCCCGCGACCTCTACGCGCGCCAGTGGCTGCGGATCATCCCCACCTCGTCCTACGCACCCGTGCCGCTGGAGCCCCCGCAGCCGACCGGTGAGCCGCTCGACCTGTCGCTGGCGGTGCTGCGCAGCGTCTCCCCCGTGCACCTGCAGTACCTGCGCAACATGGGCGTCGCGGCCTCGATGTCCATCTCCCTGATGCACGGGGACCGCCTGTGGGGCCTCATCGCCTGCCACCACTACGCCGGGCCGCACCGGCCCAGCGTCCCGGTGCGCACGGCTGCGGAGTTCCTCGGGCGCACCGCCTCGCTGCTGCTGCCGGTGGCGGTGGGCCGCGAGGCCGACCAGGACGTCGTGGCGGCCGCCCGGGTGCGCGGGCGCCTGACCGAGCTGCTCGCCACGACCCCCGACATGCCGCTGGAGGCGCTGACCCGCGAGGAGGTGACCGTCGCCGAGCTGGTGCCGTGCGGCGGCGCCGCGCTGCGCGTGCACGGCGAGCTGCGCCTGCTGGGCGCGACGCCGCCCGCCGAGGTGCTCTCCGCGCTGCAGGCGCACCTTGCGGCAGGACCGCTGGTGACGTCGTCGCTGGCCGCCAGCGCCCCGGAGGTCGCCGCGGCGGTGCCCGGGGCGGACGCTGACGAGGTGTGGGCCGTGGCCAGCGGTGTGCTCGCCGCGCCCGTCGCGGGCGGTCAGCCCGGCGACCTCGTCGCCTGGTTCCGCCCGGAGGTGCTCCGGGAGGTCACCTGGGGCGGTGACCCGCGGTCGAACGCCGTGGTCAGCGCCCCCGGCGGCGACCTGCGCCTGAGCCCGCGCCACTCCTTCGCGGCCTGGAGCGAGACGGTGCGCCGCACGGCCGTCGCGTGGGCCCCGCACGAGGTGGAGGCCGCGCTCGGCTTCGCCCGGCACCTGTCCGACTCGATGCTGCGCGAGGTGGAGCGCACCAACCGGCTGGCCACCGCGCTGCAGCAGACGCTGCTGCTGGAGAAGCTGCCCGACGTCCCCGGGCTCGACCTCGCGGTGCGCTACGTCCCCCACAGCGACGACGTCGTGGGTGGCGACTGGTACGACATCGTGCCGCTGGCCGACGGGTGCACCGCCGTGGTGCTCGGCGACGTCGCGGGCCACGGCCTGGCGGCGTCGGCCATCAGCGCGCAGATGCGCAACGCGCTGCGCGCGTACGTGCTGGCCACGCGGGACCCGGCGCAGGCGCTGGAGCGCCTCAACGAGCTGGTGACGCGGCTGCTGACCGGTGAGCTGGCCACCGCCGTCGTCGTGGTGGTCGACCCGGCCACCGGCGCGGCGCGGATCGCCAACGCCGGACACCCGCCGCTGGTGCTCCGGGGTGGTGACGGCGTGGCCCGCCTGGTGGACGACGGCAAGCGCGGCCCGGCCGTCGGGCTCATCGACGAGGTGGAGTTCTCCGCCACGGAGGTGGCGCTCGAGCCGGGAGGGGCCCTGCTGCTGTACTCCGACGGGCTCGTGGAGGAGCGCCGCACCGAGTGGACCGACCGGCTGGCGCGGGTGCTGGCCACCGCCAGCGGTGGGGCGCCGTCGCTGGACGCCCTGTGCGACCAGCTCATGCGCTCGGTGTCCGCCCGCGCGGACGACACCACCGTCCTCGCCGTCGGCTGGGTCCCCCGCGGCTGACCGCGCGGCGCAGGGGGCGCCGTAGGGTCGGACGCGTGAGCAGCGCTCCCGACGTGCAGACCGTCCCTCAGCACCCGCCGGTCGCCCGCCGCGAGCGGGTCGAGCGCGTCCACCACGGCGACGTCGTCGTCGACGAGCACGAGTGGCTCCGCGACACCGACGACCCGGGCGTGCGCGAGCTGGTGGACGCCGAGAACGCGTGGGCGGCCGCGCGCACCGCGCACCTGGAGCCGCTGCGGGAGCAGCTGTTCGAGGAGGTGCGCTCGCGCACGCAGGAGTCCGACCTGTCGGTGCCCTCCCGCGACGGCGCCTGGTGGTACTACCGGCGCACGGTGGAGGGCCAGCAGTACGGGCTCGTCTGCCGCGTCCCCGCGCCGGTGCCGGTCGGTGAGCCCGGCGCGTGGGAGCCGCCGGCGCTGCCCGAGGACGGCTCCGCCCTGCCCGGGGAGCAGGTGCTGCTGGACGGCAACGCCGAGGCCGGTGACTCCGCGTTCTTCGCGCTCGGGGCGGCGTCGGTGAGCCCGGACGGGCAGCTGCTGGCGTGGTCGGCGGACACCACCGGCGACGAGCGGTTCACGCTGCGCGTGCGCGACCTCGTGACGGGCGCCGACCTCGACGTCGCCATCGCCGGGCTGGGGCACGGGGCGACGTGGGCCTCGGACTCGCGCACCCTGCTGTACTCCGTGGTGGACGAGGCGTGGCGCCCGTTCGAGGTGCGCCGCCACGTGGTCGGCGAGAGCTCCGCCGACGGCGAGGGCGACGCCGTGCTGCTGCGCGAGGACGACGAGCGGTACTGGCTGGGCGTGGGCCGCACCCGCTCGGGGCGCTTCCTGGTGCTGTCGGCGGGGTCGAAGAACACCTCCGAGGTGTGGCTGCTGGACGCCGGGGGCACCGACCGCGCGCCGGGCGAGGCGCCGGTGTCGGTGGCGGGGCGCCGCGACGGCGTCGAGTACTCGGTCGACCACGTCGTCCTCGGGGGACGTGACGCCCTCCTGGTGCTCCACGACGACGACGCCCCTGACTTCGCGCTCGCCCTGCTGGACGCCGACGGCGTCCTCGACGGCAGCGCCGACCCGGCGACCGCGCACCAGCGCTGGACCACGGTCGTCGGCCACGAGCCGGGGCGGCGCCTGGAGGACGTCGACGCCTTCGCCGGGCACGTCGCGGTGTCGTGGCGGCGGGAGGCGCTGCCGCGCGTCGCCGTCCTGGGGATCTCCGGGGACGGCGTGCTGGGCGAGCCGGTCGAGGTGCCGGTGCCCACGGCGCTGGCGTCCTCGGTGCTGGCGGGCAACCCGTCCTTCGAGGCGCCGCTGCTGCGGCTGCAGCAGACGTCGTTCACCACGCCGGTGCGGGTGGTGGACCTGGACCTGTCCGGCGGGGAGCGCGACGGGCAGCTGGTGCTGCGCCGCCAGACGCCCGTGCGCGGCGGGTACGACGCGTCGGCCTACGTGGAGGAGCGCGCCTGGGCCACGGCCCCGGACGGGGTGGCGGTGCCGCTGTCGGTGGTGCGCCGCGCCGACGTCGCCGCCGACGGCACCGCGCCGGGATACCTGTACGGGTACGGCAGCTACGAGGTCAGCCTCGACCCGTGGTTCTCCGTGCCGCGGCTGTCGCTGCTGGACCGGGGCGTGGTGTTCGCGGTGGCGCACGTGCGCGGCGGCGGTGAGCTGGGACGGCGCTGGTACGAGGACGGGCGCCTGGCGAGCAAGCGCAACACCTTCACCGACTTCGTGGCCGCCGCGGAGCACCTGGGCCGGGAGCGGTACGTCGACCCGGCGCGGCTGGTCGCCTCCGGCGGTTCGGCGGGCGGGCTGCTCGTGGGCGCGGCGCTCAACCTCGCGCCGCAGCTGTTCGCGGGGGTGCTCGCGGCGGTGCCGTTCGTGGACCCGCTGACCACCATGCTCGACGAGTCGCTGCCCCTGACCGTGCCCGAGCAGGAGGAGTGGGGAGACCCGATCCGCGACGCGGACGCCTACGCGCTCATCAAGGGCTACGCCCCCACCGAGAACCTGCCGTCGGTGCACGACGGCGGGCCGGGGTCGCCGACGTGGCCGCAGCTGCTCGTGACCACGAGCCTGCACGACACCCGCGTGCTCTACGTGGAGCCGTTCAAGTGGGTGGCGCGGATGCGGCTGCAGGCCGGCGACGGCGCCCCCGACGTGCTGCTCAAGACCGAGGTGGACGGCGGGCACGGCGGCCGCTCGGGCCGCTACGAGGCGTGGCGCGAGCGGGCCTTCGAGGACGCCTGGGCCCTGGACGTGCTCGGCCTGGCCTGACACACCGCCACCGTGCGCCCGTGCCGGCGGGAGAGGCCGTGGGCAGCACGGGGGCCACCGCGTCGTCGTGGCAGCCTGTGACCGGTGCTGAGCCATGACGACGTCGTCCGGTGGTACGGCCCCTGGCGCAGACGCACCCCCGACGACGCCGCTGCCCTGCTGAGCGGCTACCCCGGCGCGTGGTGGATCGCCGGGGGCTGGGCGGTGGAGGCCTTCACGGGCGCACCGCGCCCGCACGGGGACCTCGACCTGAGCATCCCCGTCGCCGACACGCCCCTGCTGCACGAGCACCTCCACGGCCGGCTGGACGTCTGGGCGGCGTTCGACGGCGCGCTGCGTCCTCTCCTGACGCCGCGGCAGGTCCTCCCTGCGGGGTGCAGCAACCTCTGGCTCCGCGCCGACGGCGCCAGCCCGTGGGTGTACGACGTCCTCCTGATGACCGCGGACGGGGCGGACTGGGTCTACAAGCGCGACGCCCGGGTCCGCAGGCCGCTGGCCGAGCTCGTGTGGGAGCGGGACGGGGTGCGCTACCTGCGCCCGGAGGTGCAGCTGCTGCACAAGGCAGCGGCGCTGCGCGACGTGGACCGGGTCGACGCCGAGGCCGCGCTGCCGCTGCTCGACGCCCCCGCGAGGAGCTGGCTGCGGTCGGCGCTGTCCACGGCCCACCCGCAGCACCCGTGGCTGGAGCGCCTGTGACGCGCCACCTCCTCGTCCGGTCCGGTGCCGCAGGGACGGCTCGACGACACGGCGCTCCTCACCGGCGCCGTCCGACTTCGGCTCCGCGACCTGCAGGTGCCTCGCAGCAGACCCTGAGAGCCTCCCGCCGTGCACGCTGTACGTCGAGCCGGCTGGACCTGCCTCGACGGGGATCTTCCAGCTCTTCGGGACGACGTCCTACCTGAGTCTCACCGAGTGAGCCCCACCGGTCTGCCCGGTCGTCCTCACGCGGTTCCCCGCTCGGCGACAGCGATCGGCCCTCTCGCGGAGCTGCTCCCTCAGCGGCCCGTCGGACCGCAGGCACGACGGGCCGGACTCATCCGACGCCGTCGTCGACGATGCGCCAGGGGTCGGCGTCGGAGTTCCGGGCGAGCGGGTAGCCCCAGCCGTTGGCGCCGTCCTGCATCGACCCGTCGCCGCCGTGCAGGGTGAACTGGACCGGGACGTACACGGCGGTGCGGAACCCCTCGGCCGCAGAGCCGGCGGTGGGCTCAGGCGTTGCGGGACGGACGCGCACGTCGCTGATCCGCGGTGCGTCGTCCAGCCACGGGTCGGCCAGTCCCGCGTCTGCATCGGCCTCGAGGGCGCGCGCGGCATCGACGTCGTGCTCCTGGAGAGCGGCGATGTACGCGGTGACCACCCGCTCAGGGGTGCTCCTCCGGTCGCCGACGACGAGGGCGACCTCCTGAGAGCTCATGACCGGGGCCGGCCCCGAGCACCCGGTCCCGACCAGGACCGCCGCGACCCCGCACGCCGCGCCGGTCACCGCGCGGGAGCGACTGCCGATCATGGAGGTCTGCCTATCACGGCCACCGAGACCTGCGCGGGAACCAGGCCCCTGGGTCGCTCTCGCCGGTGTCCTGAGAGCGTGGTGAGGTTCCCCGCGGGAACCGGTCGCGGGACCGCCGCAGGAGCCGCGGTCAGGCACCTCGGAGGATCGGCCCCTTCAGCGTGACCAGCCGACCACGCCCAAGGGGCCGATCCTCCGAGCCTGGGGAGCACCACCACCGAGGGCTGGCGTCGGCGATCGCTGCCCCGCATGCGGCCGGCGGTGGGCACGACGCTCGCGCTGCAGGAGACTCCCTGGATGACGGCGCACCTCCCCCGGCCCTTGACGCCCGCCGAGGCCGCGGTGCTGCACCAGATGCTGAGCCTGGACGGGCGCGGAGTCGCGGCACTGCGCCAGCAAGCCGGCACGGCCGTCGTGGTCTCCGACCGCTGGTGCGGCTGCCCCAGCGTGGAACTGGCCGTGGCCGAGGAGGCACCCGTGGCCACCTCGACCGGCTGCGCTGGTAGTCCTCCGGGCCGGTGGGTCAGGCGCTGGCTTCCCAGCCGTCGTACTCGGCGCCGGGGACCCGGGCCGCGACGTCCTCGAAGAACTGGCGGGCGGCCACCACGGCCGACTCGCTGACCACGGCGTCGTGCTGCTCGGGAACCACCACCCAGCTCGTTCCCTCGACGGCCGGCTCGAGGGCCTGGATCTCCCACCCGGCAGCGGTGATCGCAGCGCCGGCACGGCGAGCGTCTGCCTCCTCGGGGAAGTACAGGTAGTGCACCCAGTGCCGGGGGGACGTCAGGTCGCTGCGCTGGGACATCAGCAGCAGCAAGTGGTCGTCGAGCGGATGACCGGTCGGGACGGGCTTCGGCCGGGACGGCCGACCACGCAAGATCCTCATCCCGGCACGGTGGCAGCCGAGCTCTCCGCACGCCGACACCCGGGATGGTCCTCCGGGCGCTCGTCACACCCCCGGCCGTGGCAACACCCCGGACCGTCAGCGCAGGAGCACAGATGGTCACGTCGGCGGGACGTCGGCCGGGGGCTCAGGTCATGCGCATCCACGCGGACGACGCGCTGCCCGCCTCGTAGGCCTCGTCCGGGGCCACCGCGCCCGGCCGTCCGGCGCGGCGCAGGTCGTCGCGGCGCCGGCTGCGGCCACCCCAGCGGGCGACGACGACGCTGGCCCCGCCCAGCAGCGCCAGACCGAGGCCGAGCGCCGCCAGGCCTGACGACGAGAGCTCCCACGTGAACTGCGGTTCCACAGCGCCTCCGGTCTCGTGGTGCCGATGACGATCATGCTACGCCGCTGCCGGCGACCCGGCCGCTCGAGCGGCGCGCGTCACCAGTCCTGGCCCGCACCGACAGCGGGGGCGGGCGACGGCTCGGCCCAGTCGCCCACCCGTGGGTGGTCCGGCAGGGCCACCCGGCCGGTGCACCACAGCAGCACCTCCCACGCCGGCCCGGCGGGTGCGCGCGTCCACAACCGGTCCAGCACCACCTGTGCCAGGTCCTCCGGTGGCTCGACGACCACCCCGAGGCCCTGGCCGACGTCCCAGGCGTGCACCAGCAGCTCGTTGACGCCGAGCACCGCGAACCCGCTGGGGTCCGTCGTCCCGAAGTGCCACGCCCGCGCCCCCGGCCCTGCGGCGTCCAGGGCGAGGACCAGCAGCGACGCCGCGGTCTCGACCGCCTGCAGCACCTGCGCAGGGGTCGCGCCGGGGCGCACCACGAGGTCCTGCGGGAGGTAGGCGTCGCGAGCGCCGGACGCGACCTGGCAGGCGTAGGCGAGCAGGTCGTGCGCCACGTGGGCGCCCGTCTGCCAGCAGGTCCAGTCGAGGTCTCCCGCGGGCACGCCCCAGTCGGCGCCGACCGTCGGCCGCAGCGCTGCGGTCACCACGGCGAGGGCCCGCTCGACGTCTCGCGCCCCGGTCATCCGCCCACGCCCCGCAGCACGTCGAGCGCGCGCCGGTAGCGCGCCCCGTCGACCGCCCGCAGCAGCACCGCGCCCTGCGCGCCCCTCGCGGCGACCACCCCGCTGCCGCCGACCAGCTGCACGTCGGTGAGCAGCCGGAACAGCAGCGCCCGGGCCATCAGCCCCACGTCCCCGCCGTCCCCGGCGGTGGTGAACGACGCGACCAGGTCGCCACCCTGCTCCCACCACAGCAGCCCGTCCGCGACCACCACCGCGCCGGCGTACGCGGCCGGCCTCCAGTACGGCGAGACGTCGATGACCGCCGGCGGCAGCCCCTCGGCGAACAGCACGTTCCCGGTCATGTCCCCGTGCACGAGCTGGTCCGGCTCCCGCCGCCGACCGGTGGAGCGGGCCAGGGCGCGCAGCTGCTCCACCAGCGCCTGCTGGTCGGGGTGCACCTCCAGGGGCTGCTCGTCCCACGCGGCGCGGTCGGCCACCGACCACGGGTCGGTCCTCCGCAGCAGGAAGCCGGGCCGAGGCAGGTGGGCGACGGCCGCCGAGAACGCCCGCGCGGTGGCCAGCAGCTCCGGCCAGCGGCCCGCCGGGCCGGCCTCGCCGCCGACCCACGTGCTGGCGCACCACCCCTCGACCACCCACCGACCGCCGGGCCCCGGCACGTCGACGGGCAGGCGGAAGCCGACCTCCTCCGCCGGTGCGGTGCTCAGCGGCCGGAGGGCCTCGGCGAGCCAGGTGACCTCCTCGGCCTGCAGCGCGTCGTCCACGGGTTTCAGCACCAGGGACCCGGCGGGTGGCGCCCCCGGTCGCCCCGCGCCGGACCCCGCGCCGGACCTCGCGCCGGACGCCGGGACGGCCAGCCAGCTGCTGCCCTGGCCCCCGGGCAGGGCAGTGGCCGTGGCGCCCGCGAGTCCGAACGCGGCCAGGACCCGGGGCGATGGCGAGGACGCGGACGGCGTGGTCACTCCGCGAGCCTGACACCGCGACGGCTGCAGCACGGCCGCGACGTCTACCGCCCCTGACGCGCAGCCCGCGGCGCCACCCAGCGGCGCGCGCCGTCGGAGCTGACCGTCACCAGCACCACCACGGACGCCCCGGCGTGCAGCAGGGACGTGAGGCTGCCGTGACCGCCGTGGAACTGGCTCGCGCGGTGGATGAGCAGCGCCGCCTCCCCCGTGCACACGGACATCAGCAGCACCCGCGCCCACGCCTGGCGCGCCAGCACCACCACCCACAGCGCCGCCGCGAGCACCGCGGGCAGCACGAGCGGGGCCGCGACCGACGCCGCCACCACCGCCTTGAGCACGCTCACCGCACCGGCGATCACCAGCTCCACCGGAGGGGTCCGGCGGTCGACCAGCCGCCGGTCACCGTCGTCGTCCTGCCCGTCGACCTGCCTGTCGACCTGCTCGTCGACCTGCCCGACCGGGATTCCGGTGAGGTCGACGACGACGAGGCTCCCGTCCGTGCGGACCACGTCCCCACCGCCGTTGCGCGAGTGGAACGCCGCCACGAAGTGGGGCAGCACGTCCGTGCGCGCCTGCGACACGCCGTGCTCCACGGTCGAGACCACGTGGTCGCGCTCCACGTCGATGTCGGCGTCGATCTTGTGGGTGACCTGCAGCGTGAACAGCGACAGCCCCACCGCCCGGTCGAAGGTGCCGGCGGCCAGCCAGTCCACGCGGTGGTCACCGGGCAGCACCCAGCCCGACGGCGTCGGCCAGAACCTCACGTGGTGGCGCCGCGAGGCGTCCCCTCCCACCTCCATCTCTTAGGCGAACGCCTGCAGCCGTCCGAAGAGCATCAGCGGCGAGACCGGCGCGGACGAGTACGAGCGGCGCAGCACCGCGGAGACGACGATCCCCCACGAGCTGCGCAGCGTGACCTCGTCGGCGCGCGTCCACCCCGCCGCCGCCATCGCGGCGTGCACCTGCGCCTCGCTGCCGAGCAGGGCCAGGTTGACCGGGTCGCCGAGGATCCCCGACGACGTGGAGGTGCGGCCGATGAAGTAGTCCGGCACGTAGACCTTGGTGAGCACCTGCTGCAGCCGCGGCAGCCCCACGTAGGCGACCAGCGCCCAGAAGAGCACCAGCCCGGCCGAGCTCGCCCCAGGCGAGCGCGCGGTGGTCGGACAGCAACACCCAGCCCAACCAGAACACCAGGGCGGTGCCGGCCAGGAAGAAGGCGCCGTCGACCACCTCGGAGGTGGTCCAGGTCCGGGCGACCCGCTTGCGCGGCAGCTGCGCCTGCGTCACGTCGTCATGATGATCGATCCGGCTGGGAGCGCGACCGGCGCACCAGCTCCGCCACGCACGCGCCGACCGTCGCGGCGTGCGTGCCGACGGGCCGGTACCCGGCCGCCTCGGACGCGGAGGTGTCCAGGAAGAACGGCGGCCAGGTGCTCCACGGGGACACCTCGCCGCCCGGGCTCCCGTCGTCGTCGTCGACCTCCACGTCCAGGCCCATCGCCGCGGCGACAGCGGTGACCACCTCGGCCGCAGTGGGCGTTCCGGGGTCGGCCGCGTTGAGCACGCGGTGGGCGGGCCGCTGCGCGCACAGGAGCGCGAGGGCGGCGAGGTTGGCCGCGGCCGTCGGGTGGTTGCCCGCGGTGGCGGCGTGCGGCAGGCGGAAGGTCCGCTGCCCGGCGAGCACCCGGTCGACCACCCACCGCTCGCGCGGCCGGGCGCTGCCCGGTCCGTGGATGCGCGAGGGCCGCAGCACCGAGACCGGCACGTCCGCGCCGCGGTAGACCTCCTCGACGGCGGCCTTGTTGCGCCCGTAGCCCTCCCGGGAGTCGTACGCGCCGGACCAGTCGGGCGGCAGGGTCGGGGTGTCCTCACCGACCGGGCCGCCGAAGTCCGGGGGGTGGTCGCTGTTGGAGTGGCGGCCCCGGGCGTCGGTGTAGACCGCCTTGCTCGACAGGACGACGACGGAGCCGACGTCCCCCGAGGCCTCGAGCACGCTGCGCGCGTGCGCCGCCGTGTACGCCACCACGTCGACGACGACGTCAGCCCCGTCCGCCAGGACGGCGCGCACCTGGGCGGGGTCGTCGCGGTCGGACCGGACGAACGCCACCCCGCGCTCGCGCAGCACCGCCGGGAACCTCCCGGGCGAGCGGCCGGTGCCCACCACCTCGTGGCCGGCGTCCGCGAGCGCCGCGGCGACCGCCCGTCCCGTCATGCCGCTGACGCCCAGCACCACTGCCCTCACGACGGCGCCTCCGCTCCTGCAGTCCGGTGGTCTGTGATCCACTGCTCAGGGAACACCCCCAGACTGTGCGCATGGCAGCCCCCGCGGTGGTGTCCACGGCCCTGAGGACCCTGGACGCCGTCAACGCCCACCACCCGTGGTCGCACAACGACGTCTACGCGCCCGTCGTCCTGCACCACGCGCGCCGCGTCGCGGCGGCGGGCGGCACCCGCGCCGTGGACGTCGGCTGCGGCACCGGGAACCTCTTGCGCCAGCTGGCGGCCGTCCTGCCCGAGGTGGTCGGGGTGGAGCCCGACGAGCGCAGCGCCCGGCTGGCCGCGAGCGCGACTTCGGACCTGGCGGGCGTTCAGGTGCGCCACGCGGCCTTCGAGCCGCTGCCTGAGCGCTCCGTCGACCTCGTCACCTTCGTCGCGAGCCTGCACCACATGCCCCTGGAGCCGACGCTGACCGCGGTGCGCGCGGCGCTGCGGCCCGGCGGGCGCCTCGTCGTGGTCGGCCGCTACCGGGACACGCCCGCCGACAGGTACCACTCGTGGGCCTCGCTGGCGCTCAACCCCCTGGTCGGTCTGGTCAGGCACCCCCGGAGGGCCACGGCGCTGCCGCCGCACATGACCTGTCCCGTCAGGGAGCCGCAGGAGTCGTTCGACCAGATCGCCGCCACCGTGCGGACGGTGCTGCCGGGGGCGCGCATCCGTCGCGGGCTGTTCTGGCGCTACGTCGCCGTCTGGACCGCCCCGCGCTGAGGCTCAGAGGACGATCGCGCTCACTCCGAGCCGGGACAGGTCCTCCGGGTCCGACGTGACCACGGCACAGCCACGGCGGGCGGCCGCGAGCGCCACGCTCGCGTCGACCACGTCCGCGGTGCCCGACCGACCGCACAGCGCCCCGGCGGCCCGCGCCGTCGACTCGTCCAGGGGTTCGACGACGACGGCGCGGGCCCGCAGCAGCCTGCCCAGGCGAGCCTGGCGCGCGCCGTCCCTCCAGACCTGGGCGAGCGCTCCGGCGGGGACGACCACGCTTCCTCCGCTGCGGTCCACGGCGTCGAGGAGTGCCACGAGCCGCCGCGAGCCGCGCTCAGCAGCGATGAGGGCCCCAGCGTCCAGGACGACGTCAGGCACCGGAGGCCGCCCGGACCGCCGGTGCTGTCGCGAGCGCCGCGGCGGCCCAGGCGCGGTCGTCAGCGTCGGGCTCTCCGACGTCCGAGACCATCTCGGCGACGACGTCGGAGAGCGTGGGCCGCTCGAGGTGCTCGCGCAGCGCTCGAGCGACCAGGGCGGAGACGCTGGCGGCGCGACCGTCACTGACCGCCTGCCTCGCGGCGGTCACCAGCTCGTCCGGGAGGCTCACGGCGATCTTGCCGGTCATACCAGCATCATACTGACGAGCTGCCCCGGCCGCGCTCACCACGGGACGCGCTCGCCGGGGACGAGCACCTCCACCTCGACGGTGTTGTCGTGGACGTGCAGCAGCGACAGCTCGCGCACGTCACGACGCTCCATCGCGACGATGCCGCTGCACGTGTGGTCGAAGGTGAAGCCCTCGAAGCACGCCAGCCCGCTGCGGCGCGCCTCGGCGCCCGGCCGCAGGAAGTGGTCGATGACGTAGCGCAGCCACTCCCCCGCGCCGTAGAACTCCTCCGCACCGTTGTGGGAGAGGCAGCAGCCCTTCGGGCACGGCGTCCAGTCGCACCACAGGCCGGGCTGCCCCGCGGACGGGCGGTTGCCCGGCCACGGACCAGCCCCGCGCACCGGCGGGTGCGGCGGGTTGGACGGCACGCCCTCCGCCGCGTAGTCCTCCTCCCGCGGATGGGCGGGGACGGTGTAGGGCCCGCTCGGACGGTCCCACCGACGGGACGCGGAGAAGGCGATGAGGTACTCCCGCTCAGCGGCGTTGAGCGGCGGGTCGATCGTGACGTGACCGAGGAACTCGTAGTGGACTCCCATGCCGCCGATCGTGGCCGCCCGCGCCGTCACGCCGCTGGGCTCGACCGCCGCCTGTGGACAGAGCATCTCTGGTGCTCCCGGCGTCCACAGGCCCGCTCGCGGCGCAGCGCACGGTGGGCGCGGCGCAGCAGGGTGGGCACATGCACTGCTCCACCGACTCCTCCACGACCGTCCGCCCCGTGGTGGAGGACGACGACTCCTGGTGGCGCGACGAGCGCTTCCGCACCGCAGACCCCCAGCGCCTGCTGGACCGGCTGGCCGACGAGGGGCTGCTCGACGAGACCGGACCGCTGCTGCTCCTGCTGCGCGGCTCGGGCACCCAGCAGCAGCTCGAGGGGACCTGCGCGCTCCGCCCCGGCCTGCCGGCCGCTCGCGACGACGGGCACCGCGACGGCGGGGCGTCGCCGTACGACCTGGTGCGGGCCGCGCTGCCCCTGTGCGGGCTGCGCGACGAGGACCGGTGGGCGCCGTTCGGGCCGGAGCGCACGCGCGCAGCGCTGGTGCTGCGCCGCACGGGGCGAGTGGTCTTCACCGACGAGGACTACGAGTGGCTCGACGGGCTCAAGTACGGCACCAACCACGCTGGCACGGACTACTCCGACGCCTACCTCGTCACCGAGCACGGCTGGACGGCCTTCTTCGGCGGGGATCGCGGCGAGCACGGCCTGGTGCCCCACCTGCGCCTCCTCGTGGCAGGCGCCGCGGCAGACCCCGCTGTCAGTGGTGCAGGGCAGAGTGGGACCTCGTGACCGACGTTGCGAGTCCCGCCACCACCGACCTGCGCGCGGCCGCCGAGGCGCACCTGCGGGCCCTGGCCGGTGAGAGCGCCCGGCTGCGCGAGGACCAGTGGGCCGCCATCAGCGCGCTCGTGGCCGAGCGCCGCCGCGTCGTCGTCGTCCAGCGCACGGGGTGGGGCAAGTCGGCGGTGTACTGGGTGGCCACCGCGCTGCGGCGCCACCACGCCGAGGTCGGCGGGGCGGGCCCTACCCTCGTGGTCTCCCCGCTGCTGGCCCTCATGCGCGACCAGGTCGCCGCGGCCACGCGCTCGGGGCTGCGCGCGGTGACGCTGAACTCCGCCAACGTCGACGACTGGCCCGCCATCGAGGAGCAGATCGCCGCCGACGCCGTCGACGTCCTGCTCGTCAGCCCCGAGCGGCTCAACTCGGTCGGCTTCCGCCAGCGCGTGCTCCCCCGCCTGGCGCCGCGCCTGGGCCTGCTGGTAGTGGACGAGGCGCACTGCATCTCCGACTGGGGCCACGACTTCCGCCCCGACTACCGCCGCCTCGCCTCGGTGCTCGCCGGGCTGCCGGCCGGCACCCCGGTGCTGGCGACGACGGCGACCGCCAACGCCCGCGTCTCCGCCGACGTCGCCGCGCAGCTGTCGGCCGACGGCACCCCGGCGCTGACGCTGCGCGGTCCGCTGGACCGGGAGGGCCTGGAGCTGGCGGTGGTGCCGGTGCCCGACGTCGCCCACGCCTACGCGTGGACGGCGCAGATGCTCTCCACCACCCAGGGCAGCGGGATCGTCTACACGCTCACCGTGGCCGAGACGGCGCGGCTGGCGGAGTTCCTCGCCTCCGACGAGGGCGGCGGGCACGCGGTGGCGGCGTACTCGTCGGCCACCGAGCCCGCCGAGCGCGAGCGGCTCGAGGCGGCGCTGCTGTCCGGTGAGCTGCGCGCACTGGTCGCCACCTCCAGCCTCGGCATGGGCTACGACCACCCGCGCCTGGCCTTCGTCGTCCACCTCGGGGCACCGAGCTCACCGGTGGCGTACTACCAGCAGGTCGGCCGCGCGGGCCGCGCGCTCGACGGCGCGGTGGGCGTGCTGCTGCCGACGGCCGCCGACGAGCGGATCTGGGCCTACTTCGACTCCACCGCCTTCCCGCCCGAGCCGGTGGTCCGCCGCGTGCTGGAGGTGCTCGAGCGCCTGAGCGGCGGGACCGACGGCGTCGGCCTGCCGAAGCTCGAGGTGGAGGCCGGGCTGCGCCGCGGCCGGCTGGAGGCGCTGCTCAAGGTGCTCGACGTCGACGGCGCCGTCGAGCGGGTCGCCGGTGGCTACCGCACCACCGGTGAGCCGTGGCACTACGACGCCGAGCGCATCGCCGGGGTCGCCGCTGCCCGCCGCGCCGAGCAGGCGGTGATGCGCCGG
Organism: Quadrisphaera sp. RL12-1S; assembly: GCF_014270065.1. Taxonomy (NCBI): domain Bacteria; kingdom Bacillati; phylum Actinomycetota; class Actinomycetes; order Kineosporiales; family Kineosporiaceae; genus Quadrisphaera; species Quadrisphaera oryzae. The sequence continues at coordinate 277,260 of NZ_JACNME010000002.1, read as the reverse complement.
TACGCGGCCACCCCGGCCCTCCGGGCCCCGGGGGCCGAGCCGTGCCTGCTGCGGGTGCTGCGCTCCGAGCTCGACGACGACGGCGCCACCGACTGCGGCCGCTGCTCCGCCTGCACCGGGCAGCTGCCCGCGCCGGGGCTCGCCGTCGACGAGCAGCTGGCCGCCGCCGCGCTGCGCCACCTGCGCAGCCAGACCACGGTGCTGGGGCCGCGCAAGATGTGGCCGTCCGGCACCGCCGGCCGCCGCGGGCGGATCGCCGAGGGCGTGCGCGCCGAGCCGGGCCGCGCCCTGGCCATCGGGGAGGACCCGGCCTGGGGAGACGCCGTGGCCGCGGTGCTGCGCGAGGGCCCGACCGCGGCGACCTGGAACGACGTGGTCGACGGGTGCGTGAGGACGCTCGGCCGCTGGCGCTGGCCCGCGGGCCGGCCGGCGTGGGTGACGTGGCTGCCCGGATCCCCCACCGGTGAGACCGCCGCGCACAACCTCGCCGAGGCGCTCGGGGAGGTCGGCCACCTTCGGGTGCTGCCCGCCCTGGAGGCCGTCCCCGGGGCTCCGCTGGAGGCACCGCGCCGCGAGGGCGCCGGGCCGGCTCCGGCGTCGGCGGCGGCTGGAGTCGCCCTGGCCCGGCTGCAGCTCTCGCCCGAGGGCCGGGAGGCGGTGTCGGCTTCGGGCGGCGCGCCGGTGCTGGTGGTGGACGCCGAGACGCGCACCGGCTGGTCCCTGACCGTGGCTTCGGTGCTGCTGCGCGAGGCCGGCGCTGGTCCCGTCTACCCGCTGGCGCTGCTCAAGCGCGCCTGAGCGCCACGACGTGCCTCGAGGGCGGTCGGTGCAGCATAGCCGCCTCAGTGGTGCGTCTCGACCGCGACGCGCACCTCGTCGCCCAGCTCCAGCCCCTCGCGGGTGCGCACCGCCTTCTTCAGCGGCAGCACGTAGCGGGGGTGGCGCGCGCCGTCGGGGCCGGCTGCGCCGGGCTCGGGGAAGATCGACGTCGTCCAGCGCGAGCTGCCGATCGTCGCGGTGACCCTCACCGCGCCGAACCCGGCGCGCGGGCGGGGCACGGCGGAGATCTCGTCGGAGGCGTCCTGCGGCAGGCTCACGAAGACCCACTCGTCGGTGCGCGCCTGCCAGCGCCACAGCTCGGCGGTGAACTCGTAGCGCGTCAGCGCGCCCAGGCGCCCGCCGTCGTCGTGCTCGTCCAGCCCGTCCAGCCCGTCCGGGCGCGTGCTCGCCACGCCCCCACCCTGGCGCACGAGCCCCACACCACCCCCATCCCGTCCTTGATCGACGCGGAGGAGGGGGGAGGCGTGGCCCGCGGAAGGGGGACGGCGTGATAGCGCGCCAGGGGGACGTCCGCCGACGGTCGTGGAGACCGCCGTGCAAGATGGAGGCCGTGGGGACGCAGACGACGGGCGCGGACGGCGTCGAGGGGCCCTTCGGCACCATCGACCTGGACGCCACCGACCCCACCACGCTCCTGGTGAGCGGCGAGGTGGACCTCTCGGTCACGCAGGACGTGCTCCAGGAGCTGCCCCGCTGGGCGCAGGTCGAGCAGGTGGACCTGCGCGGGACCACGTTCCTGGACTCCTCCGGCATGCGCCTGCTGGTGCAGGTGGCGCGCCTGGTCGCACCGCGGCGCCTCCAGGTGCTGGGCGCCAGCGGCCAGCCGCTGGCGGCGCTGGAGCTCTTCGGCGCGGGGCACGTGGTGGACCTCGTGCCCGCGGCGCCGCCCGAGCAGCGCCGCACCGGCACCTGAGCCCGCAGTCACCCGGCGGCGAGCCGAGCCCTGACGGCCTCGGCCACCTCGCTCGCCTGCCCGGCCGCGTAGCGCCGCCGCGGGCCGAGGAAGAAGCGCAGCCCGTCGCCGCGGGTGCGCGGGATCACGTGCAGGTGCAGGTGGGGCACGCTCTGGCTGACCACGTTGTTGGTCAGCAGCAGCGCGCCCTCGGCGCCCGTGGCCGCCTCGACCGCGCGCTGCAGGGCCTGGCTGGTGGTGAGCCACTCGTGGGCGAGCTCGGCGGGCAGCTCGTCCCAGGTCTGCACGTGCACGGCGGGCACCAGGAGCACGTGGCCGGGGAACAGCGGGTGGGCGTCGAGGAAGGCCACCACGGTGTCGCTGCGGTGCACCACCTCCGCGGCGGCCTCCCCGCGCACGATCGCGCAGAACACGCACGGCTGGTCTGACCCCCGCGGGGTGAACTGCTGCGCCATCCCTGCTCCCTGCCCCGCCGACGGCGGGGGAAAACCCGGTGCGCAGGAACGGGCCGCCGACCTAGCGTCACAGCCCGTGGTCGAGGCGCAGGCACACCCGCAGACGCAGATGCAGCACGGGCGCCGCCCCGTGGTGCTGGTCACCGGGGCAGGACGACGGCGGGGCATCGCCGCCGGCGTGGCGCTGCGCCTGGCGCAGGCGGGGTGGGACGTCGGCCTGACGTGGTGGACGCCCTACGACGCGCGGATGCCGTGGGGCGAGCACCCCGACGACCCCGCCTCACTGCTGGCCGACCTCACCGCCGCCGGGGCGAGGGCCACCGGGGCGCAGGTGGACCTGTCCGACCCCGCCGGGCCCGCGGCGGCCTTCGACGCCGTGCAGGGCGAGCTGGGCCCGGTGACCGCGCTGGTGGTCTGCCACTGCGAGGGCGTGCCCTCGAGCGTCCTCGACACCACCGTCGAGTCATTCGACCGCCACCTGGCCGTCAACGCCCGCGCGGTCTGGCTGCTGGTGCGCGAGCACGCGCTGCGCTTCCGCGACGCCGGTCTAGCGCCCGGCAGCGGGCGCGTGGTGGCGCTCACGAGCGACCACACCACCCACAACCTCCCCTACGGCGCGAGCAAGGGAGCGCTGGAGCGGATCGTCGTCGCGGCGGCCGAGGAGCTGGGCGGGCTCGGCATCTCCAGCAACGCGCTCGGCCCTGGAGGCCACCCCGCTCCGGCGCCCCGGCACCCCGGCCGACACCGCCGACCTCGTGGAGTTCCTCCTGTCACCGCGCGGCGGCTGGGTGAGCGGCCAGGTGCTGTTCAGCAACGGCGGCTTCCGCACCCACCGCTGATCTCACACGCCCGCCGCAAACCGGTGTGAGATGTCAGTGCATGTCAGCGCTTGGTGTCAGCGCACCTCACGCACGTGTGAGATGTTGACCTGACCAGCAGCCTTCCAGGTGCGATCTCACACCCGCACTTCTCACACCGTCCGAACGTCCCGGCGGCGACACGCTCCAGCGCGGCGTCCACCTCCCGGAGCCGGGCCAGCTGCCGGTCGCGCACGGCGATCGCCTGGGCCCGTTCGAACGCGATGGTGGCGCCCTCCGGGTCGTGCTCGTCGTCGGCGTTGGAGTCGCGCGAGGCCTCCACCACACCAGCCACCGCGCGGTCGAGGTCGCGCACCTGCGCGGTGGCGTCGGCGCGCTCGGCCTCCAGCGCAGCCACCACCTCCGCCAGCGACGGCTGTGAGGTCAGGGCGGACTGCGTGGGCTCGGAGCTCACGGCCGGATCATCGTCACGCCCACCGGCGCGGTGCCCTCGTCCATGGACCGCACCAGGGCCTCGATGCCGGCGGCGTCCTCCAGGGGCAGCCAGCGCGCCACCAGCTCGGTCGGGCGCAGCTTGCCGGAGGTGACCAGCGCCATGAGCTCGGGGTAGCTGCGGGCGTCCATGCCGTGGCTGCCGAGCAGCGCCAGCTCGTGGGTGATGACGCGGGAGACCTCCACCACCGGCTCGGCGGCCACCAGCCCGATCTGCACGTGCCGGCCGCGGCGGGCCAGGGAGAGCAGGCACGCGTCGAGCGCCCCGGGGCGGCCCACGGCGTCCACGCTGACGGCGACACCACCCTCTCGACCGCGGCCGGCCCCGGCTCCGACGACGGCGTCGGCGACCTCCGCGGGCGTCAGGCCCGCGGTGCGCACGGTGCTCGTGGCGCCCAGCTCGAGCGCGCGGGCCAGGGCCCGCTCGTCGACGTCGGCGGCCACCACCTCCGCGCCCAGCGCCGCGGCCACCATGACCGCGGACAGGCCCACACCGCCGCAGCCGAGCACGAGCACGCGCTCCCCGGCGCGCACCTGCGCGCGCTGCACCAGGCCGCGGTAGGCGGTGGCGAAGCGGCAGCCGAGCAGGGCCGCAGCCCCGCCGTCGACGTCGTCCGGCACCTCCACGAGGTTCACGTCCGCGTGGCGCACCACCACCTGGTCCGCCCAGGACCCCTGCGCGGTGAACCCGGGCTGGGTCTGGTCGCGGCAGACCTGGCCGTCCCCGCCGGCGCACTCCGGGCAGCTGCCGCAGGCGTGCACGAACGGGGTGGTGGCCCGGCGGCCCACCCAGGACGGGTCCACGCCGTCACCGACGGCGACCACGCGCCCGGCCAGCTCGTGGCCCGGCACGTGCGTGGCGGCGGAGCCGCCGGGCCCGGCGTGGGCGCCGACGACGACGTCCGGGTCGTGCCCGGCCCAGGCGTGCACGTCGCTGCGGCACAGGCCCGTCGCCTCCACCGCGATCACGGCGCCGTGCGCCGGGGGCTCGGCGTCGGGCAGGTCGACCAGGGTCAGGGGGCCGCCGGGCTCGGCGTACTGCAGCGCGCGCACCCCAGGAAGGGTAGGCGCAGGCTAGGCGGTCACCTGGCCGGAGGCCGCGAGCGCCGCCTCGACGTGCAGCCGCGCCGAGGGCAGCAGCGGCACCCCGGCCGGGGCGTCGTCGTCGCCCAGCAGCAGCTCCAGCTCGGTGCAGCACAGGCCCACCGCCTGCGCGCCCCGGTCGGCGAGGTCGGCCACCACGCGGGCGAGGTCGGCGCGGGTGCCCGGGGAGAAGACCCCGCGGCACAGCTCGCCGAACACCGCGGAGTCCACGCGGGCCACCCCGGCGGCGTCCGGCACCAGCACGTCCACCCCGGAGGCCGCGAGGCGCTCGGCGTAGAAGGGCTCGGTCATGGTGCCGCCGGCTCCCAGCAGCCCGACGGTGCGGGCGCCGCGCGCCAGCGCCGCCTGCGCGACGACGTCCGCCAGGTGCAGGAAGGTCACGCCCCGCTCGGCGAGCGCCTCCTCCAGCGGACCGGCGGCCTTGTGCATGTAGTTGGTGGCGACGACGACGACGCCGGCGCCCGCCCCCGCGAGCGCCAGGCCCTCGCGGCGCAGCTGCTCGGCGGCGTCGTCCCAGCGGCCGGTCAGCTGCCGCTCGCGCACGGGCGCGAAGTCGAGGCTGCGGACCAGGAGGTCGGCGCTGGCGAAGGGCTCGGCGGGCCGGCCGGGAGCGGCGTGCGCGCGGTGGGCGCGGACCAGCTCGTTGGCGAGGCGGTAGTACAGCGCCGTCGACTCCCAGCTCATGCCTCCGAGGACGCCGATGGTGGTGGGGCTGCTGGTCGGGCCGGTGGGGGAAGCGTCCGCGGTCATGTCCTCCACGCTGGTCACTGCCGCCCCGGCGCGGTAGCCCCACCGCAGCCCAGGCACCCACAAGCGCTGCTTGTGGGACAGTCCAGGGGTGGATCCCCGTCGCCTGCTGGTGCTGCTCGCCGTCGAGGAGGCGGGGTCCCTGACCGGGGCCGCCGCCCGGCTCGGGACCACGCAGCAGGCGGTGAGCCAGCAGGTCACGCGCCTGGAGGCCGAGGCCGGCACCGCGCTGCTGGTCCGGGAGGGCCGCGGCAGCTCGCTCACGGAGGCGGGCCGGGTGCTCGCCGCCAGGGCGGAGGAGCTCTCGGAGGTGCTGCGCGCCGCCGCCGAAGACCTCGCGGCCCTGTCCGGACTGGTGCGCGGCGAGGTGTCGCTGGCCGCGTTCCCCACCGCCTCCGCCGTGGTGCTGCCCCGCGCCCTCGCGGCGCTCGCGGCGCGGGCGCCGGGGCTGTCGGTGCGGCTCACCGAGGCCGAGCCGCCCGAGGCGGAGGCCGCCGTGCGCGAGGGCCGGGTCTCCCTGGCCCTGGTGTTCCGCTACGCCCGTGACGACGAGCCGGTGCCCGGGGACCTGCTGAGGGTGCCGCTGGGCAGCCACCCCGTGCACGCCGTGGTGCCGGCCGGCGAGCGCCCCGCCGCGCACCTCGCCGACCTCGCCGGCAGGCCGTGGATCGCCGGGTGCCCCCGCTGCCGCGCCCACCTGGTGCGCTGCGCGGCAGCCGCCGGCTTCACCCCGGACGTGCGGCTCGAGACCGACGACCACGTGGCGGTGCAGCACCTCGTGGCCGCCGGCCTGGGGGTGGCGCTGCTGCCGTCCTGGGCGCTGCGGGCGAGCACCGTGCCGGGCGTGGTGCACGCCCCCGCCGCCGGTCTCGACGCCCGGGTGGTGGAGCTGCTGCTGCGGCCCGAGTCGCAGCGGGTGCCCGCTGTGAGGGCGCTGGCGTCGGAGGTGCAGCGCGTGGTCGCCGAGGTGGACGGGACGGCCCCCGGGGCGTGAGAGCGGGCCGCGGGAGCCTGCGGGAGCCCGGGTCAGTCCCGGACGTCGAAGGGCAGTGCCAGGGCCAGCCGCCGCTCGGTCGCGGCAGCCGCCGCGCGCACGGCGGGGGCGCGCAGCGCGTGGGCGAGCGCCAGGTCGCTGCCCTCCCCGTGCCGGGCGCGCGCCTCGGCCAGCCGCTCGTCCACGCCCACCGGGTGGCCCTGCGGGCTGGTGGTCTGGTCCGCCCACACGAGCGCGTCGGCGAGGGGCCCCTCCCAGCCGCGCGGGTCGTCGAACTCCGACAGGGCGCTGCCGAGGCCCTTCACCTCCGCCAGGAACCGCGCCCCGGAGTGGTGGGCCACGAGCGCCACCACCTCCTCCGGCCAGCCGGTCTCCCGCAGGTGCCGGGCGCCGTCGAGGGGGTGGAAGCCGGTGGCCGCCAGCGCCGGCGCGTACCCGACGTCGTGCAGCCACGCCGCGGCGACCAGCACCTCCCGCTGCTCGGGGGGCACGGCGGCCCGGGCGTGCAGCGCTCGCCCGGCGACGCCGGCGGTGTGCCACCAGCGGTCGCCCGCCGGGTCGAGCAGCTGCCGGGCCACCCGGTGCGCCCGCTCGACGAGCGACGCTCCGACGGCGGCCCGGGGATCGCTGCAGCGGGGATGAGCGCTGCGCCGAGGGCGCTCGAGGAGCGGCGCGGACGGGCCCGGTGACGGCTCGGTGGTGGTCTCGCCCCGGGTGCTCGAGGCGACGGCTCGTCCTGCCATGGGGGGACGGTAAGGGTGATCGCGGCCGGCGTCACGCACCGCGCCAGATCTGCTCCAGGGACCTCCGGGCGGTCGGCACAGCCGGTGACGGGAGGCTCACGACGAGTGCCTGTCGGGCTGACGACGCGTTGCGCGCTTGTCATTCACGAGTCGCCGACGCACCACGCGCCTGTGCTTCACGAGCGCCTGACGCGCTCCGCGCTTGTCATTCACGAGTCGCTGACGCGCGACGCGCGTGTCGTTCACGGAACCCGACGCGCAGCCCCCTTGTCATTCACGGCCCACCGACGCACCACACGCGTGGCAGTCAAGTGCCAGTCGAACAGACGGAGCGGGCGGACGACGCCGCACGACGCTTGCTTTACTGACCCCTTGTCCGACCCTACTCGCGCGTACTCGGAAGACGGCCGGAGTGACTTGTCACGTCCGAGGCTCGAGAGGGGCTCCCCACACCCCCGGCGCGCGCTCCGGCGCGCGGCCCAGCAGGGTGGAGCGGTGGAGACGAGGCTCATGGGAGCAAGCGGGTGCGCCGTCTCGGCGTTCACCCTCGGGACGATGACGTTCGGGAAGGAGACCGACGAGGCGGGCGCGCACGAGCAGCTCGACGCCTTCGTCGAGGCGGGCGGCACGCTCGTCGACACCGCTGACGTCTACAACGCCGGCGTCAGCGAGGAGATCGTCGGGCGGTGGGTGGCGGACCGTCCCGACGACGTCACCGACCGCGTGGTGCTCGCCACCAAGGGCCGCTTCCCCACCGGGGAGGGCGCCAACGACGTGGGGCTGTCACGCCGCCACCTCACCCGCGCCATCGACGCCTCGCTGCGCCGCCTCGGCCGCGGGGTCGACGCGATCGACCTCTACCAGGTCCACGCGTGGGACCCCCTGACCCCGCTCGAGGAGACGCTGCGCACCCTCGACGACGCCGTGCGGGCGGGCAAGGTCCGCTACGTGGGCCTGTCCAACTTCACCGGGTGGCAGGTGCAGAAGGCCGTCGCGCTGGCGCACCGGCTCGGCACCGCCGTGCCCGTGACCCTGCAGCCGCAGTACAACCTGCTGACGCGCGGCGTGGAGCTGGAGGTGGTCCCGTCCTGCCTGGACGCCGGGCTGGGGCTGCTGCCGTGGTCGCCCCTGGGCGGCGGGTGGCTCACCGGCAAGTACACCCGCGACCAGCGGCCCACGGGGTCCACGCGGCTGGGCGAGGACCCTGAGCGCGGCATGGAGGCCTACGGGAAGCGCTCGTCGCAGCAGCGCACCTGGGACGTGGTCGACGCGGTGCAGCAGGTGGCCCAGCAGCGCGGGACCTCCATGGCGGCGGTGGCGCTGGCCTGGCTGGTGGCCCGCCCGTCGGTGACGTCGGTGATCCTCGGGGCCCGCACCACCGAGCAGCTGCGGGAGAACCTCGGCGCCGCCGACCTGCGCCTGGAGGCCTCCGAGGTGGAGGCGCTCGACGCCGCCAGCGACCCGGCGACGGAGGACTACCCCTACGGCCCGGCCGGCAGCGCCCAGCGCAGCCGGCCCGTCACCGGGGGGCGCGCCAGCTGAGGTCGGTCAGACCTCCTCGAGGAGCGCCCGGGCGATGACCCGGGCCTCCTCGAGACCGTCGTAGCGCAGCTTGTACGTGGCGGTCCGTCCCGACCCGGTGGTGGACAGCAGGTGGCGCCTGCCCGCCAGGTGCTTGGTGTAGTTGCCGGTGTCGAGCAGGCCGAGCCGCTCGACCTCGGCGCGCACGACGGCGTCGGGGACGGGCTCTCCGCCGTCTCGCCCGCTCCAGCGCAGGGCCGCCAGCAGGAGCACGGCCGCCGTGCCGACGCGCTGGGCGCGGGTGCGTCCGAGGCGCGCGGGGTCCCCGGCGAGCTGCAGCTTGCCGCCGCGCTCCTCCCAGACCCGATCGAGCAGCTCGGGGCGCACGCCGAGGGCGTCGGAGATGGACCCCCACGGCTCCTCGCCGGCGTCCGTCGCGCCCGTCCACGTGCGCGGTCCCACGGCCACGAGGCGCTCCGGGCCGCGCCGCGGAGCGGACCAGTCAGCACCGCCGTCGTCCTGGCCGGAGCGCGGCGCCAGGCGCGGCACGCCGGCGCGCTGCGCGGTGGCGCTGCTCAGGGGACGCAGGACGCGCGGGGGCTCGGGCCAGTCAGGGCGCAGGTCGGGCCGCGCCTCCCCCCGGTGGTCAGCGCGGTGGTCAGCGCGCTGGACGGCCCGCTCGGACCAGGGGTCGGTGCGGTGGTCGGCGTGGTGGTCGAGGTCCCAGGGCTGCGCGTCGACGCCGTCCTCGGCCCGTGACGGCTGCCCGAGCGCGGGGTGCTCCTCGCCGCGCAGGCGCAGGGCCGCCGGGGAGGGCCGGTCCGCAGCGCGGTCGGCGCCCCGGTCAGCGGCGCGCTCGGCCGGCTGGTCCCCGGAGAGCGCCGCCCGGCCCAGGGGCGCCTCGCCCGCGGTGCGGAGCACCAGCTCCACGGCGGTGGTGAAGGCCACCGCGCGGAGGTCGCTGGAGACCCCGGAGCGGTCGACGGCGTCCGCGGCGCAGCGGAGCACATCGGCGACGTCCACACCGCGAGCGTAGCGGCGCGCGGACCGCCCGCGCGCCCGGTGACGGAAACGCGTCGAAGGGGACGGGCGACGGACTCGGTGCGGACTCGCGGTGCGCCTCACCCACCGTCACGCGAACGGGCCGCCGCACTCGGACGCGTACTCGCTGTCGTGCCGCGCCGCGTCGCCGCTCCGGGAACCGACTCGTTCCGCGTCTTGCCCTACTCGCGGGGGCAGTGCGCGTCGTCCCTGGTCGCGGCGGGGTGACGCGGATGGGCCGATGACTACTGGGACCGGTACGCCGCGACGACGCGCTCGAACACGTCGCGGGGCAGCGCGGAGCCCTCCCGCCGGACGGCGTCGGCGGGCAGGTGCAGCACCCTGTCGAGCCGGACCTCGCTGGGACGCCGCTGGGAGTCCCAGGCCCCGGTGCCCACGTCCATCCAGCGCCGGCCGTCGTGGTCGCGCTCGCCCTGGGTGCGCGGCCCGGCGTGGTCCTTGCTCGTGAGCATGAGGCCCACCACGTCTCCGCCGTCGCGCACGTCCAGCACGAGCACGGGGCGGTCCTTGCCCCGGGAGGCGTCCTCCTCGTAGGGCACCCACGCCCACACCACCTCGCCCGGGTCCGCGTGACCGTCGGCCCGCGGCGCGTACCGGACCTCCCCCGGCGCCGGTGACGACGACGAGGGGCGCCGCGGCGGGGCGGCGGGCCGCTGGGCCTGGCGCTGGGGCTGGCGCTGGGGCTGGCGCTGGGGCTGGCGCTGGGGCTGGCTGTGGGAGCTGCCGGAGCCCGCCTCGGGCGGGGCGGACCGGGCCGCTGAGGCCACGGCCTTCGCGAGGTCGAGCAGCTGCGCCAGGATCCCCTTCGCCACGCGGCCCACCGTAGGCCCGCGCGGCCCTCAGGGCCTTCAGAGCCGGGTGGAGGGACCGTCCCCCAGCGGCGGTCCCTCCACCCGGCGGTCTGGGGTCAGCCGGCGGCCGGCACCAGCTCCACCACGGCCCAGGACAGCGCGGGCAGCGTGATGCGGGCGGTCTGCGCGCCGCGCTCGGCCGTCTCGACGGCGGCCGAGCCGCCGGCGGACGCCAGCGGGCGCAGCCCCACGGCCGTGGGCGCGGACTCGGTGTTGGACGCGTACCGGTCCTGGCCGTCGGTGGCTGCGAGCACGAGGGCGTCGCCCACGGCGAGGTCCTGGGCGAAGCCGCCCAGGCTGACCGAGGCCTGCGCCGACTCCTCCAGCGAGCGGTTGGCGAGGAAGAGCGTGACGCGCGCGAGCCCGCCGTCGTCGTCGTGGTGGAGGACCGCGGAGGCGTCGACGAGGTCGACGTCGCCGTACTTGCCGGTCTCGTACCGGTCGCTGGCGGTGCGCACGTCGAGCACGTGGCCCCCCAGGGAGCGGCGGCGGACCTGCTCGAAGGGCAGCGCGATGGTCTGCTTCCACGCCGGGCCGCCGGCCTCCGAGCGCAGCAGGCCGATGACGTTGACCAGCTGGGCCTGGCAGCCGACGAGCACGCGGTCGCCGTGGCGCAGCAGGGAGTTGAGGAGCGTGCCGACGACCACGGCGTCCTGGACGGTGTACTCGTCCTCGATGACGCGGGGGGCGACGTCCCACGCGGTGCGGCCGTTGGCGCGCTCGGAGGAGTTCCAGGCGGTCTGGTTCCAGACGTTCCACTCGTCGAAGCTGATGCCGATCTTCTTGCGGCTCTTGAGGCGCGCACCGACGGCGTCGGCGGTGGCCGCCACGGAGTCGATGAAGAGGTCCATGTCCACCGCGGAGGCCAGGAAGTCGGCCAGCGGCGTGGTCTCCGACTCCTCGTAGTAGGCGTGCGCCGAGATCATCTGGACGTCCTCGTAGGTCTCCTCGAGGACGGTGCGCTCCCACTCGCCGAACGTCGGCATGGAGCGGGAGGAGGAGCCGCAGGCGACCAGCTCGATGGTCGGGTCGACCTGGCGCATGGCGCGGGCGGTCTCCCCCGCGAGGCGGGCGTACTCGTGGGCGGTCTTGTGGCCGGTCTGCCAGGGGCCGTCCATCTCGTTGCCCAGGCACCACAGCGTGATGCCGTAGGGGTCGGTCCGGCCGTGGGAGCGCCGCAGGTCGGAGAACTTGGTCCCGGACGGGTGGTTGGCGTACTCGAGGACGTCGCAGGCCTCCTGCAGGCCGCGGGTGCCGAGGTTGACGGCGTACATGACCTCGGTCTGCGCCTTGTCGGCCCACCGGGCGAACTCGTCCAGGCCGAAGGCGTTGGTCTCCACCGTGCGCCAGGCCCTGTCGATGCGCCGCGGACGCTGCTCGACGGGGCCGACGCCGTCCTCCCAGTCGTACCCGGAGACGAAGTTGCCGCCCGGGTAGCGGACCACGGTGGGGCCGATCTCGCGGACCAGCTCGAGCACGTCCGAGCGGAGCCCGTCGGCGTCGGCGCTCGGGTGGTCGGGCTCGAAGATGCCGGTGTAGACGCAGCGGCCCATGTGCTCGACGAAGGAGCCGAACAGGCGGTGGGGCACGGGGGCCGTCGTGTACGAGGCGTCGAGGGAGATGCGGGCGCGAGGCACGGGGCGTCCTTCCAGGCGGGCGTCGGCGGGGCGGCGGCGGGGACGCTCCTCGGTGAGGTCGGCACACCGTTCCACTGCGGTTTTACAACGTCGTAAAGACTCTCGTCCGGCGCCCTGGCGTGTCAACCCCCGCGATCACCGGCACGGCGCGGCCCACGACGGGTGCGCGCCAGCAGATCGACTCGGAGGCCCTCGCGGCGTCACACTGCGGCGGTGAGCTCCGCCCCGACGCGCAGACCGGTGACCATCCGCGAGGTCGCCGCAGCCGCCGGGGTGTCACCCAAGACCGTCTCCAACGTCGTCAACGAGTACGTGCACGTGCACCCCGACACCCGGCGCCGCGTCCAGGACGTCATCGACGCGCTGGGCTACCGCCCCTCCGCGGTGGGCCGCCAGCTGCGCAGCGGTCGCACCGGCATGATCGCTCTGGCGGTGCCCACCATCTCCGCGCCCTACTTCGCCGACCTCGCCCGCCACGTGGCCGCTCAGGCCCGCGAGCGCGGCCTCGTCCTGGCCGTGGAGCAGACCGAGGGCCAGCTGGAGCGGGAGCGCGAGGTGGCCGACGGCCAGCCGGTGCGCTTCGCCGACGGCCTGCTGCTGTCCGCGCTGGAGATGCCCGACGAGGAGCTCGCGGCGCCCCACCCCGACACCCCGATCGTGCTCATCGGCGAGCACGGCGGCTCCGACCTCCCGGTGGACCGGGTGGGCATCGACAGCGCCGGGGTGGCCCGCCTCGCCGTGGAGCACCTGGTCTCGAGCGGGCGGACCCGGGTGGCGTTCCTGGGCGACAAGGCCCCGGTGCACAACAGCGCCCGCCAGCGCATCACCGGGTACCGGGCGGCGCTGGAGGACGCCGGGCTGCCGGTGGACCCGGCCCTGGTGCCGCACTGCCGGGACTGGTCGCGCGAGGACGGCCGGGAGGCCGCCCACGCGCTGCTCGAGGCCCGGCCCGACGTCGACGCGGTCTTCGCCGCCAACGACGAGCTGGCGCTGGGGGCGCTCGCCGCGCTGCGCGAGGCCGGCCGCAGCGTGCCCGGCGACGTGGCCGTGGTGGGCGTGGACGACGTCGGTGAGGCGGAGTTCTCCTGGCCGGCGCTGACCACCGTCGCCATCGACAGGGCGTTCGTGGCCGAGCGGGCGGTGGAGCTCCTCACCTCCCGCCTGGCCGACCCCGGCCTGCCGCCGCGGCACCTGCAGACCCCCTACCGGCTGGTGGTGCGCGACAGCTCCCTGCGGCAGCGGGCGGTCACCTCGCGCTCCTGAGCGCACCCGCTCGGCGGGTCCGCCGCGACCTGTCACCCGGTCGCCGCAGGCTCCGGCGGTCCGCCCGCCCCGGGGCCGTCACGGGCGGCTAGGGTCGCCCGAGCCGCGGCCCGCCGTCGCGCACCCGCACCACGAGAACCGAGGAGGGCCGGCCATGACCACGTGCCCGACCACGCCCCGGACCACGGCTCCGGCGGCGTCCGCCCTCCCCGGCCCCCACGAGGCGGGCCGGACCAGCGCCGCCGCGGACCTGGCGTGCCGCTCGCACCTGCCGGGCCACCGCATGCCCCGCCTGCTGGCCGAGCTCGTCCGCCGCAGCCCGTGGGGCTGGCGACGCGGCACGGTCACGTCGGTGAGCCCGGACGGCTGGATCCTCCTGGACTGCGCCGACGAGGCCCTCGGGGTGACCCTCGGCCCGGCCGGCCGCCCCGGCCGCGCCCCCGTGCACGCCTGGCACCACCAGGACCTCTCGGCCCGGCTGCTGCCGGGCACCGCCGTGCGGCTGCACCAGCGGGCGGCCCGCCACCCCGACGCGCCGCTCGGGGTGGGCTCGGCGGCGCTGGCCGCACCGCCCGGCGTGCTGTCGGAGCTGGTGAGCCTGCACGTGGCCCAGGGCCCGCCGCCGCTGCCGGAGCCGGTGGACCTGGAGGCGTGGGCGGCGCCGTCGGAGGCCGTGGTCATCGACCTGCGCACCCGCGAGACGCTCGTCCCCGAGCGCTGACCCGAGCGCTGATCGCGCGCCGGCCCGGGCGGCGCTAGCGTCGGTGGGCGTGGCCGATGCCGACACGCACTTCCTGCCCGACGCGGCCTCGGCCGTGGCCGACGCCGCCCGCGGCCTCGCGATGGCGCACCCCGCGGACGTGGGCGTGGTGCTCGACCCGCTGCACCTGTACGCACGCCGCAAGGCCCCCGGCCGGAAGGTGGCGCTGGTCTCCGGGGGCGGGGCGGGCCACGAGCCGATGCACGCGGGCTTCCTCGGCCCGGGCGGTCTGGACGCCGCCTGCCCCGGGCTGGTCTTCACCTCCCCGCACCACCGCCAGGTGCACGCTGCCGCGCGCGGCGTCGCGGGCCCCGGCGGGGTGCTGCTCGTGGTGAAGAACTACACCGGGGACGTCATCTGCTTCGCCATCGCCGCCGAGCGCCTGCGCGCCGAGGGCGTGCCGGTGGAGACGGTGCTCGTCGACGACGACCTCGCCACCGACGCCTCGGACGACCACGACGGCGACGACGACGAGGGCGGCGCGAGCCAGCGCCGCGGCACCGCCGCGACCGTGCTGGTGGAGAAGGTGCTCGGCGCCGCGGCCGACCGCGGCGACGACCTCGCCTCCCTCGCCGCGCTGGGGCGCGACGTGGTCGCGCGGGCACGCAGCCTGGCCGTGGCCTCGCGCGCGCAGACCTCCCTGGCCACGGGCGAGCCGGCGTTCGCGCTGGACGCCGGCCAGCTGGAGCGCGGCGTGGGCATCCACGGCGAGCGCGCGGCGTCCACCACCTCCCGCCCGCCCACCCGGGAGCTGGTGGACGGGATGCTCGCGGAGCTGCTCACCGGGCTGGAGACCGCCGGTGCCGCCGTCGACGACGAGGGCGTCGCCCTGCTGGTCAACGGTCTCGGCGGAGCCACGTCGCTGGAGCTGCACGCGCTGCGCGCGCTGGTGGGAGACCTGCTCTCCGAGCGCGGGGTGCGGGTGGCCACGTCCCTGGTGGGCACCTACACCGCGGCGCTGGACATGCGCGGCTTCTCGTTGACGCTGCTGGCGCTGCGGCCCGGCTGGGCCGAGCTGCTCGCCGCGCCGACGGCCACGCCGTCGCTGCCCGCGCTGCCCGCCGAGGAGGAGCCGCAGGTCGCCGACCACCCCGACGACGCCCCGTCTGACGGTGCCGCGCAGGACGGGCAGGACCCGGACGACGCCGGCGCCGCGGTGGTCGCCGCCTGGGCGCAGGCGCTGGACGGCGCCCACGCCGACCTCACGCGCCTGGACCAGCTGTCGGGCGACGGCGACTTCGGCGACAACGTCGCCTCCGGCCTGCGGCACGCCGAGCGCCGCGGTGGCACGCTGTCCGCCGCGGCCGGCGCCTTCCTCGACGAGGTCGGGGGCAGCAGCGGACCTCTGCTCGGGCTGCTGCTCACCGAGCTGGTGCCGGCCGTGCGCCGCGGCGACACCCCCGGTGACCCGCAGGTGGGCGCTGACATCGGCGCCGCGCTGCGCTCCGGTGCGCAGGCCGTCACCCGGGTGGGCGGGGCGCAGGTGGGTGACCGCACGTTCCTCGACGCGCTCGTGCCCGCCGCCGACGTCCTGGACGGCGGCGGCTCGCTGGCCGACGCCGGGAGGGCCGCCGTCGACGGGGCCCTGGGGACGGCGCAGCTGCTGGGGCGGCGCGGGCGCTCCCGCTACCTCGGTGACCGGGCGCTGGGTGCCCCCGACCCGGGCGCGGTGGCGGTGGCCGCCCTCGTCGTCGTCCTCGCCCAGGTGCTGGAGGGGTCACCTCAGGCGCAGGCGCTGCCCTCGCCGTCGCGGGTGGCGTCCGGGACGATCGACGGGTGAGCACGCCCACCTCCGCGAGCGCCTCGGGGCGCCCGTACCGGATCATGACCGTCTGCACCGGCAACATCTGCCGGTCCCCCATGGCGGAGGTGGTGCTGCGGCACCGCCTGGACGAGGCCGGCCTCGGGGAGGACGTGGTGGTGGTCGACTCCACCGGGGTCTCCGACGAGGAGGAGGGGAACCCGATGGACCGGCGCGCCCGGCGCGTGCTGCTCGACGCCGGGTACGACGTGCCGGACGGCGGCGCGCAGGCGCACCGCGCGCGGCAGGTCCAGCCGGGACAGGTGGAGCAGCGCGACCTCGTGCTCGCCATGACCGCCGCCCACCGGCGCTCCCTGCAGCGGATCGCGCCGTCGGCCTCGGACCGGGTGGCGCTGTGGCGCTCCTTCGACCCGGCGGCCTCCGGCCTGGTGGGTGCCGGCCTGGACGTGCCCGACCCCTGGTACGGCGACCAGCGGGACTTCGAGGTCTGCCTGGAGCAGGTCGAGGCCGCCGCCGACGGGGTGGTCGAGCACGTGCGCGCGGCGCTGGCGCACCGCGTCTGAGCCAGGCTGCGTCTGAGCCGGGCCCGAGGGCGCTCAGCGCAGGGTGCGCGCCGCCTCGCGCAGGCGGGCGTGCACCCCGCCGAAGGCGCTGCCGGCGGGGCGGGGCAGCAGCGCCTTCGGCACCTTGGCCAGCGCCGCGTACGCCGGGTCGACCACGTTGGCCAGCGGCGCCAGGCCCACCTGGCTGAGCAGCTGGTAGGCGTCGAGGTCGTCCAGGCCGAAGAGCTCGCGCAGCCAGCGGACCATCTCCACCTGGCTGGCGCGCCACGCGTCCTCCAGCGGGCGGCCGGTGCCGACGGTCATCCAGTGGTCGTCGTCCTCCAGGCGCGGGGTCGCCGGCGCGCTGGTGCTGCCGAGCTCACCGGCCTTCACCAGGTCGACCACCAGCGTGGTGGTCATGGCGCCCTCGACGGCGGTGCCGCAGGTCTCCCCCTCGCCCTGGCGGTAGTGGCCGTCACCGAGGCTGAACAGCGCCCCGTCCACGTTGACCCGCAGGTAGCAGGTGGTGCCGGCGCGCATCTGCGGGGTGTCGAGGTTGCCGCCGAACACCCCGGGCACCAGCGACGTGCGCACCTCCCCGGCAGCGGGCGCGACGCCCACCGTGCCGAGCATCGGCTCCAGCGGCAGCTCCGCGGAGAAGCCGCCCGAGGTCAGCTCGACGGCGAGGGTCCGGCGGGCGGAGTCGAGGTGGTAGACCCACGTGCGCTCCGGCAGGGGCGGCGTGAGCAGCGCCGTGGTGTCCGTGCCGGTGAGGCCGCCGAAGAACGGGACCAGGCTGGAGACGGCGGTGTCGCGGGCGGGCTCGAGGTCCACCAGGTGCAGGGCCAGCACGTCGCCGGGCTGGGCGCCCTCCACGAGGAACGGTCCGGTCTGCGGGTTCAGGCCGGGCGGGGCCGGGGTGTTCGAGAGCAGGTCGCCCGTGCTGCGCAGGCCGCCGCCGAACGCGTCCTCGCTCCACAGGCGCAGCGCCTGCCCGGGACGGACGGTCATGAGCGGGGCGACCCCGCCGAACGTGTAGGCGTACTGCTCGACGCTGGGGTGGACCTCGACGACCTCCATGGGCGCCACCTCATCACAGCGGTGGCGGGCTCGGCTGCTCGGCCCGTGGGCGCGGGGTGGCCCTGGTCTCATCGGAGTGGATCGGGGCCACCCCGAGCCCATCAGGGAGTGGACCGGATCCCCCCACCGGTGAGCACGCCGACCACGTCGCCGGTGAGCGGGCAGGTCCAGCGCGGGCGCGGGTCGTCGTCGTCGCCGGCGGCCAGGGCCAGCGGGTGCGTGGTCGGGTGCGCCGGGCAGGGCGGCCAGTTGGTCGGGCGCCCGACCGCGGGCATGGACTCGAGCAGGGCCTCTTGGGCGGTGTCCGCGATGCGGAACGCCTCCTGCGCCTCCGACTCGGCGTCGTCGTCGTACCTGTGGAGGCCGACCCCGCCGCCACCGGCGACGTACAGCCACGCAGAGGGCAGCGACCAGCTGGCCGGCCAGCCGCGGTCGCGCGTGGCCGGCATCTGCAGCTCCGCGGCGACGCCGTCAGCCGCGGCCAGGGTGACGAGCGCCTTCACAGCATCGAGGGAGGGGCCTGACAGCGGCGGGCCGTCCGGCTCCGCGGCAGGCCCGAGCTCGGCAGCGGGTCCGGCCCCCGTTCCGGGCGTGATCTCCAGGTGCGACCAGTAGCCGTCGCCGCTCTCGCCCACCGGCGCAGCCTGGCACGACGGGCGCTCGCGTCCCGCCGGGCATGCAGAACTCGAGTGCCGCACCGCGCCCGCGCCCGATCGCGGCACTTCTGCATGCTCGGCGGGACACCTCACCCCGCCGCGGCGTGACGCCGGACAGGCAGGAGTCCGCGACACGCCGGCGTGGAGACGTCCTCGGGCGCTTCTGCCCGTCCGTCGTCACGGGCGGCCTCGGGAACACCCCGGCGCGCCGGGTGGTTGTGAGGCAGGTCCATGCAGATGCATAGAATTGCCGGCAGATCGCAGCACCCACCAGGAGGCGCACCGTGCAGTTCGGCGTGTTCACCGTCGCGGACCAGACCCCCGACGTCCACACCGGGAAGACCCCGGACGACGTCGAGCGCATGCGCTCCCTCGTCACCATCGCCCAGCACGTCGAGGCCGCCGGCCTGGACGTCTTCGCCATCGGCGAGCACCACGAGACCGGGTTCGTCACGTCCAGCCCCACCACGGTGCTCGGCTACATCGCGGGGCGGACCTCGCGGCTGCGCCTGTCGACGTCCATCGCGCACATCACCACCAACGACCCGGTGAAGCTCGCCGAGGACTACGCCACCCTGCAGCTGCTCTCCGACGACCGCGTGGACGTCATGTTCGGCCGCGGCAACTCCATGGCCGGGTACTCCGCCTTCGGCAAGGACCCCCGTGCCTCCGTGCAGCTGACGGTGGAGAACTACCAGCTGCTGCGCCGCCTGTGGGACGAGGACTCCCCGGTGGACTGGCAGGGCCAGTTCCGCAACCCGCTGCACCAGTTCACCGCCACCCCGCGCCCCGTCGACGGCGTGGCCCCCTTCGTCTGGCACGGCTCCATCCGCACCCCCGAGGTCGCCGAGATCGCGGCCTACTTCGGCGACGGCTACTTCGCCAACAACATCTTCTGGCCGAAGGAGCACTACATCCGCCTCATCAACCTCTACCGCGAGCGGTGGGAGCACCACGGCCACGGGCCGGGCAGCACCGCCGTGGTCGGGCTGGGCGGTCACGTGTTCATGCGCAAGAACAGCCAGGACGCCGTGCGGGAGTTCCGCCCGTACTTCGACGTCGCGCCGGTGTACGGGGGCGGTCCGTCCCTGGAGGAGTTCGCCCGGCAGACGCCGCTGACCGTCGGCACCCCGGAGCAGGTGGTCGAGAAGACGCTGACGTTCCAGGAGTTCTTCGGCGACTACCAGCGCCAGCTGTTCCTCGTCGACCACGCCGGCCTGCCGCTGAAGACCGTGCTGGAGCAGATCGACATGCTCGGCGAGCACGTGGTCCCTGCGCTGCGCCAGGAGATGGAGGCGCGGCGCCCGGCCGGCGTCCCCAGCGACCCGCCCAGCCACGCCGCTCGCGTCGCCGCCCGCCAGCGGGCATGACGAGCACCCGGCTCGCCGTCGAGGCGTGGGAGGCGCTGTTCCGCACCCAGGCCGCGCTCATCCGCCGCTTCGGCGACCAGGACGTCTGGTCGCCGGAGCACGGCGTGGGGGTGCGCGAGTACGACGTGCTCTACACCCTCACCTCGTGCGAGCAGGGGCGCGCCCGCCTCGGCGCGCTCGCCGAGGCGGTGCTGCTGCCGCAGCCGTCGCTGAGCCGGCTCGTGGACCGGCTGGTGGCGCAGGGGCTGCTGGAGCGCGAGCCGGACCCGGCCGACCGGCGCGGCGTCGTCCTGGTCCTCACCGACGCCGGGCGCGCGGTGCAGCGCGAGGTGGGACGCCGCCACGCGACCGCCATCGCCGAGGCCCTCGGCGAGCACCTCGACGACGACGAGCTCACCGTCCTGCGGGACCTGTGCCGAAAGGCCCTGCGCGCCTGAGCCCGTTGGCCCTGTGGGGTGGCGTGGGACGTGGTCGCTGTGCTCGGCCGTCGTCGGTGCCGAAGCATCGACGTGAGGAAGCACCACAGCACCGTCCACCGCGACTCGGGCTTCACGCTCATCGAGCTGCTCGTCGTCATGATCGTCATCGGGGTCCTGGCGGCCATCGCCGTCCCGGTCTTCCTCACCCAGCGGCAGAAGGCCGCGGAGACGGCCCTGACCTCGGACCTGCGGAACATCGCCACCGAGGTGCGCACCAAGGGCCTGGCCGACGGCACCTTCCCGACGGCACGCGCCCTCAACCTCGCCGGCACGTCCCTGCGCACCTCGAAGGACGTGAAGGTGTCGGTGGTGTGGGCCACCGCGACCGACTTCTGCCTCGTCGGGACCAGCTCGACCGCCGGCCCGGACACCTCGGGGCTGGGTCGGATCGTCGGCGTCTCCACCCGCATCGTCGCGCTCTCGGCGAACCGCCCTCCGGCCACGGTCACCGCCTCGGACCGAGGCTGCCTCGGCACCCCGGGGGTCACACCCAGCAGCACCAACGGCTACTGGACCCAGGACGGCTACCAGAACCAGCCGATCTCCTGACCCTCACGCCCAGACGGCCGCCGGCCAGCCGTCGGGGGTGACCTGCGGCGGGTCGGGCAGCGGGCGCGCCACCCCGCGGCCGACGCGCAGGGCGACCCACGCCACCACGGCCGCGTCCAGCACGTCGTCCACGGCCGCGCGCCCGGCCTCACCGATCTCGTCGGGGACGACGACGCCGGCGCCGGCCAGCAGCGCCCTGCGCCGGGTGGCGCCGGCCCAGCTCTTCTTGCGGTCCGGCAGCGGCAGGCAGCCGTCGCCGTCACCCGCGGTGAGCGCCGCGAGCCGGCCGAAGGCCACCTCCGGGTGCACCTCCACCACGCGGTGCGCCGGCGCCGGGAGGTCACGGACCCAGGAGTCCACCTCGAGCACCTTGGCCCGCAGCCCGTACGCCTGGACGCTCACGCCGGCACCCGTGGCCGCGCGGGAGAGCGCCACCGCCTCGGCGTGCGTGGCCGCCCGCAGCGCGGCGCGCACGGGTGTCACGAACACCGACGACCGCCGCGCGCCGAGCACCTCGCGGGCGGCGAGGTCAGCGGCCCGGTGGCCGTGCTCGGCCAGGCCGATGGGGATGTCGAGGCCGACGACGGCGAGGGGCCCGTCCCGCTGCGCCGCCGCGACGAGAGCGGTGACGCTGTCGGCGGTGTGGGCACGCACCCACGCGCCGTCGACGGCGTCGTCGAGGACCACCCCGACCCAGCGCCCGTCCCAGACGTCCGCGCCCAGCACCCTCATGCGCCCAGCACCCTCATGCGCCCAGCACCCTCATGCACCCTGCCCCGTCAGGCGGTGGGCACCAGGCCGGAGCGCTCGGCCTCGTAGGCCTCGACCACGGCGCGGGGCAGCTTGCCGCGGGGGCTGACCTCGAGGCCGCGCTGGCGGGCCCACGTGCGCACGGCTGCACGGGCCGACGCCTCGGTGAGGTCGACGGCGGGCCGCGGCGCGCGCTCGGCGCGCTCGGCGCGCGGGGCGGGCACGCGCACCGCCGCCAGGGCCTGGGTCAGCGGGCCGGGACCGGCGGTGGGCGCCGCGGCGCCGACCAGCGGCACCGAGCCGGTGGCCACGGCGGCGGCCGTGAGGGCGGCGAGCACGTCGTCGACGTCCACCGCCAGGACGCGCGCGGCGGTGAGCAGCTCCTCGCGCTCCACCTCCCCGGCGGTGGGCTCGCGGCCGACCGCCGCCGCCAGCGCCATCACCACGCCGCGGGAGGCGGCCCGCACCTGGGCGCGGGTGAGGTTGGCGGCGTCGGCCAGGAGCGCGAGGGTGCGGGCGGCGTCGTCGTCCAGGGGTCCTGCCGCCAGGGCCTCGGCGAGCAGCTCCACGTGCGCGGCGACCGCGGGCAGCGGGAGGTCGGGTCCGTCGAGCGCCAGCGACTCCAGCACCACGGCGAGCCGCCCGGGCTCGGCGGAGCGGCCGTACAGCGACGGCAGCGAGGGCGGGGCGTCGGTGCGGGGCGCGGCAGAGCTCATCGGCGGCACCTCCACCGCGGGCCAGGGGGTGGCCGCGGCGCGGGCCACCACGGCGGCCTGGGCCTCGCCGCGCTCGCCGGAGCGGGCGAGGTAGCGCTGCAGGAGTCCGGCGGCGGCGCGGGCGTCGGTGAGGGCGGTCGGGACGCCGTCCAGCGCCACGCCGGCGGCGCGGCAGCAGTCCACCAGGCGGCGGCGGTGCAGGCCGGGCAGGTGGCGCCAGCTGGCCTCCAGCGTGCACAGCACCGGGGCCACGGGCAGCACGAGGCCCACGGCGGCCAGCTCGGCGCGCAGGTGGGCGAGGTCGGAGGCGGCGCTGTGCGCCACGAGCACCCGGCCTGACAGCGCGGCGACCAGCTCGGCGGCGACGTCGGCGAGGGTGGGGGCGCTGGCCAGCTCCTCCGGGGACGCGCCGGCGGTGGCGGCCAGGCGGGCGAGGTCGAGCGAGGCGTCGTCGTCCCGAGCGGAGGCGGTGCCGGGGCAGGTGACGGACGGGCGGACCAGGGAGGTCCACTCCCCCACCACGGCGCCGTCGGCGTCGAGCTGGACCACGGCCACCTCGAGCAGCCGGTCGTGCAGGGGGGACGGTCCGCTGGTCACCACGTCGAGGACGGCGTAGCCGTGCTCGTGCGCGGGACGGGTCGCGGGCACCGGCACCGAACCCGGCACGGAGCCCGGCGCGTCGGGGACGACGCCCTCGGCGCGCGCGGCCACCTCGGCCACCACGGACAGCGGCAGGGTCACGGCGCGGCCTGCGGCGTCGGCGGCGCGCAGGGCGCCCAGCTCGGCTCCTCGCAGGGCCAGCGGCATGACCGCCACGCCCGCGGGCGGCTGCCCCGTCACGGCCGGTGCCGGGACACCTGCGGACAGCGAGAAGCGGCGGGCGCC
Source organism: Quadrisphaera sp. RL12-1S (assembly GCF_014270065.1). Lineage (NCBI taxonomy): Bacteria > Bacillati > Actinomycetota > Actinomycetes > Kineosporiales > Kineosporiaceae > Quadrisphaera > Quadrisphaera oryzae. Next base: position 254,271 of record NZ_JACNME010000002.1, on the reverse strand, counting down.
GTCGGAGCGCCTCATCAGCTTGTCCAGCACACCCATGTCTGCGCCCTCCCGTCACGGTGGAGCCCATCCGCCACAGCGGCCCCACCGACGAGTCTGGCGCGACCGGCTGCGCGGCGGGCGGGAACGACGACACCCGTGCGCGCCACGCCGCCGCGGGGGTTGCGGGCCGGCGCGTTCACCCGTCCGGGCGAGCCCGCTGGGGGCAGGGTGGGCGCGTGCCGATCCTCGAAGGAGAGGATGGGCGGTCGGACGGGGAGGTGACCTGCGGTGACGTGCGAGGCGTGCGGAGGCCGGGGCTTCGAGCTGGTGGGCGTGGAGCCCGCCGGCGTGGTGGCGATGCGCTGCGCGCGCTGCGGGCGCGTGGAGCGGGTCGTCGCTGACCTGCGCCCGCCCGCGGGCGGACCGCAGCGGCCCTCCCGCTACCTGTCGCTGCACGGCCGCGACGGCGGGTCGCTCGCCGGTCTCTGATCTCCCTCACGGGGACGCGGGCGCGTCCGGCGGGCAGGATGGATGGCGTGACGAGGATCGCCGCGTGCCAGCTGGCCCCCGTCCCCGACGGCCTGGCGGCCAACGCCGAGCTCACGGCCGACGTCGTGCGCGACGCCGTGGGGCAGGGGGCCGACGTCGTCGTCCTCCCCCAGCTGGTCACCACCGGCGGGGTGCTGGAGGACGCCGAGCAGGCCCGCGCGGTGGCGGTGGCCCCCGGCCACGGCGTGTTCGCCGCGTGGGCCGCGGCGTGCACCGCCCGGCAGGGGTCGGTGGTGGTCGGCGGGTTCTGCGAGGCCGGCGACGACGGGCAGCTGTACAACAGCGCCGCCGTGGTGGACGCCACCGGCCTGCGCGCGGTCTACCGGTGCGCGCACCTGTGGGACCGCGAGCGCGTGGTGTTCGCCGCCGGGTCGGCCCCGCCGCCGGTGGTGGAGACGGCCCACGGGCGGATCGGGGTGCTGGTCGACTACGACCTGCGCTTCCCCGAGTGGTCCCGCACGGCGAGCCTGGCCGGGGCGGAGCTGCTGGCGGTGCCGGTGGCGTGGCCGGCGGCGCAGCCCGGGGAGGGCGGCGGCCCGGACGGACAGCTGGTGGCAGCGGCCACGGCGAGGCTGGAGCGGGTGGCCGTGGTGTGCGCCGACCGCAGCGGGCCGGGGTGGACGGCGGGCAGCTGCATCGTCTCGGCCAGCGGGCACCTGCTGGCGGCGGCCGGACCGGGCCGCGGCGCCGCCTGGGCGGACGTGGACCTGGAGTCCTCCCGCGACAAGCTGGTCAGCGGGTCCTCGGACCTGTGGCTGGACCGCCGCCCCGAGCTCTACGACCGGTTGACGGCCCCGCGCGCCTGAGCGCGCCGGCGCAGCCGCACCAGCACGTCGGCAGCGGCCACCGCGGCCACGCGCCCGGCCACGAGCATCGCGACCACGGCCAGCGCCACGGACAGCCACCACGGCAGGCCGCGGGTCAGCGTCCGCACCAGCACGAACGCGCCCAGGGAGACCAGGAAGGACGCGACGGGCACCCAGGCCGGGGCCTTCACCGCCCCGCCCGCCCGTCGTCGTCGGCCGTCTGCGAGTCCGGCTCCACCTGGTGCACCACCTGACAAGCATGCACCCCCCTCGCCCACCCGGCGGAGACCGCCGAGGAGGTGAGGGGGGTGCGTGCCGATCGGTTCGCTCAGAAGCGGCCGTACACCACGTTGCTGCTCCAGATGGAGCGCTCGGTGACGGACTTCCCGGCGCGCGGGGCGTCCATCATCTTCCCGTTGCCGGTGTAGATGCCCACGTGGTAGGCGCTGCCGCCGCTGACGAAGAAGACCAGGTCGCCCGGACGCGCCTGGGAGGCGCTGATGCGGGTGCTGGCGTCCATCTGGGCGTCGGCGGTGCGCGGGATGGAGATGCCGTTCATGGCGTAGACGTGCTGGGTGTAGCCCGAGCAGTCGAAGCCGGACGGGGTGGTGCCGCCGTAGCGGTAGGGGGTGCCGATGTACTGGCTGGCGGTGGCCAGGACGGCCCCGCTGTTCAGGACGGGCGCGGCGCTGGCGGGGATCGCGGCACCGGCGACCAGGCCACCGGAGAGCGCGAGGCCGGCGACGAGCCGGGTCAGGGCCCGCTTGTGCTTGCGGGCAGGCGTGACGGCAGGGGTCAGCGACATGGGGGGTGAGCCTCTCCGACGCCTGCGAGGTGAGCTGTCGGGTTCGGGAGGTGAGGTCCCCCGGCTCGCTAGGCGAGCTTCACCCCGAGGACGCGACGACGCTCCGAAGAGCAGCGCGCCCGGAAGTGGTTCCCCCGTCCCCTGCCATTCGGGTCGTGGGCCTCGAACGCGCTGGCAGGGGCTCGGCGTGCGCGACGAGGGCTCCCGGATCGGATCCGGGAGCGAACAGAAAGTACCGGGAAGTGACGGAAACCCCCAAACATCCCAGGTCGGAACCGTGATCTGATCGTGACACGCCGGTGCGCAGCAGCCCTCTCGCGAGGGTTTCGACGGCCTCCGTCCCGGTGACGCCGGCGCGCCGCGTGATCGGCGCTCGGGCAGGATGACGCGCGTGCCCGGTGGCCAGAAGCTCACGGACCGCATCGACGCGTTCCAGCGCCGCCACCCCGCGAGCGCCTTCCCCCTCGCCGTCGTCTACAAGTTCGCGGACGACCGCGGCCCGCACCTCGCCGCGCTCATGGCCTACTACGGCTTCGTCTCCGTCTTCCCGCTGCTGCTGCTCCTGGTCTCGGTGCTCGGCTTCGTGCTGCAGCCCTTCTCCGGGGCCGACCCCGAGCTGTCCAGCCGGGCCGTGACGGGCACCATCGACGCGCTCGCCGGCGTGCCGGTCCTCGGGAGCGCCCTGCAGGGGAGCATCACGGGCCTGCGGGGCAGCGGCGTCGCGCTGACCATCGGCGCGCTCGGCACCCTGTACGGCGGCATGGGCGTCATGCAGGCCACGCAGGCGGCGCTGAACCGCATCTACGCCGTGCCGCGCTACAAGCAGCCCAACCCGGTCCTGTCCCGGCTGCGCAGCATCGTGCTCATGCTGGCCCTGGGCCTGCTGGCGGTCGTGGCCACGGCCATCTCCGTGGTGCTCCCCCAGCTGGCCGACGCCGTGCCGGTGGGCGGCGGGCTGCTGCTGGCCGCCGGCACGCTGGTGCCGTTCGCGATCAACACGTGCATCTTCGTGGTCGTCTTCCGGGTGCTGACGGCCGTCCGGCTGGGCTGGCGCAACGTGGCGATCGGCGCGTTCGTCGCCGCCGCGCTGTGGGAGGCGCTGCAGACCGTGTTCGCGCGGATGGCCGGCGCGTACCTGCAGCACGCCGGGGACGTGTACGGCGTCTTCGGCGTCGTCCTGGGGCTGCTGGCGTGGCTGTACCTGCAGTCGATGGCGCTGGTGCTCGCCGCGGAGATCAACGTGGTGCGCCAGCGCCGGCTCTACCCCAGGGCGCTGCTGACGCCGTTCACCGACGACGTCGACCTCACCCCGCAGGACGTCCGCGCGTACACCGGCTACGCCCGCAGCGAGACGTACAAGGGCTTCGAGACGGTCATCGCGACCTTCGAGAAGGACTCGCCCGAGCCCGGCGCCGCCCACCCGGCGGCTCAGGACGACGACGGCGAGCGCGCCGGCGCGGAGTCCGGCGCCGCGCGCTGACGCTGCTCGGCTCCTGGCCCACCCAGCTCTGCAGCCAGGGGCTCGGCTGCGACGAGGGCCGGGGTCAGACGGTCTGCCCGGGGGCTGCCAGGTCTCCAGCCCCGTCCACCGCCACCTCTGCGCCGTCCTGGGAGGACAGCGCGTTCGAGTCCAGCGCGGAGTGGGTCGGCAGCTCCTCGACGGGCTCGCGCAGGCGCGGCGGTGCCGCCGACCACGCCTTGAGGTGCTGGACGACGTCGCCGTAGAAGTCCTCGACGGCGGCCAGGACGGAGTCGATGAAGCTGCCGCGCCCCCGGCCCCGCTTGGACCCCATCGGAGACGTGCGAGCGATCCGGAAGGCCTTGAGGTCCCGCTGGGGGTCCTCCACGAGGACCGAAGGGTCCTCCCTGACGGCTCGCAGCAGCGCCACCGCGCCCGGACCCCGGCTCCGCACCGAGCTCGCCTCCACGCGGACGTCCTCAGGGGCGCTCTTGAGCTGGCGGACCAGCCAGTTGACGCGGGTCGTCTGGCGTCCCTCCTTGGGCGCCTCCACCTCCACCGCGCACGTGATGCGCCCTGAGCGCAGGTCCACCTCGATCGTCAGGGGCGCGACGGTGCCGGGGATGCGGATGGCGCCGTCGAGCACTCCTGACGAGACCAACGACGACGAGAGGGCCTGGGCGCGCAGGCCAGGGTCGCTGAGCTCGCGCCGGCTCAGCGCGGGAGTGACGTCGGTCCCGAGGTTGCGCCCCAGCCGGAGGCTCGCGAAGCGCAGGAGTGCGTCGAAGCGAGCCGTGACCTGCGGCAGCGCCTTGTCAGACGCGCGGAGGGTGCCAGCGGTGACGGCCTCTCGCAGCGGCACCCAGCCCGGCCCCATGTCGTCCAGCTCCAGGGCTCCGGAGCGCGGGTGCTCCAGGTAGCGGATGAGCTCACCGAGGATCCACGCCTGGTCCGGGTCCGCGACGCCGCGGTGCTCCTTCTGCATCACGGCCTCGTGCAGGACCTGGGACCAGGACCAGTGGTGGAGGGCGACCTTCTTCAGGAGGCGCTTGTCGACGGTGGTCGGGTGGACACCCGCGGCGGGGGAGATCTCGTTCGAGATGGTGATGACGCAGTCGTAGCCCTGGGAGCGGGCGATCTCGAGGTAGGCCTCGAGCTGGTCTCGCTGCAGCTCGTTGGTGCCGGTCTTGACCTCGACCAGGGCGGTCCACGACCTCTGGCCGCGAGCGCAGCGGATGAGGCCGTCCGGGTACAGGCGGCGCTCCCCGAGGGAGAAGGGCACCTCGATGAACGTCTGCAGCGCGCCCGCGGGCGCGCCGAGCGGCTGCACCAGGGCCCTCCCGAACTCCTTGACCGCGGACATGACCGCGAGCAGCGCAGACGTCGCGCGCCGCTCAGCCTCCTCCGCACCGTTGATGCCGGACGTCGGGATGAGCCGCGCCTCGTTCCAGGACTCCTCTGCCACCGGTCCCCCCTCAGACGCTCGGTGTGGGGGCGAACCTAGGCAGGGGGGACGGGCGAGGTGGTGACTTCGACGGCTCTGTCCCCCTGCCGGGGACCGCAGCCGTGCGACTGGGCTGAGGTCAGCTGAAGGCGGGGGCCTCCCCGGGCTCGACCACCCGGCGGGGGCGCGGGCGCCGCGGGGTGAGGCGCACCGGAGGCAGCGGCGGCGACGGGATCCGTTCGCCCGCGGCGTGCCCGGGCACCCGGCCGAAGCGCTCGGCGGCGGCGTCCGGGTCCTCCCAGTCGGCGCGGGCGGCGGCGACGTCCTCGTGGGTGCGGCCGATGAAGTTCCAGAACATCACCAGGTCGTCGGTGGTGGGCACCCCGCCGAGCAGCAGCTGCCGGGCGCCGTCGGCGTGGCGCAGCCGCAGGCTGGCCCGGCCCGGGGCCCAGTGCCGCAGCGCCGGGGCCCCGCCCTCGGGGTCGAGCGCGAGCAGCGCGTGCTCGTGCGCCGGGTCCACCTCCACCTCGACGTCCGCACCCTCGTCGAGCACCACGTCGGCGCCGACCAGCCCAGGCGCCACGCCCGCCGGGGACGTCGCCCCGCCCAGCGACCCCACCAGCACGGTGGCCCGCACGCCGCCGCGCGCACCGCCGACCTCCAGCACCGGCAGCTCGCGCTGCTGCTCGAACCGCGGCGGGCACCCGTCCTGCTCGCGCGGCAGCACCACCCACAGCTGCACCGCGTGCTGCAGCGGCTGGTCGCCGAGGGAGAACTCGCTGTGGGAGACCCCCCGCCCCGCGGTCATGAGGTTCAGCTCCCCGGGGCGCACCACCACGTCCGACCCGGTGCTGTCGCGGTGGCGGATCTGTCCGGTCAGCGGCCACGTCACCGTCTGCAGCGCGGTGTGCGGGTGCGGCTGCACGCGCATGTCCACCCGCTGCGGCCCGATCCGGTCCAGGAAGCACCACGCCCCCACGGTCGGCACCTCGCGGTGCGGCAGCCACCGCTGCACGCTCATGCCGCGCACGCCGCCCAGCGGCACCTCGCGCCCGCTCAGCAGACGCCCGCCCGTCCCCTCGTCCACCCCAGGAGTCTCCTCCCCGCAGGATGAGGGCGTGACCGCCGCTCTGCTGCTGCGCCGCTGCCGCCTCGCCGGGGTTCCCGCCGGCAGGCACGGGCTCGTCGACGTCCTCCTCGACCGCGGACGGGTCGCCTCCGTCACGCCGACGACAACGACGGGCGCCGTCCCCGACCGGGTGGTCGACCTGGACGGGCGCTGGCTGCTGCCGGGGCTGTGGGACGAGCACGTCCACCTGGGCCAGTGGGCGCAGGTGCGGCGCCGGCTCGACGTCTCCGGCGCCACCAGCGCCGCCGAGGCCGCGGCGGCGGTGGCGCAGCGGGCGGCGGCCGAGCGCGGCACGGCCGCCGCGGCCGGCGTGCTGGTCGGCTTCGGCTTCCGCGACGGGCTCTGGCCGGACGCGCCGTCGCCGTCCCTGCTCGACCGCGCCGCTGCGCGGCCCGTGGTGCTCGTCTCGGGAGACCTGCACTGCGCGTGGCTGTCCACCGCCGCCGCGCAGCAGGTCGCGGCACCGCTCGGCGTGGTCCCGGACGAGCGCGGGCTGGTGCGCGAGGAAGCGGCGTTCGCGGTGCAGCGCGCGCTCGGCCGGGTCGGCGAGGCGGAGCTGGACGCCGCCGTCGCCGACGCGCTCGCGGAAACCGCCACCCGCGGCGTGGTGGGCGTGGTGGACCTGGAGATGACCGACTCCCCCGGCGGCACGGTGGCCGTGTGGGCGCGCCGCGCCGGCTCGAGCGGGACCGGACGGGCGGCGTCGGCGGGGCTGCGGGTGGAGGCCGGCACCTACCCGCAGCACCTCGAGGAGGTGCTGGCGCGCGGGGTGCGCGGAGCCGGAGCCCTGTCCGACAGCGCTCCGGGCTCGGCGCCCCTGGTGGTGGCGGGCCCCCTGAAGGTCATCACCGACGGGTCGCTCAACACCCGCACCGCCTGCTGCCTCGAGCCCTACCCCGGGCGCAGCGGCCCCGGCAGCTACGGGGAGCTCACCTGGGAGCCCGACGCGCTGCTCGACCTCCTGCGCCGTGGCCGCACCGGCGGCCTCACGCCCGCGGTGCACGCCATCGGCGACGCCGCCGTGCGGTCGGCGCTGGACGCGCTGGAGGTCGTCGGCGGTGGCGGCAGGGTCGAGCACGCCCAGCTGGTCGCCGACGACGACGTCGCCCGCTTCGCCGCGCTCGGCGTCGTCGCCAGCGTGCAGCCCGCCCACCTCCTCGACGACCGCGACGTCGCCGAGGTCCACTGGCGCGGCCGCACCGGCCGCGCCTTCCCGCTGCGCGCGCTGCTCGACTCCGGCGCACGGCTGGCGATGGGCTCGGACGCCCCCGTCGCAGCGCTCGACCCGTGGCTGGCCGTGGCCGCCGCCGTCGACCGCACCGACCCCCGCGCCCTCGCCGACGGCGGACGCGGAGGGCCGCGGCCGCCGTGGCACCCCGAGCAGTCGATCACGACGGCGGAGGCGCTCGCGGCGAGCGCCCGGGGGCGGTCCGCGGTGGCGGTCGGGGACGTCGCCGACGTGGTGGCCCTGGAGGCGGACCCGCTGGCGGACGGGGTCGCCGCCGACGTGGTGCGCGGCGCGGTGCGGGTGGCGCTGACCGTGGTGGACGGACGGGTGGTCCACGACGCGACGCGCTGACGCGTCCCCCTGGAGATCCCCCCGGAGCAGACCTCGGCGCCTTAACCTGGGGTGACACCAGCGTGTTCGAGCGGTGTCCGGGAGGTGACGGGCACCCCGACCCCCGAGGAGCCCCGCCGCAGTGCCTGCCCCCGTCGCCGCCGAGCCGCCGTCCCGAGACGAACCCTCTGACGACGCGCCCGTGCGCCTGCGCCAGCCGCCGGCCCACCTGGGCCACGCGTACCGGGTGGCCTTCGTGGAGACCGGAGCGCTCGAGGTGGTGCTCCCCGCCACGGAGCCGCTCCCGGTGCAGCCGGCGGCCCACGCCAGCACCCGGACCAGCACGAGCACCACCGCGCTCCGGACGACGACGAGCGCCCCCGTGCCCGCTCAGCGCTCCGCGCCTCCCTCCGCCCCCACCCCTCCTGCTGTCCCGCCTGCTGCCCCGGCGGTGGTGGCCGCCGACAGCCCGGCGACGGGCACCACCGGTGGTCAGCTCGCGCGGCGGTCACGGGCACTGCTGCTGGGGGTGGCAGTCGGCGTCGTCCTCGGCGTGCTCGCTGTGGTCCTCACCGGGCTGCTCGTCGCCTCCCTCGGGCTGCTGCCCCGCTGACCCCTGCGGCTGCTGACAGCGTCCGCACCGCACGCGCCTCCCGTCGTCGTCCTCAGAGCAGGACGCCGCAGGCGACCGCGGTGTTGCAGCGCGCCAGGGCGTCACACGGAGCACCCTCGCCGTCACAGGGGGGACGCGGCGAACCAGGTCTTCTCGCTGACGCACCCGGCGGGGAGCAGCCCCAGGGGCGCGAGGCTGCCACCCTCCCCTCCACCGAGCTGCACGTCCTGCCCCAGCCGGACCACTCCGGCTCCGGGGACGGTCAGCGACTGCGCCACCGGGTCCCACGTGGTGCCGTAGGGCCACCGCACCAGCCGGAACCCGCCCGCGTCGTCGAGCCCCAAGCAGCCCTCCGGGGTCCGGGTCAGCCGCCCGCCCCCGAGCGCCTGCATCGAGACCACCGGCGGCGACGACGGCACGAGCAGCAGGGACCCGTCGCTCGAGCGCACCACCCGCATCCCGGCCTGGTTGACGAACCCGAGCGCGGCCCGCACCGCGGTCACCGGCGCCGCCGCGACCGACGCGCGTACGGCGAGGGTGGGAGCGTCACCCTCCTGCGAGATCTTCTTGGGCTCGGCCCAGGTGATCTCGCTGCTGGAGCCGTCGGTGCGACGCACCGACGCCAGCGCGGGGTCCCAGGCACCCCAGCGAATGGTCGTCACCCCGCCGTCGGGGTCGCGCGGTGCGTCGCGGGCGACGACGGGCTGCGCGGGCTGGTCGACGGCCACCTCCGTCCAGGAGATGCCCCTGGCGGTGGCGTCCTCCGGGGCGGCGTCGCCGAGGTCGATGCCGGGCGGCAGGTAGAAGCGGTACAGGTACCGGTCGTGCGAGAGCTCCCCGTCCGTCCCGAGCGCGGATCCCGCCTGGTCCGACACGGCGCACGCCTGCGTCATGCGGCTGGTGTCCAGACCGTCGAGCTCCGCGGGCTGCACACCGAGCCCGAACGCGGTGGTGTCGCAGTCCACCGCCGTCGTGAACTCCCGGAACGGCAGCGGGACCCTCCCGCCGCGCAGCGCCGGGGGCGGCTGGGGCGGCTGGAGGGCTTCGAGGCGCGCCGACTCGTCGGACGGGAGGTCGGGGACGCCCGCGCGCAGCTGGGCCGGGTCGCCCTCGCCACGGCCGGAGCTGGCGGGCCGGTAGACCCCGAGCTCAGGAGGGGCGACGATCCCGGTCGCCACGACGATGACAGCAGCGGTCACAGCGGCTGCTCCCGCACCTGCGACCGCCCAGGCGCGGCGCCGGCGCGCACGTCGTCGGGCCGCGTCGACGCGGGCCTTGGCGGCCGCGAGGTCGATCCTCGACGGCGGTGGCTGCAGCGCCAGCACCCGGTCGGTGAGCAGGTGCGCGAGGCGGGCGTCCAGGGCCCGCTCCTCCGACGTGGCGTCCGGGTCGTCGACGACGTCGAGGTCGACCGCTGCGTGGTCACCGCCCGGCGCGCTCTGGGGTCGGGTCATCGTGACGCTCCCTGCTGTGACGGGTCGGACTGGTCGGTGAGGAGCACGCGCAGGCTCTGCCGGGCGGCGTGGGTCTGGCTCTTGACCGTGCCCTCGCTGCACCCGAGGGTGCGTGCGGTCTCCGCCACCGAGAGGTGCTCGACGTAGCGCAGGACCACCACGGCCCGCTGCCCGGGCGTGAGGTCGGCGAGCAGCGAGAGCAGGTCGTGCTCGGACGAGCCGGTGTGGCTCGCGACCAGCGGTGAGCCGCTGCGGGGGTGCTCGTGGGCGGTGGGGTCGTCGGTGGAGATCTTGTGGCGGCGCCACGGTCGACGTCCCTCCGAGACGAGCAGACGGACCAGCGTGGTGCGGGTGTACCCGTAGGCGTCGCCCGGACGCACCCGCGACCAGGCGCCGTAGACCCGCTCCAGCGCTCCCTGGACGGCGTCGTCGGCGTGGTGCCAGTCGCGGCAGTAGGCGTAGGCGACGCGACGCAGCCGCGGCATGGCGAAGGCGGCGAACTCGTCGAACGACTCCTCGGTCGCCGACGGTGCCGGCCGTGGTGCTGGGCGCATCCCCCACCTCCTCGCCCCTGCATACGCTCCGGGAGGCCCTGCGGTTGGGAGGGACCCGCGGGGAGAGCTAGGCGAAGCCTCCCCCGGAGCCGGCCCCACCCACGAAGCCCGACCCGGCACCGCCGCCGGGCGGAGGCTCGACGGACATCGCCGTCGCCACCCCGCACACCCCCAGCCACCCCCGTGCCGTGGTCGACCGCCCCGGGGTGAACCACGACGGCGGCGGTGGCCGCAGCTGGCCCAGGTGCGCCGTCCACAGGTCGAGCAGTCCGAGCGCCACGGCCGTCGGGAGCAGGTCAGCGACAGCAGGGGCTTCGGGGCGGTGCTTCGACAGACCGGCTCGCGCAGCCCTCAGCCTCGCGGCGACCTCGTCGCCGTCGCGGGTCCGTCGTCGTCCCGCGTGCACGCCGTGCAGGTGGTCGAGCAGCCCGGCGGGCAGCACCCGGGAGCTCCGGGCGAACCACCCGCGCTCGACGACGTCGTGGTCCAGGGCCGCCAGCACCCGCGGGAGGTCCGTGTGAGCGCGCACCCGCGACAGGAGCCTGCTGGGGGTGTCCGCGACGAGGGTCAGCAGCCGCTGCTCGTGCTCGCGCAGGGCGTCCTGCCGCTCAGGGACAGCAGGCTCGGATCCAGGCTCGGTCCACGGTGCGTGCCGCGGATGGGCGGTGCGGACCTCCGCGAGCACGGTGGCGTCCACGCCGACCGGTGGCGCCTCCCCCGGCAGCAGGAGGTACCAGTCCAGGGCGTAGCCGACCGTCGCGTCGTTCCCGGCGTCGGCGACGCGGAGGCGCCCCCGGGCGGCCAGGTCCAGCACGGCCGCTGCGAGGTGCCGCCGCTGGGCGTGACGCAGGTGCAGCGCTCCCAGCTCCGCGGGGGTCGCCAGGTGCAGGACGGGGTCGACGCCCACCGGGGTCGCACGCTGGGTGGTCATGTCCGTTCCCTCACCACGCCCCGGGATCCAGAAGATCCACCGAAGGTAGTGCGGTCAGGCACGTGTCGCGCGCCGCACGATCTTCACGGCCTGCAGGTGCATCCCACCCACGCGGTGGGCGCGCCACGGGCATCCAGCTGGGGGCCTGCTGTCACGTTCCGTGAGACTGTGATCACGGTCCTGACCTGCGGGGACGAGGACCACCGGACTGTCGGTGGTGACCCCTAACGTCTCCGCCATGACCACCAGCGCACCCCCGGACTGGGCGGTCGGCGACGACGCCGACCAGCCCGGCACCTGGGACGCGCACACCTTCGACCTGGACGCCGACCTAGACGACGACGGCGTTGACGTGCCGAAGGACGACGGCGGGGGGCCGGTCCGCTTCAGCCGTCCCTGGTGGACCCAGCAGCTGCTGAGCGATCCCTTGACCGGGTCCATCGCCGAGCGGCGCCGCATCCGCCCCGCCATCGCCGCCGCACTGGCCGATGAGCCCGGCCCGACCCAGATCGCCACCCTGGACGCCCTGCACGCAGCCCTCGGCGCCACCGACGTCGCCGACCCCACCGACGTCGCCGACGTCGCCGACGTCGCCGGCGTCCAGGGGCCAGGCGGGCTGGGACTGTCCAGTCGGGAGTGGACCGAGGTCACCGCCGCCGCTGAGCGCTGCACCTCCTACCTGCACGCCCTCAAGCTCACCTGCATCAACGGCCTGGACGCAGCCAAGCTCGCCGAGAACCCCACCCGCGCTGCAGCCAAGGACACCCGCCGCCCAGCCTCTGATGAGCTGGCCCCGGTGCTGCGCATCGCCGGGCGCACCGCCACCGCCCTGGTGGGCCTGGCCCGCCAGCTCACCCAGCTCCCAGCAGCTGAGGAAGCACTGACCCGGGGAGTGATGACCCCCGCCCAGCTGGACGTGCTCGCTGAGGTCTGCCGCCGCCTGCCGGAGGGCCCAGCCGGGCAGGCAGCCCGGGCGCAGGTGGAGGCCGCGGCGGTGGCCGCAGCGGCCACCTTGAGCCGGGCCCGGTTAGCAGGGGTGCTGGAGGAAGCAGCGTTGGCTGCTGACCCCGGGTACGCGGCCCGGGCGATGGCCGCCGGGATCCAAGAGCGCGATGTGGTGCTGCGTCGTTCTGCGGTGCCGGGGTGCCGGCAGGTGGTGGCCACGCTGGAAGCCTCTGATGCGGCGCGGGTGTGGCAGGTGCTGCAGCAGGTGGCCGCCAACGCCAAGGACGGAGACACCTACACCAACCCTGGAGTTGACCCTGACCCTGGTGCTGCCGGCGACCAGGGCCAGCAGGCCCAGGAGAAGGAGCAGCGGTCGCTGGGGCAGCTGCGCGCGGACGTGCTGGTCAGCTTGGTGGTCGGTGACTTCAGCCTCACCCCGCAGGCCCTCGCCGAGGTCCTGGGTGAGCCCACCCCCTCCAGCGCGAGGACCGGGGGACCCACCAGCGCGGATGACCTGTTCACCTCCCAGCCCAGCAACGACGCCGACGAGGACGTCGACGACGACCTCGACGACGGCGAGGATGACGCCGCCGAGGACGAGGACGACGTCGACGAGGACGCCGACGGCTCCGACGGCTCCGACGGCCTCGACGGTTCCGACGGCCTCGGCGGTGGAGCCCAGCCGCCGGCGCCGGTGAGCCGTCTGGTCCCGGACACCCGCAAGCCGGTGGCCATCCCCACCCCTGAGCAGCGGGCCCGGCTCTCCGAGATCCACATCGTGGTCCTGGCCGATGACCTCGCCGACCTGGACGACCCCGAAGACCCCGACGGGCCCGACGGCCCCGATGACCGCGACGGGCCGAGCGACGGGCCGAGCGACGGGCCGAGCGACGGCCCAGGTGACGGCCCAGGTGGTGAGGACCCGCCGCCGGGTCCGAGCAGCCCGAGCCGGCCGCTGGCCGACACCGCCGAGACCTCTGACACCTCCAAGACCTCTGACACCTCCGGGACCCCACCGAGCAGCGCTCCACCCTGTCCGCCACGAGAACGACCCCGCCCCACAACTGCAGCCCCCTCCCCCAGGCCCACCGGCCAGCCCACGACGGCGCCGGTGCCCACCCCGCCGCGCCCCCGCAGCGCCCAGAGCGCCCGGGCCACCGGGGGGCCTGCGCCTGCCTCCGCCTCCGCCTCCGCCAGCACCGACAGCAGCCCCACCGGCACTCCCACCGGCACTCCCACCGGCAGCGGGCAGCAGCGGCTGCGGGCTGCTCGCGCTGCCCGCTCCGCCCGCCGCGCCCTGGCCGGGTACGGACCCTTCGGCCACGTCCCCGGCATCGGACGCCTCGCCCCCCACATCACCCGCACCGCTGTGCGCGCTGCCCGCTGGCGCCGCCTGGTCGCCGACCCCACCACCGGGGTGCTGACCCACCGCTCCCGCTGGACCCTGCCCGCCCCCAACACCCTCCCCACCCGCAGCACCACCCAGCACCTGGCGGTGCTGCTGGCCCAGACCGCCGCCCCCGACCCGAATGACCCCGCCACCCGCATCGAAGTCACCTACCGACCCTCAGTGCTGCTGGCCGCCCACGTCCGCTCCCGCGACGCGGTCTGCATCTCCCCGGTCTGCCACCACAGCGCCCGCGCCGGGGCCACCCAGCTGGACCACACCACCGCCTGGGGTCCCTCGACCCCCACCCGTCTGCGCGGAGGACTCACCCAAGCCGGCAACCTCGGCTGCATCTGCCAGCGCTGGCACACCGCCAAGACCCACGGCGGCTGGGACCTCACCCAGCCGTCCCCGGGCACCTTCACCTGGACCTCACCGACCGGACGGGTCTACCACCGCACCGCCACCCCACTGCTGCCCGACCTCGCCGACGTCCTGGGCTGACTGCCGCCGCGATCCAGCTACGCCTGGTCCCGTTATCACCCTGTGCACCACCGTCAGAGGTGGAGCTTCATGCCCACGTGTGACGGCGTGAACCCGAGCCGCTCGTAGAAGCGGTGAGCGTCGGTGCGCCGCGCGTCGGTGGTGAGCTGGATCAGCGCGCAGCTCCGTCGTCGTGCCTCCTCCACCGCCCACCCGACCATCGCCGTCCCCAGCCCGCTGGAGCGGTGGGCAGCAGCGACGCGCACCGCCTCCAGCTGAGCGCGCAGCGCCCCTCGGCGGGCGAGCCCCGGGAGGAAGCTCAGCTGCATCGTGGCCACCACCTCGCGCTCAGCGCCGACAGCCACCAGCAGCAGGTGCGCGGGGTCGGCGTCGATGGCTTCGAAGGCCCGCAGGTAGGGCTCCAGCCCTGCGGGACCGGTGACGGCGTCACGCCTCGCACCCAGCTGGTCGTCGGCGAGCAGCGCCACCACATCGGCCACGTCCTGCGCCACCGCCCGGCGCAGGAGCACCGTCCCTCTGCGAGTCACCAGCTCGACGGGCTCGTCCACGGGCCCAGGCTGCCGCAAGCCCGCGACCGGACCGCAGGAGACCGTCCGCTGCGCAAACACGTCGACAGACGCCGTGCCCGCCACTGATCGTGGAGGTGTGGACGACCTGGCAGAGCAGCTCCTCGCGGCTGTCCACCGGGCCGTCAGCACGCGCCCGGCCGGTTCTGCTGCCGTGGGCCAGGGTGTGGCTGACCCCGGCACGGGCTCCGGCATCCCCCTCGTCCACGTGACACCGCGCGCGCCGGGAGCTGCTCACATCGCTCTTGTGGTGCTGCCGGACGAGGTGACCGTCACCTTCGGCGGCACCCACGTCTACCTGGGCGTCGACGAACAGACGCCCACCGTGGTGGAGCAGCTGGTCGAGGCGGTGCTGGCAGGCCGCTTCGTGGAACGCGGTCCGCGCGCCGACGCCTTCGCCGAGGTCACCTTCGCCGATGGCGAGCGGTGGTCGGGCGGCGACGCCCTCGCGTCCCTGTGGCCGAAGCGGTCAGGCCGGAGGAGCGCACCGTGCACGTGACCCCCGCCCGCCACCTCGCGCTGCACCGCGTCCGCTGGTGGACGCGGTGGCGCGAGGCCCGGGCCGCTCGCGCCGGGCTCTGGTGCACCGTGGACCCCTGGGACCAGGACGACGACGGTGACGGCGACCGGGCGGTGCTGCGGGCGGTGCTCCACGCGCTGAGGCCGTGGGCCGACCAGCTGCAGACGGACCTGCCACTCGCGATGCGCGGGGAGTGGCCGGCCGGTTTCGTCGCGGCAGCCGATCACCTGCACGCGGTCTCCCCGCGCCACCGCGGCGACACGGACGGGTACGCCACCACGGGCTGGCTCCCGGCCCACGACGACGCGACGTGGGCGGCCTTCGTGCTCCTCGCCCCGCACGTGCTGGACGCAGACGTGATGACGGACGCGGGCTGCGTCGTCGTCGGGATCGCCGACCAGGGGACGTCACTGGCGCTGAGGCTGACCGCGGAACAGCGGCAGGCCGTCGTGGCCGTGCTCGGAGACCGGCGGCTGCGCCCCCTGCGATGACAGGCGGGCTCACCGCAGGGCTGCACCGCTGAGGCGTGGGGCGACCGGGGCGAGGGCCGGCCCCACGGGTGCAGCCTAGGAACGCGGAGAGGGGGGCTAGCGTCCGGTCGTGGACGGCGTCCGACTGACGGGGCAGCTGCTCTGCTCCACCGCCGACGACGTGCGGCTGGTGGCCGGGCACCTGCCGGAGCACGTCCGCCTCACGAGGGCGGAGGCCGGGTGCCGGCGGTTCGACGTCGTCCTGACCGGTGACGGGCGCACGTGGCAGGTCGACGAGGAGTTCGAGGGCCCGGAGGCGTTCCGCGCCCACCAGGCCCGCACTGCGGCGAGCGACTGGGGCCGCGCGACCGCTCACCTGCAGCGCCGCTACGCGGTGGAAGGGCTCCCCGGCGGGGGCGCTCAGCCCGCAGAAGCCTCCCCTCCACCCCCGTAGACCACGATGATCCCGACGATGACGACCACCATCGCGATCATGATGACCGCGACGACCAGCGTCATCCGCCGGCTCCACGGCGCCGGCCTCACGCCGTTCCCTTCCCAACGAGAGCACCAGCACCGGCGTGACCGACCAGCGCTGCGAGCTGGTCGACGCTGGTCACGCCGAGGTCGTTCTCCGGGTTCACCGGCACCAGTGTCCGGTCGGCGAGCACCTGCCACGCGGCCTGGCTGTCGTTGAGCTGGTTCATCGGGTGGCCCGGGTCGAACCGCTCCAGCGCCAGCAGGTACTCCCGACCGTCACCGACCGGGAGCGGCCGGGCGGTGCACGTGTTCTGCGCCACCTCGAACCTCTCCCCCACGGTGACGTCGCCCTTGAGCACCTCCAGCGCCTCCACGGTGATGGCGGTGGCGTCGAGGACCGTCTCCTCCCGGAACCGCGCGAACTCCTGCGGTGACATCCCCGCCTGCGGCAGCGGGTGGTCCTGGTAGTCGCGCGAGGGTCCCGTCGCCGCGACGCGCACCACGACGTCCGCGCGGGAGACGACGTCCGCCGCCGACCCGTACCAGGGGTAGTCCGCCATGCAGGTCGGCTCGACCACGGGGATCGGGCCGGGCGCCTGCACCGCACCGGCCTCCCCCACCCCCGCCTGCCCGCAGCCGCTCAGGACGACGACGAGCGCCGCCGTCCCCGCCACCCGGGTCCGGGTGCCGAGCTGGTCCGGCCGGCCCATGAGCGCCCTCGTCTCGTCGTCGACTCGCCATCGTCTCGTCACCCACCACGACGCCGGCACCGTCGGGACCGTTGCAGCTACCGCGCGACGACCAGGTGGACCCCGGTGCCCTCCGGCACCCACTCGTCCGCGCCGGGCGTCGCCCTGACGACCATCCCCGAGGGTGCCGACCCGGCGTCCCGGACGGTGACCTCGCTGATCGGGACGTGGTAGCGGTCCAGGACCCAGGTGGCCTCCGCCTGGGTGAGCCCGACGACGTCCGGGGCGGGGGTCCCGCGGTCGACCACCTGACCCACCACCGGCTGCTGCTCGGTCATCGCCTTCTCCTCCTCGGGCGTCAACGACCTCACCGGCTCCGGCGTCGGGGGCGGCTCCGTGCGGTACCAGAGGTTCCGCGCCAGCTGCTCTCGCCCCAGCGCCGGCCAGCCGGAGGTGTCCTCGTCGTCCGGCACGAACCAGGCGGTCGCGGTGGTGCTGTCGTCCTGGGTGCGCACCATCACCCCTTCACCGGCGAGCTCCTGCGGTGTCCGGCACATGCTCCCCGCCATGCCGGGCTGGAACTCGAAGAAGCACAGCTTCCCCAGCGGCAGCGCCCCCACCACGAACGTCCCCTCGGGGCCGTCGTGGACGAGCCGCAGCGAACCCGGCACGATCGCGTTGATCCCCGCGTACTCGAACCCCGCCGCCTTCTCGTCCGCGGCGGTCGGCGCCGCGCGCAGCTGCGCGTACCGGTCCACCGAGGACGGCGACGCGCTCGCCTCCACCCACACCCCGTGCACGTACGGGACGACGCCCTCGGCGGTCAGGGGCTCGGTCTCGGCGTCGGTCGCGCCGGCTGGCACCAGCCAGACCCGCGGTGCGACCGACCCGTCCGAGACCTCCACGAGTCTCGCCGTCGGGGCCCTGCCCGTGGCCGGGTCGATGAGGCAGCCACCCTGGTCGACGCCCGGCCCCACCACCCGCCAGCAGAGCACACCGCTGGCCGTCCGCCCGGCCCAGTACTTCACCTGACCGAGCTGGACGAGCATCCGCACCGACCCCGCCACCACGTCCGGCCCGAGCGGTGCGACGCCCTCGAGGTCGGAGGGCCACTGCGCGTGCGCCAGCGCGGGGTAGGCAGACCACTCCTCCCCCGGGTAAGAGGAGGACGACGACGGCGACGGCTGCGCGGTCGCCGCCGGCGCGGGCGCCCTCCCGTCGCGGTGCCCCGCGCCCAGGGCGACCGCCACGATGACGGCGGCTGCCGCCGCGGACGCGACCACCGCGAGGAGCAGGCGCGAGCGGCGGCGCTCGCCCGGGGAGCCGCCGTCGTCCTCACCGGCTACCGGGAGCTCGACGACCGGGGCCGTGGCGGCTGCCGCACCGGCCGGGGTGCCTGCGGCGGCGGCGTGGACGCGGGCGAGGCGCTCCCCCAGCGCCGCGGGCTCCACGGTCTTGAGGGCGGCACGGGCGCCGAGCGCCTGGGCGAGCCGCTGCTCGAGGTGCTCCAGCGCCTTCTCGTCCTGGCTCATCGCGTGCTCCCGGTGGGCGGCGGGGTCTCGCCGAGCTGGCGGTGCAGCGCGGCGAGGGCCTTGTGGGCGGTGGACTTCACGGTGCCGCGGGTGATGCCCATGGCCTCCGCGGTGGCAGCCTCGTCGAGCTGGGACCAGTACCGCAGCACCACCACCTCGCGCTGGCGCTGCGGCAGCGCGGCGACGGCGGCGATGACCTGGCGGCGCTCGTCGTCCAGGAGCGCGAGCTCCTCGGCGGAGGGGCCCGGGGCGGCGTGGGGCGGGGTCCAGGCGCGGGCGGTGCGGCGGCGTCGCAGCACCGACCGGGCGCCGTTGACCACGGCCCGGTGGAGGTAGGACTGCGCGCGGCTCGGGTCGGCCAGCTGGTGCCACTGCCGCAGCAGGCCGGTGAAGGCCTCCTGGGCGACGTCCTCGGCGCTGGCCTCGTCGTCGACGAGGAGCAGCGCGAGGCGGACGGTGGCGGCCCAGCGCTGGACGAACAGGTCGTCGAACGCGGGCGCTGCCGCCTCCGCCGGGCCGGGCGGCGGGTGGTCGTCGTCGTGCGTGGTGGCCACTGCTGACATCACCGGGTCTCCTCGGGCGCCACCGCGGTGATGGCCTCACCACCAAGACGTCCCAGGAGCGCCGGGGTTGCCTCCCGCGCCGGACTTCTTCTGCGCCGGCCCCCTCGGCGCGGGACCGGTCGCGGTGGGCGGTCAGGGCTCGAGGTAGGTGACCGCGACGCCGCGGGCCCGCGCGTAGGCGACCTCCCGGCGCGTGCTGGTGCCGACGTAGCCGCCCACGTTGATGACGTGGATGCGCTGGCTGAGGTCGATCTTGCGCAGGTGGAGGGCGTCGAGGTCGGCCTTGGCGGGCGAGGTCTGGTCGAGGCCCTCCTCGTGGCCGAACATCCCGACGCTGAGGACGATGCGACCCTCCAGCGTGAGGCGCCGCTGCTCGGACTCGAAGGCCTCGCGGAAGCGGGTGGACCCGCACAGGGTCACCACCTCGGGGAACGGCTGGGTGGACGGCTCGGGGCCGGGCGCGGTCACCGGGGCACCGTAGAGGCCTGCGCGGTCAGTGACGCCGTCAGTGACGCCGCGCCCTGTCGGCGTCCGGGGCTGATCGACGGGCGCTGCAGCTCGACGTGATCGACGCTGGGGGGATCCGCACCACCACGGGCCGAGCGGTGGTCCCCGGCGAAGGCGAGCTCATGGCTCACGGCCTGCTCATCCAGCTCCACCACGACCAGGGAGTGCCCGTGCTCGAGGTGGCGGGCGACCTGGACCTCATCTCCGCCCACGAGCTGCTGGTGCAGGGGCGGGAGCTGGTGGACGAGGCGCTGGCGGGGCCGGTGGAGCCGGCGGTGGTGGTGCTGGACGCGTCGCGGGTCGCCTTCGTCGACTCCGCCGGCCTCGGGGCGCTGGTCAGCCTGCTCAAGCGGGCGCTGGCGCACCGGGCGGGGTTCAGCATCGCCGGGTCCGGTCCGCAGCTGCGGGCGCGGCTCGCGCAGACCGGGCTCGACAGGGTGGTCGCGCTGCACCCCTCCGCCGCGGAGGCCGTGTCCGCGGCGACCGGGCGTCTCCCGGACGGAGGGCACCGCTCCGGCGGCGACCACCCGGGGGGGTGACATCATCGACACCGGCACGGGGGTGCCTCATCGCTCTCCCCTGGCCGACCGGCCCACCACCCGGGTGGGCGAGCGCTTCGACCTCGAGGCGGACGACCACCGAAGGCGAGATCGTGAACGGCTCCGACCCCGTGACTGCGGGCTCGTCCTCCGAGCGCCGGACCACCGTCGTCCAGGTCCGGCCCGACGCGTCGGCGGCCGTGCTCATGGTGGACCTTCCCTCGCGCACGGTGCTGTACGCCAACGAGGTGGCCGGGCAGATGGCCCCGGGCCTGGCGCTGCCGGTCACCGTGGACGAGTGGGCCAGCGCCGCCGACCTGCGCGACATCGACGGAGACCCCCTCGACGAGACGGCGCACCCGCTGTCGCGCATCGCGCGCTTCGAGCCGGTGGCCGGGCAGGGCGTGTCCGCCGCCCGCCGCACCGACCTCGGCGAGCGCCGCGAGCCGCTGTGGGTGGTGGCGCTGCCGCTGGACGACGCGCCCAACCTGGCGGGCCACGCCCTGGTGGTGTTCCTCCCGGTGGCCGAGCGCGCGCTGCTGCAGCAGCGCGCCGAGGTGGCCCACGCCACCGGCGGTGAGACGGGCCCGGACCTGCCCGGCTCGGTCCAGGCGGCCCAGGCGGCAGGTGCCCCGGGCGACGGCGTAGCGGTGCGCGAGGCGGCAGTGCTGGCCACGGGGCTGTCGTTCACGGTGGCTGACGCCCGCACCCCCGACATGCCGCTGGTCTGGGTGAACCCGGCCTTCACCGCGGTGACCGGGTACACCTTCGAGCAGACGGTGGGCACCAACTGCCGCTTCCTGCAGGGGCCCGCCACCGACCGCGCGGCCACCGGCCGGATCCGCGCGGCGCTGCGCGCCGGGGAGCCCATCACCGAGACGCTGCTGAACTTCCGCGCTGACGGCACCGCGTTCTGGAACCAGGTGGCGCTCAGCCCGGTGCACGACGCCGACGGGCTGCTCACGCACTACGTGGGCATCCAGACCGACGTGTCCGCGCGGGTGGCCGCGGACGCCGAGCGCGACCGCGCGCTCGCCGCCGCCAAGGAGGCCCGCGCCGAGGCGGAGACCGCCCGCGGGGAGGCCGAGGCGGCGCGGGCCGACGTCGAGGGCGCGCACGCCCGCCTGCAGCTGCTGGCGGAGGTGACGCGGCAGCTGTCGGAGGTGGTGGACCCGCAGCAGGCGCTGGAGCGCCTGGCCCACCTCGTGGTGCCCGCCCTCGCCGACTTCGCCGTCCTCGCCGTCGTCTCCGACGGCGTGCAGCTGCCGCTGCCCACCCGGGACAGCCAGCGGGCCGTGGCCGCGGGCTCCCGCGGGGGGCGCCTGGGCCTGCACGACGTCGCCTGGTGGCACCGCGACGAGACCCGGCTCGACGTGCTCGCCGAGCACGCGCGCACCCGGTTGACCTCCCTGACGCCGGAGGGCCGCCAGGCGCTGGCGTCGATGGTGGGGCCGGACGCTCAGGCCGTGCTGGCGCTGCCCGCTCCCGCCCTCGGCGCAGCGCCCCGCGCAGGCTCAGAGGACGACGACGAGGGGGCGCAGGCCCCCGACGTCGTCGCCATGATCAGCGCCCTGCTGGTGCCGGGACCGGCCCGCACCTCGCTGGAGCAGCTCGACCCGACGTCGATGGTGACGCTGCCCCTGCGCAGCCGCGGCCGCACCCTCGGCCTCATGACGCTGGCCACGGACGGCGCCACCGCGCCGCTGCAGGCCACCGAGCTGGCCCTGGGCGCCGACATCGCCGCCCGCGCCGGCCTCGCGCTGGACCGCGCCCGCCTGTTCCGCCAGCAGCGCGACCTCGCCGAAGGGCTCCAGCGCGCACTGCTGGACCTCTCCCCCACCGCCGCGCCGGAGCACGTGAAGGTGGCGGTGCGCTACGTCGCCGCCGCGGAGGCCGCCGCCGTGGGCGGGGACTTCTACGACGTCTTCACCCAGCCCGACGGGGCGGCCGTCGCTGTCATCGGTGACGTCATGGGACACGACACGCAGGCGGCGGCGTCGATGTCGCAGCTGCGCTCCATCGTGCGGACGCTGGGCATGGTGGGCACCGACGACCCGCGCCAGGTGCTGACCCGCGCCGACGAGGTGATGCGCGCCTCCGGCGTGGAGACCACCGCGACAGCGGCCGTGGTCCGGCTGGCCGTGCCCGGCAGCGACGACCCGGCGCTGGACGGGGTCGGCTCGGAGGTGCTGCCGGGGTCGGTGGAGCTGCAGTGGTCCAACGCCGGGCACCCGCCGCCGGTGGTGGTGGACGCCGACGGGCGGGTCTCGCTGCTGGAGGCGAGGACCACCGACCTGCTCATGGGCGTGGACCCGCGCACCAACCGGCGGCTGCACCGCACGCGGCTCGCGCCCGGCGCGATGATCCTGCTGTACACCGACGGGCTGGTGGAGCGGCGCGGGCAGGCGCTGTCCGAGGGCATCGCCCGGCTGCTGGTGGTGGTCGGCGAGGCGGTCGCGACCTGCGGTGACCTGGAGGAGCTGGTGGACGCCGTGCTCGCGCAGATGCTGCCTGCTGCCTCCTCCGACGACGTCGCGGTGCTCGCGGTCTGCCTCAGCTGACCGCCTCGCACGCGGGGCGGCTCCACCGAGCCCCAGGAGATACGGACCGTGCGCTCCGGCAGGGGAGCCCCTGGGTGCCCCGGTCGGGACGCAGAGAGGCGCCTGGGGTCGCTCAGGACCAGGTCAGGGGCTGTTTCTGACTTGCTCACCCGAACACCTGTACGGTAAGATCACCGCCATGAGCCAGGTGGACGGGCGCCCCGAGGAGACGCCCCCACCTGCCCACGTCGCCGGTGCTGCCGATGCCACCGACGCCACTGGGGTTCCACTGCCGCTGCCCAGGCGCCGCCGCCGGCGCCGCGTCGCCGGGGTGATGACCCGGCCACCGCTGCGCGGACCGCGCCCTGAACGCCACCGTCCCGCTCGCGACGCCGTGGAGGCCGCCGGGCGCCTGCCCGGCCCTGACGCGCTCAGCGAGGTGCAGCTGCGCTGCGCCTACGACCACCTCGATGCCGACCTGCGCCCCGTGCCTGGTCCCGACGATGCCACCGACGCCATCGTCTTCGCCTTCTGCTCCTGGCTGGCGGCTCAGGACGAGGCCGGTCGGGCGGTGGTCGCGGCGGTGCGCGCCGAGCGGGAGGACGTCGCCACCGCCGCGCGGGTGCTGACCCGGATGCGCACCAAGGAAGCCCTCATCGGCTCGATCCAGGCCGAGCGGATCGACGACCTCGCCGCGTTGGCGCCGCTGTACCGGCGCGCCCGCCGCGGTCCGGTCCCGTCTGAGCAGGATGGTGAGGGGGTGGGTGAGGGGGTGGGGGCCGCCTTCGCCGCCCAGGCGCAGGCGGTGGCTGCGGCGGGGTTGGACGACCTGGTCGCTGAGCTGGCTCCGGCGCTGGGGTGGACGGAGTACACCGCCGCCAGCCAGGTGCTGCTGGCCCAGACGGTGGTGGCGGTGATGCCGCACGCCTTGGAGCGCCTGGCTGCGGGGCAGCTGTCCATGGCGGGGCTGACCGCGACGGTGAACCGGCTGTCCGAGGTCGATGACGTGGTCGCGGGCACCATCGATGAGCACCTGTTCGGTGCGGACGCGGTCGGGATGGGGCTGACCCTGGCCAGCCTGCGGGAGGAGGTCGACCACCAGGTGCAGCTGCACGACCCGGAAGCGGCGACGCGGCGGGTGCGGGCCAAGACCTCCGCGCGGCGGGTGTGCTACACCGCGCTGGGCGACGGGCAGGCCAAGCTGAGCCTGATCGGGCCGGTCACCGCGGTGGCCGCGGTAGCACTGAAGGTGCGAGCGGCGGCCAGGGCGAACCTGGCCGCCGCCCGCGACGCCGCCCGCGAGGGGGTGCCCGCCCCCGGCGGTGGGGACCCCTACGCCGATGACGCCGACCAGCCTGATGAGCGGTCGGTGGCCGCGCACGCCTTCGACGCCGCGGTGACCGCGTTGGGGGCGGTGCGCCCGGAGGCGTTGGACGCTTCCAGCGCGGGGTGGGCCGTGGGCACGGGCATGGAGATCCGCATCAGCCTGCCCGCGCTGGTCGGCGTCGATGACGACCCCGGCTACGTCGAGGGGTACGGGTGGGTGCCGGCCTGGCTGGTGCGCACCGCACTGGGCTGGGGACGGTGCCGGTTGCGGCGGGTGCTGACCGACCCGTTCACCGGTGACCTCATCGCCGTGGACGGGCACACCTACCCCGCCTCCTGGCTCACCGACCCCGGCCCCGACACCCCCGACCCCGGCCCCGATCCCGGAGGCCCGCAAGCCCCGGGTGGCGACGGCGGACCACCACCACCGCCGCGACCACCGCAGCAGCCTCCGTCCGGTGGCAGGCGGGCGGGGTTCTTCCGGGGCCGACCGATCCAGCAGCTCCCGCCGCCACCAGCAGAACTCATCTCTGACACTGACTCCGACCTCGCCGCCGGCGACGTCGGTGACGTCGGTGGTGCTGTCGAGCCTGCCGATCCCTGCCAGGCGGGGACCTGCGAGCCGGTCGACCCCACCACCTGCCCCCTGGGAGCCATTGGCGGTGGGCCTCACGACCCGCCCGAGGCGCTGCGCCGCCATGTCAGCGCGCTGTGGGGCACCTCCACCGGTCCCGGGGACCTCCTGCCCGCCCACCAGGCGGACCTGGACCACGTCACCGCCTGGGGGCAGCTGCCCGGCCAGGGCGGTCCGACGTGCGCGTGCAACCTGGACCCCAAGTCCCGCCGCTGGCACCGGCGCAAGCACGCCGGTGATCCCCGCACCGCCGCCGACGTAGCGTGGAGCGCGCGCTGGCAGCACTGGCGGTGCACCGCTGGGCACGCCCACTGGCGCTCCCCCCTCGGCCTGGACCACGTCACCCGCCCCCGGCCGTACACCGACCCGATCCCGCGCTACCGCGCGTGGGCACCACCGTCGCGGGTGCCGTCGACCGGTCCGGTGCGCAGGCCGGTCGACCCCACCCGCGGCTTCCCCGTCGAGCCGCCGTTCTAGCTGGCGGCGATGGCCGGCAGCAGGCTGACGCGGCTGAGCATCCGGTCACGGTCGGTGATGGGCAGGTCGAGCACGCACCTCGGCTCCTCGGCGGCGAGCACCACGAGCCGCACGTCGCGGTCCCAGCAGACGTCGACGAGGTCCGCGAAGCGCCGCCAGGGATCCTGTCCGGCCGCGGCCGGAGCGGGGACCCCTGACAGGACCACGGTGCGGTAGCGGTCGGTCAGCTCCAGGAGGTCTCCCACCGACGTCGGCCGCTCGCAGAGCTCGGCGAAGTGCAGGTGCACCGCCGGCTCGGCGTCCCCGTCGTCGTCGTCGAGGGGGTCCGCTGCCAGCGCCCACAGCGGGCGACCGCCCACGAGCAGCTGGCGGCGCCGCGCCGGGACGGGCCGAGCCAGACCCTCGGCGGCCAGCTGCGCGGCCGTCCCCGGGGTCAGCCACGCTCCGGTGCACCAGCGGGGGCGGGCGCCGCCGTGCCCCGCGGCGCGGTGGTCGACCGGGCCGTCCACCGCGACCACGTGGCACGTCGCTTCGAGGGCCGCGACCAGCGGCAGCACGAGGTGGTGGTGCCGCGGGTCGGGCAGGAGACCCGCCGGGGCGTAGTTCGAGGTGGCGAGCAGCACCACCCCGCGCTCGGGCAGTGACCGCACCAGGCGCGAGAGGAGCATGGCGTCGCCGGGGTCGTGGGCGTGCAGCTCGTCGAGGACGAGCGCGCGGGCGTCGCCGAGGAGGTCGGTCAGGGCGCCGTCCAGGCCGGTGCCCGTGCCGGCCCTGGCGGCGACGGCCCGGTGCAGACGGCGGGCGGCCTCGTAGGCGTGCAGCCGCAGCACCGTGCCGTCGGGCAGGTGGACGGCGAGCTGGTCGGCGAGCACGTCGACGAGCCAGGTCTTGCCGCGCCCGACGGGACCGTGCAGGTAGGCGCCACGGGCGGGCGTGCGGCGCACCCGACGCCTCGCACCCTCGACGGGTGAGGCGTCGAGCAGCGAAGCGCCGACCGCGGCGAGCGCGTCAGCGGCCGGTCGCTGCTCGCTGTCGAGCGCGGAGCCGAGGTCGCGGGCTGCGCGGTCGAACACCTCGCGCAGCCCGGTGACCCCCATCAGGCGTCGGCCAGGACGCGGTCGACGATGAGGAGCTGGGCCTCCTCCTCGCCGGGACGCCGCTGCTCGCCAAGGCCGCGCAGCTCGGCGAGGACGATGAGCGCCTTCCACAGCGCCCACGCGCGACCCCGGGCCCAGGTGCCCTCGTCCAGGCCGGCCGCCTCGCGGAACACCGCCCGCGCGTCACCGTCGAAGCGGGTCCACGCGAGGACGAGGTCGCAGGCGGGGTCGCCGACGCCGCAGGTCCCGAAGTCGATGGCAGCCGCGAGCGCTGCTGCGTCGTCGTCGTCGTCGTCGACCAGCAGGTTCCCGGGGGCGACGTCGCCGTGGAACCAGACGGGCGGGTGCTGCCACACCGTGAGGAGCGCCCGCGCCCACACGCGCTCGCACGCGGCGGCGTCCACCACACCCGCCAGCTGCGCCAGCGCGAGCTGCACCTCGTGGCCGCAGGCGCTGGGGTGGCAGCCGCGGAAGAAGGAGTGCAGGCCGCCGGCCGGCCCGCCCGCGGTGGGGGCGGCGCGCAGCTCGCGCAGGAACGCGCCGACGTCAACGGCGAGCTGTTCGTCGTCGACGACGGCTGCGGTCGCATCGAGCGCCGTGCCCGGCAGCCAGCGGCGCACCGAGAAGGGCATGCCGAACGCCGGGCTCGGGCGGCCGGTGGCGACCACCTCGGGGACCCGCGTGCTCAGGTGGCGGCGCAGCAGCGGGAGGGCGGCGTCCTCCTTGGCGATGCCCGCGGCGTAGCGCTGGTGGGAGGGGAGCCTGACGGTGAGGTCGTCCCCGAGGCGGAAGGTGCGGTTGTCGTTGCCCTGCGCGGCGACGGCGACGACGGGCAGGTCCGCGAACTGCGGCAGCTGCTCGCGCAGGAGCCGACGGACCAGGGCCGCGTCGGCCTCCACGCGGGGGTCGTCGAGCGCCATGCGGGCACGCTAGGACCGGTGGCCGTCCGCGGACCACGCCATTTCGACGTCCTCCACCCCCGCTCTGGCGGTCAGCCGGCGGCTGGAGGGCGGTTGGCCACGCCGTCCAGGTGCAGCTCGGTGGAGGCGTCGCGGTGGTTGCCCGTGGTGCCGACGTGCTTGTCGCTGATGGTGGGGCCGTTCTTCAGCACGCCGTAGAAGGCCATGGCGTGGCCACGGCCGATGCCGAAGTCCTCCGCCAACCACGCGACCACCTCACCGGCCTTGGTGGCCGGGCCGTAGCCGCGCTCGGCGGCGAGGTCGAGCAGCTGGCGCGGCGTCTTGCCGCTCTCGGCCTCGACGGCGTCGAGGTAGGCCTGGTAGGACACGGTTCCTCCGCGGTGGGTCGGTCGTCGGCGTCTCGTCGCTGAGACCTGTCGAGGGGTCGGAACTCATCGGCCGTCAGGGCAGGGGTCCGTAACCCTCGGGCAGCGGCAGGCCGAACCGCTCGGCCAGGGCGCGCACGTCGGCGCGGTCCTCCGGCTGCGGCTCGTAGCCGACGTGCGCGCGCAGCTGTGACTCGGCGCTGACGCAGAGCACCTCCTCGCCGTCCAGCCGGCCAACCACGGGGGGTCCGTAGTGGAAGGGCGGGTCGGGCGGCGGCAGCTGCTGGTCGCCGCCGCCGTCGTCGGTGGGGGTGACGGGGTGCAGGTCCACCTCCCGCCCGTCGGGGTGGCGCAGCGCGAGCGCGGTGGGCAGCCACTGCCTCAGGACAGCGAAGCCGCCGTCCTCGAGCAGCTGCCGCACGCGGGAGACGTCGGCAGCGGGGAGGACGACGTCGAGGTCAGCGTGCGGCCGGGTCTGCTCCCCCAGCAGGGCGTCCACGCCCCATCCGCCGTCCACCCACACGGCGTCGCTGGCGCGCTGGAGGAGGCGCAGGAGGTCGAGCGCGGTGGGTGCGGCCATCACGGGGGCGATCCTCGGGCCCGCCGACGCCGCGCGCCATGGAATTCGGCGTGACCCGGTCCCGCGCGCTCCCTACCGTGCGGACCGTGGGCCGCCACAACCACCTCGTCGACGGCGTCTCCTGCAGCGGCAAGACGACGGTCGGTGAGGAGCTGCAGCGACGCGGCCACCACGTGGTGCACGGCGACCGCGAGCTCGCCTACCGGGGCGACCCGGTGACGGGTGCGCCTGTCGCCGACGGCGGGCACGAGCACCACCTGTGGGACGTGGCGAAGGTCCGGGCCCTGCTCGCGGACACCACCCACGAGGTGACGTACTTCTGCGGCGGGGCGCGCAACCACGCGGAGTTCACGGCCGCGTGGGACGGGGTCCTCGTGCTCACCGTCGACCGCGCGACGCTCCTGCGGCGGCTCGACGCGCGCCCGGCCGACGAGTTTGGGGCCGCCCCCGAGGAGCGCGCCCTGGTGGAGGAGCTCCACCGCACCGGGCGGGACCTGCCCGAGGGGACCCCGGTCGACGCCACGAGGCCGGTGGCGCAGGTGGTGGACGAGATCGAGCGGCTCACGGGGACCGGAAAGCCTTGCTGACGCGCCAGCGCACGGCTTCGACCATCCCGTTCACAGTGCGGCGGCTTCCACCCCGGCCGCTGCGCTGGTTCCCTCAGCACGTGATCACGCCGCGCTCCACCCTCGCCCCCGCTCGGCAGAGCGCCGCATGACCAGGGCCTGGTGGACCGGGGCGGCCCTGCTCGCGCTCGGCCTGTCGTGGCAGATCACCGACCGGGTGCTGCGCACGCTGTACCCGCTCAGCTGGGGCGGCCCCAACATCGGCGGGTTCTTCATCTACGTCGCTGCCCAGGTCGTGGCCGGCGCGGGGCTCCTCACCGTGGTGGCCAGCGGGGCGCTGCTGGCGGCGCACCGCGTCCGTCTGGGCAGAGGCGCTCTGCTCGTGCCGGTCGTCGCAGCCGCCGTCCTGGTGGTCGCGCTGCAGGTGGTCAACAGGGTGCTCCCCGGTGACACCGGCCCCGACGGCGGACTGGCGGGCGTCAACGGCCAGGTAGGGCTCGCCGCCGACGCTGCGGGCGATCCCGTACTGGTGCTGGAGGTGTGTCGCGGCGCGGTGGACACCATCAGCGTGGTCGGCCCCAACACCGGAGGCACGAACGCGTTCATCGCGGCCCTGCAGGCTCCGGCACCGGTCACCGCGCCGACGACGGTGCCGCTGCTGGCACCACCGTCAGGCTGGACCGGAGCTCCCGCGTCGCTGCCCCTGGACTCCGTCGAGTTCGTCATCGTCTCCGCGTCCGGGCGGCAGAGCGAGCTGCGCCAGGTGGACTTCGGCGCGGCGGAACTGGCCTCGGTGGTGGCAGCCGGACCTGATGCGGTGCTCTACTCCGCGTACGACCCCGAGGGCGACAGGGGCTCCACTCCGGTACTGACCACCCGCGCCGGGTTCCACGAGCTGGCGTGCGCCGGCTTCCCCGACGCCTCCCCGACCCCGTGACGCGGGGAGATCGCCCGCTCGGACGCCGCGCCGCGGCCCAGCAGTGAGCAGGCAGTCTGCGGCCCTGACGAGGAACAGCGGGAGGATGCCCCATGCCCATCGCCGAGCTCTGGCCCACCTTCGGCATTCGGGTGAGCGCCTCCGACGTGCAGCTCAGGAGCCCCGACGAGGACCAGCTCGCGCAGCTCGCCGCCCTGGCCAGCACCACCATCTACGACCCTCAGAACCGGTTCCTGCCACGCTCGCCCGTGGCGGGCTGGAGCGGAGGTGAGCCCACCGAGGCCGGCCGCGCCTTCCTGCGCTACTACTGGGCCTCGCTCGCCGACTGGTCACCTCGTCGGTGGAACCTGCTGCTGGCCGTCGAGGTGGGTGGACGGTGCATCGGCGTCCAGGAGATCGGCGCGCAGGACTTCGCCGTCACGCGCACCGTCTCGACGGGGTCCTGGATCACGCCTGAGCACCAGAGGCGCGGGTACGGACGGACCATGCGCGCAGCGGTGCTCCACCTCGCCTTCGCCCTCGGTGCCCTGCGCGCTGAGTCATCGGCGTGGTCGGACAACGCGCCGTCTCTCGCCATCTCTCGAGCTCTGGGCTACCGGGAGAACGGGACCACGGTGCGCAGCGGGGACGGCAGGCGGCACCTGCAGCTCAACTTCACGCTGGAACGAGCGGACTGGACGCCCGATCCGACGACCAGCGTCCACGGTCTGACGGACGCTGCCCTCTCCCACCTCGGCGCCCCACGGGATCGCTGAGCGCCCGCTGACGGACCCACCGTGACGTGGCGCAAGATCGCCCCATGTCGCATGAGGAGCCCGTCGGACGAGCGGTCACGGTCATCACCGGCGCCGGACGCGGCATCGGAGCCGCGACCGCCGGGCTGCTGGCCCGGCAAGGGCACGACCTGGTCCTGGGCCACCTCACCGACCGTGCCTCCGTCGAGTCCGTCGCCGCTGCGGCGCGAGCCGCGGGCGCCGCGGTGGTCGTCGTCGCCGGTGACGTGCGCGACCCCGCCGTCGCGGACCGCCTCTTCGACGCGGCGAGCGACCTGGGTCCGGTCACCGGACTGGTCAACAACGCGGGCGTGACCGCCCACATCGGCGACCTCGCCGACACCCCTGTCGACGTCATCTCCCAGGTGGTGGAGACCAACCTCCTCGGCGCCATCTGGTGCGCCCGCCGCGCCGCACAGGTGATGTCCACCGCGCGGGGTGGGTCCGGCGGCGCCATCGTCAACATCTCCTCCGCAGCGGCGACGCTCGGCTCTGCGCACGAGTACGTCCACTACGCCGCGGCCAAAGCGGGCCTGGAGGCCTTGACCACCGGACTCTCCAAGGAGCTGGCCGCGGAGGGCGTGAGGGTGAACGCCGTCGCCCCCGGCGTCGTCGCCACCGACATCCACGCGGCCGCCGGTGACCCCGGACGGCTGGAGCGCGTGCTGCCGCGCATCCCCGTCGGACGCGTGGGACGGCCGGAGGAGGTGGCCTCCGCCGTCGCTTGGGTGCTGGGGCCCGACGCGGCCTACGTCACCGGAGCGGTCCTGCGCGTCGCAGGGGGCCTGTGACCAGGTCCACGGAGCTCGAACCGGCACGCCGTGGTCGAGGATGCCATCGGTCCAGAACCTGCCACCCCCACACTGATCACGTGGCTGCCCCTGGCGTCTGGTCCACGGCGTGGTTCAGCGCAGCCGTGCGCCTCCTCGCCGTCGGAGTGCTGACCGGAGCTCTCACGGCGTCGGTCCTGGTGCTGCTGGTCACCGCGCTGGAAGGCGGCACGCTGTTCGACGGCGGCGGCTTCCTGCTCGTGGCTGCCCTGGTGGGCGCTGCCTGCGGGGTGCCCACGGCAGTCCTGTGCGCCGCCACGGGCCTGGTCGTCGCGGCTCGGGCGCCGCGGCGCAGGGGCCTCGTGCTGGGGCTGCTCTTCGCATGGCCTGCCGCCGTGACGGTGCTGGCGCTGACGTTCGTCCTCAGCGACACCGACGACGGCCCAGGGGTCGCTGCGCTCCTCCAGGTGGTGCTGCTCGGGCTGGTCGCCGCGTGCGTCACCACCACGCGGAGGTGGGTCGTGGAGCCGCTGCACGGGGACGCGGATCGAGCGGCCGGACTGCGGACCACCGTCAGGCGAAGGGGTCGCCGGCCTGCGCCACCGCCCGGGCGGCTCCGGTGAGCACCGGCTCGCCGTGCCCGAAGCAGGCCACCTCGACGTCGAGCGCACCCAGGCGCCGCAGGTCCGACCGGACCTGCGCACGGTCCAGCCCGAAGGGACCGAGGACGACGACGCCGTCGTGCTCGGCCGCGGTGTCCCCGGTCAGCACCGCCCGCAGCCGCGGCAGGTGCAGCGCGATGCTGCCGGGCGTGTGCCCGGGCAGCGCGAGGACCCTGGCTCCTCCGGCGAGGTCCAGCACGTCACCGTCCTCCACCTCCCGGTCCACCCGGCACGGCTCGGGCCGAGGGACCGGCCCGGCGCCGGCAGCGGCGGTCACGGCCGCGAACAGCTGCTGCTCCGCCGCAGTCAGCACCGGGACCGGTCCGGTCGTGAGACCGCGGACCACGTCGGCGTCGGCCCGGCCGGCGACCACCTCGGCACCGCTCCACTCGGCGACCTCGGCGGCTGCACCGGTGTGGTCGTCGTGAAAGTGGGTCAGCACCACGCGCTGGAGCGCGGTGTCGGTGACGTCGAGCTCCGCCAGCGTCTGGAGCAGGCGGGGGAAGGTGCCGACCGGACCGGTGTCGATGAGGGTGGCCCCGCCCTCCGCGGGAGTCCGGGGCCACCACAGGTAGGCGTTGCTGTGCCCGCACCGCAGGTGGTGCAGGCCGGGCAGGAGCTCCCAGTGGTCCCAGCCCGGACGCTCCGGACGGGTGGCTGGTGCGGTCATGGTCGAACGCTAGGAGGCCAGGCGGCGTCCGGGAGCACGTGTTCGCTGTGGCACGACGATCTGCTCGAGACCTCCAGATCCGACGTCGACGCCGAGGGGTTCTGGCAGTCCGAGGAACCTGCGCTCGAGGTGGTCGTCGAACCGACCGACGACGACGTGGTGGCCGTCCCCGGAGGCATGGCTTGGCTCACCTGGTGACAGCCGGACCGATCGCCGTCCGGGGCCGAGCGCCTAGTCCGGGTAGACGCGCATCACGAGGTCCTCGGCGGCAGCACGCCGGGCCAGGCCCAGGAGCTGCTCGAGCATGAGCGCCTCATCGCTGCCGGACTCGGCGGCGACGAGGGCCCGCCCCACCTCGACGGCGATCGCCGAGACCTCGTCCGACGGGATCACCCAGCAGCGCCCGAACGGCGCCCAGCGCGAGAGCAGCGGTTGCCCGTGGCGGTTGGGGTCCCCCAGGAAGTGCGACAACGCCTCCTCGTCGTCGAGGCGGTCCACGACCCGTGACGGCGCCTGGTTGCGTCGGCGGATCTCCGTGCGGGTCTCGCGTCGGCGGCGCTTCACGGAGCGGTGACGCGGGCTGGGGAGCTCGTCCACGCAGAGGACCACCGCCACGCCCACCGCCGCCACCTCCACCCCTTCGCGTCACGTCAGCGGGTGCGATCGTCACAGGAGAGCAACGCCTCCGGCCAACCATTTCGCAGCACGACCAGCGAGCACTGCCTTCGGCCTCAGGTCGCCGGCGGGGCCGCTGGAGCAGTGGCCCGCGGGTCCGCCCCCGCCCGGCCGAACAGCGGAGCACCTCGCAGGCCCACGACCCCTCCGAGGAGGAGCAGGGATCCCAGGGCCGAGAGCAGGCTCCACGAGGACGACGGCTCACGGCCTCCCCACAGCGACTCCACGACCTCGCCCCCGCCCCACAGGAGGGCTCCCGCCAGCGTCACCGTGCTCCACAGCACCCCGAGCCGAGCCGGCCCGGTGGTCGTCCACGGGCGCGGCTGCCCCTCGGTGCGGGGCAGGCGGAGGGACGTCCCGGGTCCGTGGCCCCACGGGTTGGGACCGACCTGCGAGGGGCGCGTGAGCCACCAGAGCACCCACGGGATGCCGACGACGGTCAGCACCAGCAGCCACCACCACGCCGACCGCCCGGTGTCGTGCAGACGGCGCGCGGTGACGGCGAAGCCCGGGAGGAGCACCACTGCCGCGATCACTGACCGGACGACGTCGACGACCTGGGCGGCCCCGTGAGCCAGTGGGAACGACGCCAGGTGGAGGACGGTGTCGAGCAGGAGGATGACGAGCCAGGGCCACCACAGCTCCGAGCGGCTGGCACGCCCTCCGAAGGTGCCGTACCGCGCGAGCTGCCGGCGCAGCGACTCCCACGGCCCGAAGCGGGGCTGCGGCCCTCGGCGCAGCACGACCACCGCCACCATCACCCCGATCGCAGCGGGGGCGACGTCGAGCAGCACCGACCAGAGCACGGTGGTGATCTTGGCACCGTCGACGCGCCGCCGAGCGCGGGCGAGACCCGTGCGGGTCAGGCCGGGTCCGGCCAGGGGTCCACGCGCAGCGACGGCCACTCGGCCTGCCACCGGCGCTCCTTGGCCTCGTAGACCGCGCGGGGCGCCATGACGGGGATCGGTCGCACACGGCGCGCGAAGAGGTCGCCGTACCCGTGCGGGGCGTACACCTCCAGACCTCCGCCGGCGAGCGTCGTGACGGCGAAGCAGCAGGTGGTCGAGGCGAAGTGGTCCACGGCGTCAGTGGCGCTGGTGAACGCCTCCGCCGGCACGCCGAAGCGCTCCTCGTACCAGAGGTGCACCCGGGCCTCGTTGCGGACCTCGACGACGGCGTCCAGGTCTGCGAACAGGCGAGCGGCCGCCTGGATCACGCGGTCCTCGGCGGCGTAGCTCACGTCGTCGTCGTCGTAGAAGAGGTCGTCGTCACGGATGCCTGCGGCCGGGTCTCGGCCGTCGAGCCCGTTCCACACCGTCTGGAACAGGGCGCCCGCGGTGAGCCACCAGTCCGGCAGCCCCAGCGCGGGAGCTCGCTCGAGGAACCGGGCGCGGTCGTCCACACCGGGGATCCTGGCCACCGCCACCGACGTCCCGCAGCACCTGCGGCGCGGCACCCAACCCGGCGAGTCGCGCCCGACACACCGGCGGCGCGGCGCGGGCGACGCCCGGTCGGCGTGTCTGCCCCGGTTCCCGGCGGCCGCCGACCTACCGTCACCAACCACACAGACCCTTCGTCCGTGGACGACCAGGAGGCACCAGTGGCACGCGAGCGGGCGATCGACCTGACGGCCCTCGTCGAGGAGGCGCGCCCCGCCCCGGGCCGCGTGCCCACTCCGCGCTTCCCATCCTGGGCGGACCTCGGGCTGGAGGGCACGCCCACCGCGGCCGCCGCCGAGACCCTGGCCGCACCGGCGCCCCGCCGCCGCGACCTGCGCCCCTCCGCGACCTCGGCCCCGGCTCCCGCCCCGGCGCCCACCGTCGCGCAGACCCGCTGGGTCGCGCCGCAGGCACCCGACGCGCACGGGTTCGACGAGGACGACCAGCTCGACCACCGGCCGCACGCCCACCGGTACGGCTACGTCGAGGAGCAGGTCCCCGCGCGCTCCTGGGACGACGACGACCACGCCCAGCACACCGCCTACGGCAGCTACGGCAGCTACGACTCCTACGGCAGCGCCGACGCCTACGACAGCTACCAGCAGCTGCCCGCCGCCGCACCCCGCAGCACCCGCCGCCCGGCACCCCACGACGCGCGGTACGCGATGCCCCCCGACGCGCGGTACGCGATGCCCCACGAGCTGCCGCACCCCGCGGACGGTGAGCTGCAGCTGCTGCACGACGACGAGCCGGCCCCCCGCCGCCAGCGCCCCCCGGTGCTGACGTGGCTGCTGGTGGCGGCGGCCCTCGTGCTCACCGGCATGGTCGGGTACCTGCTCGGCGCCAGCGGCCACGCCTCGGAGCTGACGGCGGCGCGCAACGCCGCGACCACCGCGCAGCAGGCGCAGCAGGCGCAGCAGGCGCAGCAGGCGGCGGAGCAGCAGCTCGCCACCGCGCAGCAGGCCCAGACCGCCACGCAGGGCGCCACGACCGCCGTCAAGGACGCCCAGGCGAGCACAGACCAGACCAAGAAGGCGGCCACCAGCGCCGCGGCGAGCGCCACCGCCAAGGCCACCGCCAAGGCGAGCGCCGCCCCCTCGGCCAGCGCGGAGCCGGCCACGGCCGACGCCGCGGGCGTCAGCGGCGGGTCGGCGGCCGCCCCCGCCGCCTCCAAGGCCCCGTCCAAGGCGCCCGCCTCCGGCTCCGGAGCGGAGCAGGGCAGCGGCACGTCGGGCACGTCGGGCACCTCGGGCGAGTCCGGCTCGGTCGGCACCGACCCGGCCGCCCCCGCCGCCACCCCGGCCGGCTGACCGGCTAGAGCAGGGCGCGCACAGCGTCGAGGTCGTCGGCGTCCGCCGCGGTCTTGTCGGGGCGGTAGCGCAGCACCCGCGCGAAGCGCAGCGCCACACCCCCCGGGT
This sequence comes from Quadrisphaera sp. RL12-1S, assembly GCF_014270065.1. Taxonomy (NCBI): domain Bacteria; kingdom Bacillati; phylum Actinomycetota; class Actinomycetes; order Kineosporiales; family Kineosporiaceae; genus Quadrisphaera; species Quadrisphaera oryzae. The sequence goes on along the minus strand of NZ_JACNME010000002.1, from coordinate 218,439 downwards.
AGCGGCTGCTGCGCTGCGCGCCGTCCAGGGCCACCTCCACCACCAGCTCCGGGCGCAGCACCACGCCCCAGCGGGGCTCGGCCACCGCGTGCTGCCCGAAGGTGGCGGTCTGCCACGCCAGCAGCTCGTCGGTCATGCCCTTGAAGGTCTTGCCGACCATCACCGGTGGCCCGCCGTCGGGGTCCCGCGCGCCGAGGTGGATGTTGGACAGGCTCCCGGTGCGCCGGCCGGACCCCCACTCCGCGGCCAGCACCACGAGGTCGAGGGTGTGCACCGGCTTGACCTTCTGCCACGCCCTCCCCCGCCGGCCCGCGGCGTACGACGAGGCGAGCTCCTTGACCACCACGCCCTCGTGCCCCGCCGCGAGCGCGGCCGCCAGCGCGGCCTGCGCGGCGCCGGGGTCCGGCCGGCGCGCGCCGGGCATCCGCAGCGGCGCGTGCTCGGGCGCGGCGAGCAGGCCGTCCAGCGCCGCGAGCCTCGCCTCCAGGGGCTCGTCGAGCAGGTCGCACCCGTCCAGGTGCAGCAGGTCGAAGAAGAACGGGCTGAGCAGCACGCGCGACGCGTCGTCGTCGTCGTCGTCAAGGGTCCCGGGGGCGCTGCCGAACCGGCTCATCGTGTCCTGGAAGCGGCGCGGCCGGCCGTCGTCGTCCAGGGCCAGGGTCTCCCCGTCGAGCACGGCGGACCGGCACGGCAGGGCGAGCGCGGCGGCGGCGATCTCCGGGACCCCGTCGGTGATCTCCCGCAGCGTGCGGGTCCACACCCGCACCCGCCGCGACGGGTCGGGGGCGGTGCGGTCGAGGTGCACCTGGATGCGGGCTCCGTCCAGCTTGGGCTCGACGACGACGTCGGCGCCCAGGTCCGCCAGCGCGTCCGCGACGCTGCCGCCGGGGCTGGCGAGCATGGGGTGCACGGGCCTGCCGACCTCCAGCCCCACCGCTGACAGCGCCGCCACCGCCGCCTCGGGGCTGCCCCCCGCCAGCGCCGCCCCCGCGGTGGCGGGCAGGCTGCCGGTCAGCATGGCCGCCCGGCGGACCAGGGCGGCCGGTGCGCCGGAGGCGGCCACCACCGCGTCGAGCACCACGCCCTCCAGCGCCCCCTGGCGCAGCTCTCCCGTGAGCAGGCGCACGAGGAAGGCGCCCTCGTCGTCGTCGGCGGCGGCGAACAGCTGGTCGAGCAGCGCCTCGCGCCGCGCGGCGGATCCGGGGCCGGAGGTGGTGGCCAGGCGGTCGAGGGCCTCGTCGACAGCGAGCACGTGCAGCCCCGGTGCCGACCGCTCCTGCTCCGCGGCGGCAGCCTCCCGGGCGGCCTGCCGGCGGCCGGCGAGGGTGCGCCAGCCGACCCCGAGCTTGCGCTGGCGCGGCTCCCCCGCCAGCCAGCTGGTCACCACGGGCACCTCCGCGGGGGCGGCGGCGCGCAGGACCTGCGCCACGCGCGCGGCCTTGGCGGAGCGGGAGCGGGTGGCGGCGACGTCCGCGGACGCGGCGACCACCTCGGCGAGCAGCACGCGCTGATGCTCGCAGCCGGCTGCGCCGGGCGGGGTAGCGGACTGCGGCGAACGGATGGCGGCGGGTGTCACCCGCTCAACCACCGGTGACCTCTCCCCGATCCAGCCAGCGACCTTGTCCGCACCGAGAGGACGACCCCTGATGAGCAGCACCGCCGAGTCCCTGCGCACCGCCGTCGTCCCGCGGCAGCGGCGCGACCTGACGGGCTTCGACTTCGTCGCCGTCGACGTCGAGACGTGGAACGGCCGCACCGGCTCCGTCTGCGCCGTCGGCCTGGCCGTGGTGCGCGGCGGCGTGGTGGTCGACGAGTACGAGGCGCTGTGCCACCCGGCCGCCGAGCTCGGCGAGGCCGACTACCGCCGCATGTCCGCCAACCGCCTGCAGCTGGGCGACATCTACCACGCGCAGCCGTTCGCCGAGCTGTTCGAGACCGTCAGCGCCTTCGTCGGCGACCTCCCGGTGGTGGCGCACCACGCTGCCGCGGACGCCGCCCACCTGGCGCAGGCGTGCGAGGTCGCGGGCGTGGACGCCCCGGCGTGGGAGTGGCACTGCACCGAGGCGATCGCCCGCAAGGCCCTGGACCTCACCAGCTGGGCGCTGCCCGACGTCTCCACCGCGCTGGCGCTGCCGCGCTTCCCGCTGCACCAGTCAGGTGCCGAGGCCCGCGCCACGGCCGCGGTGCTGCTCGGGCTGGCGGAGCGCACCGGCGCCGTGCGCCTGGCGCACCTGCCCCGCTGACCACCCCACGATCACCGCAGAGGCGGGGTGGGACCTCGCATCGTGTCGAGCAGCACCCCGCTGACCAGCGGCATCAGCGCCTCCGGGCTGCCGTCGTCGGGGACGCCGTCCCACGCGACCGGCTCGCCGCGCTCGGCGCCCACCGGGTACAGGCTGACGCCCCAGCTGCGGTGCTCCTCGCGCCGCGGCGCCAGGCAGCCGTCGACCTCGGTGATGACCAGCGCCTGCCCGTCGTCGAGGACCACCTCGATGGCGCGCAGCTCGTCGCCATCGTGCGTCAGCGAGGCGTCCAGGCCGGCCCTGTCGAGCAGCGCGAGCACGTCGCCGTACTCCGCCCGTCCGTCACCGGGGGGCGTCGTCGCCCCGTCGCGAGTCACGGGCAGAACTCTGCCGCACACGACCCATCTCGGCGAGCGCGCGGTCCGTGGCCCGCGTCACGCCGGGGACGTCGACGGGGCCCAGCCGAGCGCGGGTCCGAGCGCGCCCGCGAGGTCGGTGAGGATCTGCTCGTAGTCGGCGGCCTCGAACGTGAACGGCAGCGCGAACACCGCCTCGTCGACGGCGCGGAAGCCGGCGTGCTCCCACAGCCGCTCGGCGATCTGCGCGGAACTGCCCACGAGGTCGCGGGCGAACAGCAGCCGCGCGGGGCCCTGCGGCCTGGCGGTGCGGGCGTCGCGGGAGGCGGCGTAGTCGCGGTAGCGCTCCACCTGGGCGGGGGTGGCGGAGTCGGTGGGGATGACCACCAGCCCCTGCGAGACCCGCCCCGCTCCTGCGCGCTCGCCCCAGCCGGCGCGGTAGGCAGCGACGTGCTCGGCCTGGACCGCGCCGAAGTCCCACGCGTGGTCCTCCTCGGGCGAGGAGCCCGGGCGCTGGCCGACGCCGTCCTCGGCCCTCACCACCGACGAGAGCAGCAGGTTGAGCCCCTGCTCCCCCGCCCAGCGCGCTGAGCCGGTGCTGCCCACGCCGCACCACGTGCGGGCCGCCAGGCCCGGCGAGTGCGGCTGCACCCGGTCGGAGAACACCTCGATCCCCTGCGTGCCCCGCGTGCCGGCGGGCTCGCCGCGCAGCAGCGCGAGCAGGCGCTCGCCGCGGCGGTGCGTGAAGTCCTCGACCTCGGCGGTGTCGGGGTAGAGCGCCCCGCGGACGTCGTCGAAGCGCATCGGGGTGCCGGTGGAGAAGCCGGGGTTGAGGCGGCCGCCGGACAGCACGTCGACCGTGGCCCAGTCCTCCGCGACGCGCAGCGGGTTCTCCCAGCCGAGCGGGGTCACCGCCGTCCCCAGCTCGATGCGGGTGGTCCGCTGCGTGGCGGCGGCGAGCACCGCGACCGGCGAGGAGATGCCGGGCTGCAGGTGGCGGTGGCGCAGCCACGCGGAGTCGAACCCGAGGCGCTCGCCCAGCTCGACGACCCGCAGCACCTCCTCGTGCCCGGGGCCTGGGTCGTCCTCGGCGAAGGTCCCGATGGTGAGGAAGCCGAGCCGGCGCAGCGGCTCACCCTGGTGCGGCACACCCGTCACGCTAGCCGCGGCTCACAGCGCCGGGTAGGCGGGGAACGTGCACGCGGGTGCTGCTCCCGAGGACGACGACGACGGCGCGACGGCCGCGCCGGCCGCGCCGGGCAGGGGCGCACCGCCGAACGTCGTGCCGGAGGCGGTGACGTGCGCGTGCGCGACCACCACGTGCGGTGCGTCCACGGAGACGCCGGTGAGGGTGAGCCCGAGCGGGTGGTCGTCGTCGTAGCCGGCCAGGGTGGAGGTCGCCCCGGCCGGGGAGCCCACCGCCGTGAGCCCGTCCACGGCGATGCCGGTGAACCACGGCACGTGCGCTCCGCTCTCGCTCGGGCCGCTGGGGTCGCCGTAGCGCGGGTCGACGTCGATCGGTGCCTTCACCGCCGCCACGCAGACGTCGCGGTAGACGACGTCGTCGACCACCCCGCCGGCCTTCGGGTCGCTCTTGATGCGGATGCCGGCGCTGTCGGCGCTGGGGGTGCCGCTCGGGTCGGTGCCGCTGACGGTGTCGTCGGCGACGAGCACGTGGCTGATCCCCGCCGTCGTCTCCGAGCCGAGGGAGATGCCGTGCGTGCCGTAGAAGTGGTCGTCGCTGACGGTGATGTGCGACGACGGCGCGGAGCCGCCCTTGACGGCGACGCCGTCGTCGCCGTCGGCGATCCAGCTGTCCGTGATCGTGACGTCGGTGGCGCCCGCGGGGTCGATGCCGTCGGTGTTGCGGGCGGTGGCGGGCTCGTCGATGCGCACGCCCCACGCGGTGAACCCGTCACCGCCCTCGTCGGAGACGTTGAACCCGGGTGAGTCGACCAGGTCGACGTCGTGGAGGACGACGTCGTCGGCGTCCTCCGACTCCACGAGGCGCGGCACCTGCTGCTGCTCGCCGCTGCCCTTCGCAGCGGCGGCGAGCTGCCACCAGCTGGTGGTGGTCCCGAGCACGGGCAGGTCACCGCGGCCGTCGACCCGGCCCTGGGTCCCGTCGGCGGCCCGGGTCGACGCGAGCCCGTCGTCCCCGCCCCTGAGGGTGATGAACGGCCGGCACCCGCTGCTGCCGCCGCCGCGAGCGACGGTGCCGCAGGTCGGCTGGCCGGGGGCCTGGTAGTCGGCGGCGTCGCGGGAGGCGTCGAGGGTGGTGCCGGGGTCGAGCAGCAGCACCTCCCCGCGGCGCACGGTGAGCGGGCCGGACAGGAAGCTCGACGAGCTCGCGCCCGCGGTGAGGCGGACGGCGACGACACCGTCACCCCGCTGCGCGCACCGGTCGAGGGCCTGCTGGAGCCGGCCCGTGTCGGGCGGGGCGGCCTCGTCGGCGGGGCTGGCCTCGCGGCCGGTCATGGCCACCTGCGCCGTGACGGTGGCGCAGGTGGTGGCCGGTGCTGTGGGCTCGACCACGTGGCGGCGGTCCCCGGGCACGCCGTCGCCCGTCGTCGTGCTCGACCCGGTGCCCGTGCACCCCGCCAGCACGAGCAGGACGACGACGGCAGCCGCTGCCAGGCCCGGGGCGCGCACGGCGTCGACGATCACCGCGTCCGCTGCGACGGCGCTGTGACGCGGCTGGGCCCGCGCTGGCTCCGCCTCACCGCAGGGCGGCGAGGAGCGGCTCGACCAGCGGGTGCGCGCTGTCGGGGGGTCCCGTCAGCACCAGGCGGCGGCGCAGCTCGGGCAGAAGGGGCAGCAGCCGCACCCCGTCGGGCACCAGCGGCGCCGCCAGCTCGGGCACCACGGCCACGCCGTCGCCGCGGGCGACCATCGACAGCAGCGACGGCAGGCCCGCCACCTCGGCCACCGGCCGGAACGGCAGCCCCTCGGCGCGGTGCAGGGCGCGCAGCTGCACCTGGCAGCCGCCACCGCTGGAGAGCAGCCGGTCGGCCGCCAGCTCGTGCAGGTGCGCCACCGGCCCGGCGGCGAGGGGGTGCGCGGCCGGCACCGCGGCCAGCAGCAGGTCCCCGGGCAGCTCGACGGCGCCCGGGCCGAGGTCGCGCGGGGAGGGGTCGACGAGGACGGCGACGTCGGCCAGGCCCGCGTCGAGCCAGTCGGGCATCTCCGGGTCGTCGCCCTCGACCACGTCGACGGTGACCGCCGGCAGCGCCTCGGCGGCGCGCCGCAGCAGGTCGGGGACCAGCCCGGCCCGGACCGAGGGGACGACGGCGAGGCGCAGCGCCCCGTGCGGCGCACCGCGGTGCTGGGCGGCCGCGGCGTCCAGCCGGGCGAGGGCTGCCAGCGCCGTGCGCGCGTGCGGCAGCAGCGCCCCGCCCAGCGGGGTCAGCGCCAGGGGCCGCCCGGCGGCGGGCCGGTGGAGCACCGCTCCCCCGACCTCGGCCTCCAGCGCCTTCACGGTGCCGGAGACCGCGGGCTGGGACACCCGCAGCGCCTCGGCCGCGGCCGAGAAGGAGCCGAGGTGCTCCACGGCGTCGAGGGCGCGCAGCTGGGCGAGGGTCACCGCCATCAGACGACCTTATGGGATCGCGGCGCGGCTTCTTCGACGGGCGGCCCTGCACTGCGCAGACTCGACGTCCGTGAGCACCACCCCCTCCCCCACCCGACCGCGCGCGAGCGCGGTGGCCGCCTACGCCGCCCTGGCCCTCACGTGGGGCAGCAGCTTCCTGCTCATCAAGGTGGCGCTCGGTGGCTCGGGTTCGGGTCCGGGTCCGGGGTCGGGCTCGGGCTCGGGCTCGGGCTTCACCGTGGGCGGCGTGGCCGTCGGGCGGATCGTGCTGGGGGCGGCGGCGCTCGTCGTCCTCATGGCCCTCTCCCGGACCCGGTGGCCGCGGGAGCGGTGGCTGTGGGCGCACCTGGCGGTGGTGGGGGTGCTGCTGTGCCTGGCGCCGTTCCTGCTGTTCTCCTGGGCGGGTGAGCACCTGCCGTCGGGGCTGTCGGCGATCCTCAACGCGACCACCCCGATCTGGACCGCGCTGGCGGTGACCGCCGCCTCGCGGACCGCCGGCCGCGGTGAGCGGTTGACGCGCGGGCAGGTGGCGGGGGTGGCGCTGGGGGTGGTCGGCGTCGCCGTCGTCCTGGGGCTGTGGCGGGTGGTGGCCGACGCGTCCTTCGCGGCGTCGGTGCCCGCGCAGCTCGCCTGCCTCGGGGCCACGGCCTGCTACGGCACGGGGTTCGCGTGGATGCGGCGCTTCGTCACCGGGCGGCACGGGCACGGGCCGCTGGCGGTCGCCGCGGGGCAGGTGGGGTCGGCGGCGGTGCTCGGGCTGCTGCTCTCCCCGGTGCTGGTGCCGCGGCTGATCTCCGGCGGCGTCGGCGCCCCGGGCGCCGCACCGGTGCTGGCGCTGGTCGCGCTCGGGGTTCTCGGCACCGGGCTGGCGTACGTGTGGAGCACGTTCGTGCTGGTGGAGTGGGGGTCGCTGGCGGCCTCGAGCGTCACGTACCTGACGCCGCTGGTGGGCGTGCTGGCGGGGGTGGCGGTGCTGGGCGAGCGGGTCACCTGGAACGAGCCGGTCGGCGCGCTCGTGGTGGTGGTCAGCGTGCTGCTGGTCCAGCAGCGCTGGCCCCGCCGCTCCCCCGCTGCCCCCCTGCCGTGATCATGGACTTCCGAAGCAGTTTCCGCAGTGGAAAGTGCTTCCGAAGTCCATGATCACGGTGGGGTGGGGGGGTCAGAGGGCGGAGCGGAGGGCGTCGAGGAGGCGGGTGACGTCGTCGTCGGAGGTGTAGGGCGCGGTCCCCACGCGGATGCCGGGACCGTCGAGGGCGGCCGCCCGCTGCAGCGCGCGGTACGGCTCCTCGGCGTAGAACCACCCGGCCGGCGCGAGCACCCGGTGCTCCGCGAGCGCCGCGGACACGGCGGCGGCGTCGCGGCCGGGGGTGGAGAAGTACAGCGTGGGCGTGCGGTCGGCGGCGCGGGAGTGCACGACCACGGCGCCGCGCTCGGCGAGCTCTGCCAGCCCCTCCTCGAGGCGGTGGCGCAGGCGGTCCTCGTGGGCCTCGGCGGCGGCGAAGGAGGCGGCGAGCCGCTCGCGCCGGCTCCCCTGCGCCGACGACGACGCGGAGACGAGCCCGGCGAGCACGTCGACGGCCGCGGTCACCCCGGCGAGCTGCTCGTACGGCAGGGTGCCCAGCTCGAAGCGCTCCGGGACGGCATCGGTGGACGGGACCAGCTTGTCCGGGTGCAGGGTCTCCAGCAGCGCCGGGTCGGCGGCGAGCACGCCGCAGTGCGGGCCGAGGAACTTGTACGGCGAGCACACCCAGACGTCCGCGCCGCTGGTCCGCAGGGACGGCAGCTCGTGGGCGGTGGCGTGCACGCCGTCCACCCACAGCAGCGCGCCGACGGCGTGGGCGGCGTCGGCGATGCGCCGCAGCGGCGGGCGGGTGCCGAGGAGGTTGGACGCGCCGGTGACCGAGACCAGGCGGGTGCGGTCGCTGAGCAGCTCGCCCAGCTGGTCCACGCGCAGCTCGCCCGTCGCGGCGTCGAGGTCGATCCAGCGCACCACCGCGCCCGCGCGCTCGGCGGCCTGCGCCCAGGGGCGGACGTTCGCGTCGTGGTCGAGGCGGGACAGCACCACCTCGTCACCGGGCTGCCACGTGCGGGCCATCGCCCGGGACAGGTCGTAGGTGAGCGCGGTGGCGCTGCGGCCGTGGACGACGCCGCGGGGGTCGGCGTCCAGCAGGTCCGCGACCGCGGCGCGGAAGTCCACCACGGCGCGCTCGGCGAGCTGCTGCGACGGGGACGCGGCCCCGCGGTTGGACAGCGGGCCGGTCAGCGCTGCCGCCATCGCCTCGCCAACCTCGCGCGGGGTCTGCGTGCCGCCGGGGGCGTCGAACAGCGCCCACCCGCCACCGGGACCGGCCGGGTCGAGGGAGGGGAACCGGGAGCGCAGGGCGTCGACGTCGTAGCTGGCGGACGAGGTGGGGGCGGTCACCCCCGCATCCTCGCGGAGCGCGAGGACCACGCGACCGCCGCGGTGGCGACGACCAGGAGACCGAACGGCAGGAGGACCAGCCCGCCGCGCGGCGACAGGAGCGAGCCCGCCAGGCAGCAGACCAGCACCGCACCGGACCACACCGACACCGCGACCACCCTCCAGCGCTCCAGCTGGACCGCTCGCCCCCGCCGCAGCAGCAGACCGGTGACCAGGGCTGCGACGAGGAGCAGACCACCCGGCGGCAAGCCGCTCAGCCCGTAGGAGGTCACCAGCGGGACCATCGGCTGCTCCCCCGTCGCGCCCCGGTGCACCGTGACGAGGGGGAGGGCGACGCAGGCGACGACGGCGAGCAGCGCCCACCCGACGGTGACGACGACGAGCACGCGCGGTGCGTCGAGGCGGGGATGCTGCTCCACCTCGTCGATCATCCTCGGGGCGGGAAGGGTGGTGCGCACGACGCCCATGATCACGGAGGGGGGTCTCCACAGGACCTCCACACGTCCGGCACAGGACGTCCGCCACCGGGGGCGCCGGCCTCCCTAGCCTTCGGGGCGTGGTCATGACGCAGCAGACCCCGCCGGGCGCACGCCGCGCGCAGGTGGTGGTGGTCGAGGACGAGCCCGCCATCGCCGGCGCCGTCGCCGCGCGCCTGCGCGCGGACGGCCACGACGTGACCCTCGCCGGTGACGGTCCCTCCGGGGTCGCGCTGTGCCGGAGCGTGCGCCCCGACCTGGTGGTGCTGGACCTCATGCTCCCCGGCTTCGACGGCTACGAGGTGTGCCGGCGCATCCAGTCCGGGCCCGACCCGCTGCACGCCGCGGTGCTCATGCTCACCGCCCGCGACGACGAGGCCGACCTCGTGCTCGGCCTGCGCCTGGGCGCCGACGACTACCTCACCAAGCCGTTCAGCCCCCGCGAGCTGTCGGCGCGCGCGGCCGCGCTGCTGCGCCGGGCCGCCCGCACCACCGCCCCCGCCCCGGTCCCCGACCCGGCTCCGGTCGCGCTGCGCCTGGGGGACGTCACCGTGGACGTGGAGTCCCGCCTGGTCCACCGCGGCGGTGGGGCCGTGCACCTGACGCCCACCGAGTTCGACCTGCTGGTGCGCCTGGCCGAGCGCCCCGGCGCCGTCATCTCCCGCGAGCAGCTGCTCACCGACGTCTGGGGCTGGCGCGACCTCGCCGTCAGCCGGGCCGAGTCGACGACCACCACGCGCACCGTCGACAGCCACGTCGCGGCCCTGCGCCGCAAGCTCGGCGACGACGTGGTCCGCACCGTCCACGGCGTCGGCTACGCCGGCGCGCTCCCGGTCACCCCGGCATGACGAGCCCACTGGCGGCGCCCCTGGCGTGGATGACCTCCATCAAGGCCAAGCTCGGGGTGGTGGTGCTCGGGTCGGTGGTGGCGGGCCTGGCCGGCGGGGCGTTCCTGCTGCTGCAGGGGTTCCGCATGCGCTACTCCCTCGTCATCGCCGTGGTCATCGCCGTGGTGGTGATCCAGCTGCTGGCGCGCGGCGTCACCGCCCCGCTGCGGGAGATGGCCGCGGCCGCCGGACGCATGGCGCGCGGCGAGCACGGCGTGAGGGTCACCGCCGCCGGGCGCGACGAGGTCGGCCAGCTGGCGGCGGCCTTCAACTCCATGGCCGCCGAGCTGGAGCGCACCGACGCCCAGCGCCGGCGCCTCGTGGCCGACGCCAGCCACGAGCTGCGCACCCCGCTCACCGCGCTGCAGGCGCAGCTGGAGAACCTCGCCGACGGCGTCACCGAGCCCGACCCGGCGGCCCTCGAGGTGGCCCTCGCCCAGACCCAGCGCCTGTCCCGCCTCGTGGCGCAGCTGCTGGACCTGTCGCGCCTCGAGGCCGGCGAGGTGCCCCTGCACCGCCGCCGCGTGCTGGTCCGCGACCTGCTCGAGACCGCCGCCGCGGAGGCGCGGGCGCAGTGCTCGGCGCTGGGCCGCGACGTCGCCGTCGTCGTCAGCGCCCCCGAGGTGGAGCTGGACGCCGACCCCGAGCGCCTGGCGCAGGTGCTCGCCAACCTCCTCGACAACGCCACCCGCCACTCCCCCGCGGGATCGGCCGTCCGCGTCACCGGGCGGAGCTCCCCCGCCGGGGTCGTGCTGGAGGTGCTCGACGCCGGCCCCGGCGTGGACGCAGCCGACCGCGAGCGCGTCTTCGACAGGTTCGCCCGCACCGACACCTCCCGCGCCCGCTCGGCGGGGCAGACCGGCGGCAGCGGGCTGGGGCTGGCGATCGTGCGGTGGGTGGTGGACCTGCACGGCGGGACCGTGCGCATCGCCGACCCGCTCCCCGACCTGCAGCCCGGTGGCGGCTGCCGCGTGGTCGTCACCCTGCCCGCCTGAGCCACCCGCGCCCCCCGGGTGCGCTGGTGTCCGCTGGGTGGGCGTGTGCCCGGGTCAGGGGCCCGGCCCCGGGCAGCAGAGCACCCACTGGGCACCACGCCACCCGTCAACCCCGTCATGCCTGCCCCCAGGAGGTCCGACCGTGTCTGCACCCGCCCCTGAGCGGCCCCTGAGCCGCGAGCTGCTCCCGCACGCCCCCGCCGCGCCGGCCCGCGCCCTCGTGGCCGTGGCCGCGGTGGCGGCGCTGGCCGCCCGGGTGCTCGTCGGCGAGCGCGCCGGGCTCGGCGTCGCGGTGCTCGCGGTGGCGGTGGCCCTCGCCGTCGTCGTGGTGCAGCGGCCGGTCGGGCCGCACCGAGGACCGCACCGAGGGCCGCGCGGCTGGCAGCTGGTGCACGGGAGCGCCGCGGTGCTGCTCGCGAGCGCGGCGGCGCTGCGCGACGCCGGGTGGCTCGTGGCCCTCGACCTGGTCGCGGCGCTGGCGCTGGGGGCGGTCGCGCTGGCACCCGGCGCCGAGCGCGCGTGGCGCGCCGTGCTGCTCGCCCCGCTGCGCCCGCTGGCGCGCGTGGGCTCCGGCACCGGGTGGGTGGTCCGCGGCGCGCGCCGCGTGGTGCTGCGGCGCGCCGGCCGCCCCCGACGGGCAGGCGGGCGCTGGCCGTGGCTGGTGCCGTCGCTGCGCGCCGCGGCGCTGACGGCGGTGCTGCTGGTGGTGTTCGTGCCGCTGCTGGCCGGCGCCGACGCCCGGTTCGCCGACCTGCTGGACCGGCTCACCGGCTCCAGCGCCGCCTGGCTGGCCGAGGCGCTCTCGACCGCGACCGAGGCGCTCATGGGCTCCCGACCGGACCTCGTGGTGGGGCGCGCGGTGGTCTTCGCCCTGGCGGCCGTGGCCCTCGCGGCGGTGCTGCGCACCGCGTCCGAGGACACCCCCGCCCCCGCTCGGGCGGGCCGGCGCCCGCGCCCGGCGCTGACCCGCCGGGTGGAGCAGCTGCTGCCGCTGGTCGCGCTCGACGCGCTGTTCACCGCGTTCCTCGTGGTCCGCGCGACGGCCCCGGAGGTGGCCGAGACCCCCGGCGCCACCCTCGCCGGTCAGGTGCACGCGGGGTTCGCGCAGCTGGTGGCGGCCACGGCGCTGGTGCTCGTCGTCGTCGCCCTGGCGGTGCGGTGGACGGGCATGGCGCCCGGGGTCCGCGCCGCGCTGGCGCTGCTGTGCGTGCTGTCCCTGGGGCTGGACGCCGCGGCCGCGGCCGACCTGCGCGCCTACGTGGACGCCTACGGCCTCACGCGGCTGCGGATCGGCGTCGCCGCTGTCTGCGCGGGCCTCGCCGGGCTGCTCGTGCTGCTGCTCGTGGCGGGCGCGCGCTGGCAGCGGCGTCGCCGTCAGCCGTGGGTGCCGCACGCGGCGGTGGCCGTGGCCGCCGCGTGCCTGCTCGGGCTGACCGCGGCGGACCCCGACGCCGCCGTCGCCCGGGCGCAGCTGGCCCGCTCCGACGCGGACACCCGGTACCTCGCCACGCTCTCGGCAGACGCGGTCCCCGCCGTCGCCGGGGCCCTGCGCGACGACCCGGGCGCCCTCGGGCCGGACGGACCGTGTGTGCTGGCGCAGCTCACTGGCACCCTCTCCGCCGCGCAGGACGACGACGAGGGGTGGCCGTCCGCCAACGCCTCCCGCGCTCGCGCCGCGCAGCTCGCCGAGGAGGCGGCGGGTCAGGTGCCCCGCTGCTCCTGGGACGGCTGACGCAGCTCGCCGCGTCGCCACGCCACGAGGTCCGCCGGGGCCATCGCCCGGGCGTACAGCCAGCCCTGCACCTGCTGGGCCCCCAGCGCCTGCAGCGCCGCCGCCTGCTCGCGGCTCTCCACGCCCTCCGCCACCGCCACCAGGCCCAGGCTGCGGGCCAGCCCGATGACGGCGGACGCCACCTGCGGGTGGCCCTGGGACAGCTCGACCACGAACGACCGGTCCACCTTGAGGGAGTCCAGCGGCAGGGTGCGCAGGCGCGCGAGGGAGGAGTACCCGGTGCCGAAGTCGTCCAGGGCGATCCGCACGCCCATGCCGCGCAGGCGCAGCAGGCGGGCGCTGGCGGCGTCGCCGTCGGCCATGAGGGCGGTCTCGGTGACCTCCAGGCACAGGCGCTCCGGCGGCAGGCCGGTCTGCGCGAGCACGCGGGCGACGTCGTCGACGAGGTGCGGGGAGCACAGCTGGATGGCCGAGAGGTTGACGTTGACCGCGCGCGGCGCGAGGTCCCCCAGCTCGACGTCCCAGCGCAGCGCCTGCTCGCAGGCCTCCCGCAGCACGAACAGCCCGACCGCGTCGATGAGGCCGTTGGCCTCCGCGGTCTCCACCAGCAGGTCCGGCGGCACCAGGCCCCGCTGCGGGTGGCGCCAGCGCACCAGGGCCTCCACGGCGGGCAGCGCGCAGCGCTCCGGGCCGTCACCGGCGTCGGCGGAGTCCAGCACCGGCTGGTACTCGACGGTGAGGTGCTTGGCCGCGAGCGCCTCGCGCAGCTCGAGGGTGAGCACGAGCGCCTCGTGGGCCAGGGCGCGGGCGGCCTCGTCGCACAGGGCGACGCGGTCGCGGCCGGCGCGCTTGGCGCGGTACATGGCGATGTCGCAGTCGGCCAGGACGTCGTCGGGGGTGCGGTGGCGGCTGGTGGCGCGCGTGACCCCCACGCTGGCGGCCACGTCGAGGCGCACGCCGTCCAGCTCCACGCCCTCGCGGAGCCGGTCCAGCAGCTGCTCCCCCACGTCCAGGGCCGTGGGCTCGTCGGGGACGCCGTCGCAGACCACCACGAACTCGTCGCCGCCCCAGCGGGAGACGAGGTCACCGGCGCGGACCACCGAGCGCAGCCGCTCGGCGACGGCCACCAGCAGCCGGTCCCCGGCGTCGTGCCCGAGGCTGTCGTTGATGACCTTGAAGTTGTCGAGGTCGAGGAAGACGCACGTCATGGGCGAGGCGTCCGGGCCGCCGGCGGTGAGGCGGCGGGCCATGGACTCCACGAGCGCGGTGCGGTTGGGCAGGCCGGTGAGCGCGTCGTGGCGGGCCTGGTGGGCCAGCTGCTCCTCGAAGGCGCGCCGGTCGGTGAAGTCCTCGGCGGTGCCCACGAAGCCGGCGCCGTGGCCGGGGCTGGAGGTCGGCGACAGCCGCAGGTTGACCCATCGGTGCTGGCCGTCGCTGCGCACCAGGCGCACCTCGGCGGCGGCGGGCGCGCCGCCCAGGGCTCGCTCCACGCACTCCAGCACGGCGGGCAGGTCGTCGGGGGCCACGCGGTCGATCCACGCGGTGCCCAGCAGCTCCGCCTGCACCTCGCCGAGCAGGTCGCAGAAGGCGTCGTTGACGTGCGCGAGGCGCAGGCCCGCCTCGGAGATGATCGTGGCGACCGGGCTGTGCTCCACCAGCGCGGCGAAGCGGCGCTCCTGCGCGCCGGCGCGCTGCTGGGCGGCGCGCTCGGCGGGCGTGCCGACCGGGGTCAGGGAGATCGCCCAGGTCCGCCCCGTCGAGGCTGGCAGCGCCTGCAGCAGCACCGGCACCAGCGCACCGTCCGCGGTGAGCACCTCCACGTGGGCGCGCGCGGGACGACCGCGGCGCAGCACGAGCGGCTGCAGCTGGTCGGGGGTCAGCGGGGCGAGCAGCCGCACCACCGGCCGGCCCAGCAGCTCACCGGCCCCCGTGCGCAGCAGGTCGTGGCAGGAGCGGTTGGCCCACAGCACGCGCGCCTGCTCCAGCGGGACCGCGGAGGCCCGCCGGCCGCGGCGCGGCCCGGTGGGCACCTCCACCACGAGCAGCGGGTCGGACGCGGCGAGCCCGGCGTCGAGCAGGGAACGCATCACCAGGCGCTCCTGGGCGGGTGCGGCCCGCCCGGCGGGAGGGACCAGTGAGAGCGGCACGGCCTCGGCGCTCACGCCGCAGCCCGCTGGTCGGGCTGGTCGGGCTGGTCGGGCTGGTGGTGCGCCCGGTCCTGGGGGACCCGGCGGACGTCGAACCTCATCGTGGTCCTCTCGGTGGTGCTCGGGACCGCGTCCGTCGGTCCCGCACCCCTGGCATCGACACCTGGGCGCAGAACTCGAGCGTCCACCGCGCGAGGACGCCCGGTTCCCACGTCCGGCCCATCCCGGTGGTGGCGGACCGGTCCCGTCCCCGGCCATGATCAGCCGGTGGACGACGACGACCGCGCCGCCCGTCTGGACGCGCTGAGCGGGCGCTACGGCGTCCACCCCGATGTCCACCCCGACAGCACCGAGACCCGGCCCGCGGTGGCGGCGCTGCCTCCGGCGGCGCGGTGGCTGCTGGGCGGGCTCGTCGCCGTCGTCGTCCTGGGGGTGCTGGTGCGGGCGCTGGTGGTGGACGGCACCGGCCTGGCGGGTGCGCTGCTGCCGGGCGACGGGCTGGGCGGGGTGCCGTGGGAGGCCCTGCTCGTGACGGGGGGCGGCTACCTGCTGGTGCGGTGGGTCCGCTCCGGCGAGGCCCGCACGGTGCTCGACGCCGAGGGGGTCGAGGTGGCCTCGGGCCGCCGCCGGCGGCGGGTGGGGTGGCACGAGGTGGCGGCGGTGGAACCGGCGCGGCGCTTCGCGTGGTGGCCGACGGCCGTGCTCGCCGACGGCACGCGCCTGGAGCTGCCCGGCCTGCCGCCGGAGGTGGCCGGGCAGCTGGCGGAGCTGTTCGGGGCCCGCACGCGGCAGCCGCCGCCCGCGAGGTCGCAGGGCGACGACGCGGACGGCGGCTGGGACGGTCCGTTCCGGACCGGACGGGGGTGAGGCGTCAGGGAGCGGTCTGCATGCCGCTGCTGGCCACGATGGCCACCACGACGACGATGTAGACGAGCGTGAGCACGGTGAACACGATGCCCAGCCACATGCCCGCGGTCGCGAGGCCGCGGCCGTTGTTGCCGTTGCGGGCGATGTTCTTGCGCCCGATGACGCCGAAGACGATGCCGAGAACCGGGAAGACGAAGGCGAAGATGATGGCCAGGATCGCCATGGTCTCGGTGGGGCGCTGGACGGGCGCGTTCTGGTACCCGTACTGGGCCGGCTGCTGGGACATGGGATCTCCCCGGGTGTGAGGACGCGTGGACGGTGCTGCGCCGCGCATCGTGGCGCAGGCGACCGCCCCGGCACCAGGGGCCGCGCCGGTGATCAGCCGAACGCGTCAGGTCGCCGCGGGCCCGCTCCTGAGGCGGAGCTGCTCCGCCACCAACGCGCGCACGTCGGTGCCGCCGGGCGCCGTGGTCCCCGAGGAGCGCAGCAGCACCGCCAGCAGCACCCGCGCCTGCCCGGCGCGCAGCAGGCCCGACGGCACGGCTCCGGCGGCCACGAGGTCGGCCCCGCCCCCGCCGTCGCCGTAGGAGGGCACCACGGGCCCGTCGGGCACGCGGGTGGTGAGGACCACCGGCACCCCCGCGTCGGTGGCGCGGCGCACGGCCGCCACCACCGCGGCCGTGGCGTTGCCCGAGCCGAGCGCCTGCAGCACCACGCCGCGCGCTCCCAGCGCGAGGGCGGCGTCCAGCAGGGCGCCGTCGTCCCCGGGGACGACGGCGACGACGTCCACCCGCGGCCAGGGCTCCTGCTCCGCGGCGAGCGGCAGGGGCAGCGGAGCGGGGCGGGGCAGCGGCACGGCGGGCGGGACGAAGGCGGCGAGGTCGGTGGTGTGGCGCTTGGTGGTGCCCGCCACCGGCAGCAGCGCGCCGCCGAAGGCCACCAGCACACCGGCGCCGCGGTGGACCGGGTCCGCGGCGGCGGCCAGCGCGGCGAGGAGGTTGGCGGGGGCGTCGGAGGCCGGGGCGTCGGCGGTGCGCTGGGAGCCGGTGAGCACCACGGGGCGCTCGTCGTCGTGGTGGAGGTCGAGCAGGTACCCCGTCTCCTCCAGGGAGTCCGTGCCGTGGACGACCACCGCGCCGGCCACCGCCGGGTCGGTGAGCGCCTCGGCCACGGCGGCCCGCACCCGCTCGGCCTGCGCGAGGGTGGTGGTGGAGGAGTCGACCCGCAGCGCCTCCACCACGCGCACCGCCACCCCGGCGCGCTGGGCGGTGTCACCGAGGACGCCGTCGCCGGAGAGCGTGGGGCGGCTGACGCCGTCGTCCCCGGTGGTGCTGGCGATGGTGCCGCCGGTGGTCACCACCGCCACCAGCGGCCGGGCGCCGGTCGACGTCACGAGAGGGCCCGCCACCCCAGGTAGCCGGCTCCGGCGACCACCACGAGCAGCAGCGGCGCCACGACGCTCCACGCGGACCGCGGCGCGAGCGGGGGGCGGTCGGGGAACGGGCGGCTCAGGTCGGTGCCCCCGGCGGCGGTGGTGAGGAAGCCGTCGACGCTCTGGGGGACCGCGTCGACGTACCGGGACGCGCTGTCGTGCCGGGCGGACTGCGGGTCGGGCTGGGCGCTGCGGCGGGCGTCGTCGTCCAAGGGGGGCCTCCAGCTCGTCGGGGGCGGCCAGTCTGGCGGAGCGCGTCGGCCGGGTGGCTGGCAGGCTCGGCGGGGTGCCCCTGGACGAGCGCGACCTCGCGCACCTGACCCGCTGCGTGGACCTCGCCGAGGAGGCCGTCGACGCGGGCGACGAGCCGTTCGGGTCGCTGCTGGTGAGCGCGAGCGGGGAGGTGCTGTTCGAGGACCGCAACCGCGTGGGCGGTGGGGACGGCACGCGCCACCCGGAGCTGGCGCTGGCGCAGTGGGCCGGAGCGCACGTGCCGACCGAGGAGCGCGCGACGACCACGGCGTACACGTCCGGGGAGCACTGCCCGATGTGCTCGGCGGCGCACGGGTGGGCCGGGTTGGGGCGCATCGTCGTCGCCACCACCACCGCCCAGCTGCTGGCCTGGCAGCGGGAGCTGGGGGCACCCCCGTCCGCGGTGGTCCCGCTGCCGGTGTCCGCGGTGCTGCCGGGTGCGGTGGTGGACGGTCCGGCGCCGCAGCTGGCAGACCGCGTGCGGGAGCTGCACGCGCGGAGCCTGCGCCCAGGTTCCTCTCAGCCCTAGGCTCGCGCTCGTGCTCCGGCCTCCCGCTCCCACGCCCGTGACAGCGCCCGTGACCCGCATGCCGGCCGCGGGGGTGCTGCGGTGAGCGGCGGGCTGTTCGCGCTGCTGGACGACGTCGCCGCGCTGGTGCGGATGTCAGCGGCCTCGCTGGACGACGTCGCCGCCGCCACCGGCCGCGCCAGCGCCAAGGCGGCCGGAGTGGTGGTGGACGACGCCGCCGTCACGCCCCGCTACGTGCAGGGCATCGAGCCGCAGCGCGAGCTGTCGATCATCTGGCGCATCACCAAGGGCTCCCTGCGCAACAAGCTGCTCATCATCCTGCCGGTGGCGCTGCTGCTGAGCGCGTTCCTGCCCTGGCTGCTCACGCCGATCCTCATGCTGGGCGGGCTCTACCTGTCCTACGAGGGCGCGGAGAAGGTCTGGGAGAAGGTCCAGGAGAGGCGCGGTGCCGGCGCGCACGGTGACCACGGCGCCGCGGCGCAGGACGACGACGAGGCCGCCGCGCTGGACCCGGCCGAGCGCGAGAAGAAGATCGTCTCCTCCGCGGTGCGCACCGACCTCATCCTCTCCGCAGAGATCATGGTCATCGCGCTCGACGAGGTCGCCGCGGAGCCCCTGTGGGAGCGGGCGGTCATCCTCGCCGTCGTCGCGGTGTTCATCACCGTGCTCGTGTACGGCGCGGTCGGGCTCATCGTGAAGATGGACGACATCGGCCTCGCGCTGTCGAAGCGCAGCTCGAGCGGGGTGGCGGCGCTCGGGCGCGGGCTCGTCAAGGCGATGCCGGTGGTGCTGTCGACGCTGTCCACCGTGGGGGTGGTGGCGATGCTCTGGGTGGGCGGCCACATCCTGCTCGTGGGCACCGACGAGCTCGGGTGGCACGGCCCGTACGGCCTGGTGCACCACGCCGAGGAGGCCGTCGCCGCAGCGACCGGCGCGCTGGGGGGTGTGCTCGGGTGGCTGACCAACACGGCGTTCTCAGCGCTGGTGGGCGTCGTGGTCGGCGCGGTGGTGGTGGCGGTCATGCACGTCCTGCCGCGGCGCGGCGCGAAGGCCGCCGGGCACTGACGCCCCGCCGGGCGCAGAAGACGCCCCTTCCGTGCAGAAGACGCCCCATCGGCCAGACCGATGGGGCGTCTTCTGCATCCACGGGGCGTCTTCTGCACCCACGGAGGGCCTGGGGCCGCCTCAGGACGGCGGCGAGGGAGGCAGCACGCAGAGCTCGTCGCCCGACGGGTCGGCGAAGACGGTCCAGGGGCCGTCGTCGCCCTGTCCGACGTCGTCGAGCGCAGGCCCGCCGCGCTGACGATGTCGGCGCCGAGCGCCGCGGCCCAGAACCCGTCCAGGACGCGCGGGTCCCGCGCGTCCTGGACGGCGTTCTCGAGCCTCAGCCGAAGACGTCGGGGTCCGGGCCGAGGCGCTGGCCGCGCTCGAGCCCGGCGATGGCGGCCATGTCGTCGTCGGTCAGCTCGAAGCCGAAGAGGTCGATGTTGGAGCGGATGCGCGAGGGCGTCACCGACTTCGGGATGACGATGTTCCCCAGCTGCAGGTGCCAGCGCAGCACCACCTGGGCGGGCTCCTTGCCGTGCGCGGCGGCGATCGTGCCGATGGTCTCGTCGGCGAGCAGGTCACCGCCCTGGCCGATCGGGCTCCACGCCTCGGTGGCGATGCCGTGCTCGGCGTGGAAGGCGCGCAGGTCCTCCTGCTGCATCCACGGGTGCAGCTCCACCTGGTTCACCGAGGGCACCACGCCGGTCTCGTCGAAGAGCGCCCGCAGGTGGGTCTTCTGGAAGTTGGAGACGCCGATGGAGCGGATGCGGCCGGCCTCCTTGAGCTCGGCGAAGGTCTTCCACACCTCCACGAACGTCTGCTGGTCCGAGCCGGGCCAGTGGATGAGCCACAGGTCGAGGCGCTCCAGCTGCAGCTTGGACATCGAGTCGTCGAAGGCCGCGAGCGCGGCGTCGCGGCCGCCGGCGCGCTCGGCGTTGGCGAGCTTGGTGGTGACGAAGACGTCCTCGTGGGTCAGGCCGAGGCTGCTCTGCGCTGTGCGCAGCGCGTCACCGACGCCGGCCTCGTTGCGGTACCCGGCGGCGGTGTCGATGTGGCGGTACCCGGCGGACAGGGCCTCCAGCACGGTCTCGTCGGTCTTCTCGGGAGCGACCTGGAAGACGCCGAGGCCGACCTGCGGGATCTGCACGCCGTCGTTGAGCGTGATGAAGGGGACGGTGGTTCCGAACTCGAGGGGCATCGCTCGACCGTAGGCGCGGCGGGAGGGGGCGGCACCCCGACAGCTCGGCTGGAGCGCCCACGCCCCCACCCCCTCGCACGATCATGCAGCCGAGACGGCGCGCTCCTGAGGACGTCGCCCGGCGGACCCTGGTGGCGCCCCGTCCTCCGCCACGACCAGTGCCGGTAGTGGCGCGCAGGTGCTTGATCGTGCGGGGAAGGAGAGCTCGTCCGGTGCTGCGCCCCCGCTCGCGCAGCACCGGACGAGCGGTCAGGACAGCAGGCCGTCGACGAGGGTCGACGGCGTGCCGAAGCGGTGGGCGGTGGCGCTGACGGCCTGCTCGCGCAGGAACGGCAGCAGCTCCAGCCGGCCGGACGCGGTGACCTGGCCGTGCCACACGGCGAGGTCCGGGCGACCGCCGGTGGCCTGCGCGAGCGCGGTGGCCGCCGCAGCCGCGCCGGAGGCGTCACCAGCCGGACCGACGAGTCGCACCCGGCTCAGCGATGGCGCCGGCCCCTGGCTGTCACGGGCGGCGCGCGCCAGCCAGGCGTCGTCGTCCTCGATGACCGCGGTGGGGGCGCACGGCAGCGGCGCAGCCAGCGACACCTCGACGCGTGCCCCGGTCCGAGCGGCCGCGGCGAGCACGCGCTCGACGTCCACCGGGGAGGCACCGGAGACGGCGCGCACGGTGATCGGCGTCGGCACGTGGCGCAGCCAGTTGCGCTCCGACACCAGCCCGCTCGGGTCCTGCGGGGTGCCGAGGAGGGACTCCCACGCGGCGGCGTCGGAGGCGGCGGCGCACTCCAGGAACGCCGCCCCCTCCAGCGCGTCCGTCCGCTCCCACCGCGTCAGGCCCAGCAGGTACGACGGCCCGCCCGCCTTGGTACCGGCGCCGACGGCGGAGCGCTTCCACCCGCCGAACGGCTGGCGCTGCACGATCGCGCCGGTGGTGCCGCGGTTGACGTAGAGGTTGCCCGCCTGGATCCGCGAGGCCCAGCGGCGCAGCTCGCCGGCGTCGAGGGAGTGGATGCCGGAGGTGAGGCCGTAGTCAACGTCGTTGACGACGTCGATCGCCTCGTCCAGCGTGCGCGCCGTCATGACGCCGAGCACCGGCCCGAACACCTCGGTGCTGTGGTACCTCGAGCCGCGGGTCACGCCGGAGCGGATGCCCGGCGTCCACAGCCGGCCCTCCAGCGTCGGCGCGTCAGCCGGAGCGGGGAGGGCGCGGGGCGCGAGGGCCCAGTGCTGCCCGGGCTCCAGCTCGGTGAGCCCCCAGTGCAGCGCCGATCCGGGCTGCGGCCGCTCGATGACCGGCCCGACCTGCGTGCGCGGGTCCCACGGGGCGCCGACCACGAGCGACGACGCCGCGTCGACGAGCTGGTCGTGGAAGCGCCGCGAGGTGGCCACCGACCCGACGAGCACGACGAGCGATGCGGCGGAGCACTTCTGCCCCGCGTGCCCGAACGCCGAGGCGACCACGTCGCGCGCGGCGAGGTCGAGGTCGGCCGACGGCGTGACGATCATCGCGTTCTTGCCCGACGTCTCCGCCAGCAGCGGCAGGTCGGCGCGGAAGGTGCGGAACAGCTCGGCGGTGGCGTACGCACCGGTGAGGATGACGCGGTCCACCCGCGGCGAGCTCACGAGCTGTCGGCCTAGCCCACCCTCGTCGACGGTGACCACGCGCAGCGCGGCTGCGGCGTCGGGGCCCCCGACCTCCGCGAGCGCGGAGGCGATGGCCTCGGCGAGCACCGCGCCGCAGCGCTGGACGGGCTCGGCGGGCTTGAGGACGACGGCGGAGCCCGCCGCCAGCGCCGCGAGCACGCCTCCGGCGGGGATCGCCACGGGGAAGTTCCACGGCGGGGTCACCAGCGTGAGCCGCGCGGGCACGGCCCGGACGCCGTCGCGGGCCTCGACCGCGGCCAGCTCCAGGGCCGCGTCCGCGTAGTAGTGGGCGAAGTCGACGGCCTCGGAGACCTCCGGGTCGGCCTGGTCGGCGGTCTTGCCGGCCTCCGACGCCATCACCTCGAGCAGCTCGGCGCGGCGCGCCTCCAGCGCGCGGCCCGCGGCGTGCAGCACCGCGGCCCGCTCGTGCGCGGGGCGGCGTCCCCACGCCTCGCCGGCGGCGGCGGTGCGGGCGAGGAGGTCGTCGAGCAGCTCCTCACCGTCAGCACCGTCGACCAGGGAGCCGGCCGCGCTGAAGCGGCCGGTGGTCCCGGCGCGCGACGTGACGGCCCGGGCGAGCGCGGCGCGCACCCAGGCGCGGTGGCCCTCGACGGCCGGGTCGGAGTCGGGGGTGTTGACGAAGGGGCGGCCCTCCTCCCCCGGCGCGTGGGGCAGTGCGAGGTACCGGTCCGACGGCACGTCGTAGCGGCGGTGCGCCGGAGGCGGCGCGTCGGCGTCGCCGCGCTCCGCGAGCGCCTCCTCGCGCCAGGTGGCCAGCAGCTGCAGCGACTCCTCGTGGCGTGCCAGCTCGCGGGCGAACAGCGGCGAGGACGGCGTGATCTCGGTGATGGCCGACATGAAGTTGTCGGGGCTGGCGACCTCCTCCAGGCGGCGCACGAGGTAGGCGATGGCGACGTCGAACTCGGCCGGGTGCACCACGGGCGTGTAGAGCAGCAGCGAGCCCGTCTCGCGGCGCACCGCGGCGGCCTGCCCGGCGGCCATGCCGAGCAGCATCTCCACCTCCATGCCGTCGCGGGCACCGCGCGCCCCGGCGAGCAGCCACGCGTGGGCGATGTCGAAGAGGTTGTGCCCGGCCACGCCGAGCCTGACGTTGGCGGTGCGCTCGGGGGTGAGCGCCCAGTCGAGCACCCGCTTGTAGTGGGCGTCGGAGGCGGCCTTGGAGTCCCAGGTGGCCAGCGGCCAGCCGTGGACGTCGGCGTCGACGCGCTCCATGGAGAGGTTGGCGCCCTTGACCAGGCGCACCTTGATCGGAGCGCCCCCGGCGGCCACCCGCCGGGCCGCCCACGACTGCAGCCGCTGCATGGCGGCGAGCGCGTCGGGCAGGTAGGCCTGCAGCACGATCCCGGCCTCGTAGCCGCGCAGGGACGGCCGGTCGAGCAGGCGCGTGAAGACCTCCAGGGTGAGGTCGAGGTCCTTGTACTCCTCCATGTCGAGGTTCAGGAAGGTCGGTCGGGACGTCGGGCCGTCGCTGGTGCGCGCGGCGGTCTCGTAGAGCGGGGCCAGCCGCTGGACGACGTGCTCGACGTCCTCGTCGAACCCCCACGGCGCGTGCGGGCCGACCACGGCGGAGGTCTTCACCGAGACGTAGTCGACGTCGGGGCGCTCCACGAGGCGGCGCAGCCCGGCCAGGCGGCGGTCCGCCTCGCGCCCGCCGAGCACGGCCTCCCCGAGGAGGTTGAGGTTGAGGCGCACGGGGGCCGCTTCGTCCCCGGCGCGCCGGATGCGCTGCAGCGACCTGCCCAGCTTGGCGTCGGTGGCGTCGACCACGAGGTGGCCCACCATCTCCCGCAGGGCCCGCTTGGCGGCCGGGACGACGACGCCGGGCACCACCGGCCCGAGCGCGCCTCCGGCCTTCACGGCCGAGCGCAGGGCCGGGGAGAGGAACGCCGGCGGGCGCTGGGCGAGGCGGTGCAGCACGGCGGCGCCGGCGGCCGGGTCCTCGGGGCGGACCACACCGTCGACGAACCCGGTGGCGAACGCGAGCCCGTCGGGGTCGCGCAGCAGCCCGGCCAGCTGCGCCGCGGCGCGGGCCTCAGCGCCCTTGAGGGGGTGCGCTGCGGCCTCGTCCAGCCAGCGGCTGACCAGCGCTGAGACGTCCTCCACGCGCACCTGCGGTGCAGGGGTGGTGCTGCTCGAGGGTGCGGTCGTCGTCGTCATGCAGGGAGTCTGCGCCGGACCCGACGGGAGCAACAGGTCATCACCGGTGAGCGTTGAGGCGCAGTACCGTTCACCGCAGGTGATGGTTCGAGGGAGGGGCGGGACACCGGTGCTCGACGTGAGGCGGCTGCTGCTCCTGCGGGAGGTCGCCACCCGCGGCACGCTCGCCGCGGCCGCCGAGGCGCTCAGCTACTCCCCCTCCCACGTCTCCCAGCAGCTGACGCTGCTGGCGCGCGAGGCGGGGGCGCCCCTGCTGCGCCGCACCGGCCGCCGCGTGGTGCTCACCGCCGAGGCCGAGGAGCTGGTGGCCGCCGCCGGGGAGGTGCTCGACGTGCTGGAGCGCGCCCAGGCCCGGGTGGCGGTGACCGCGCGCGAGCGCGCCGGGGGCCCGTCGGCGCCGCTGACCGGGCGAGTGCGGCTGGCGGTGTTCCAGTCCGCGGCCCTGGCGCTGGTGCCCGGGGCGCTGCGGCAGCTCACCGCCGAGCACCCCGACCTGCGGGTGGAGGTGGTGCAGGCCGAGCCCGGCGCCGCGCTGGAGTCTGCGGCGGTCCGGGCAGCGGCGTCACAGGCGCGAGACTTCGACGTCGTCGTCGCCGAGGAGTACCCGGCGCACTCGGCGCCGCACCTGCCCGGGCTGGTGCGCACCGAGCTGGTCCGCGACGCGCTGCGCCTGGCGCTGCCGCCCGAGCACCTCGCGCCCGGCGTCCACGACCTCGCGAGCGCCGCGTCCCTGCCGTGGGTGGCCGAGCCGGAAGGCACCGCGAGCCGGCACTTCGCCGAGCAGACCTGCCGCACGAGCGGCTTCGAGCCGGACGTGCGGTTCACCAGCGCCGACCTGCAGACGCACCTGCGCCTGGTGGAGACCGGCTGCGCCGTCGCCGTCCTGCCCGACCTCGTCCACGCCGGGCGAGAGAGCGCCGCGCGCCTGGTGGAGCTGCCGGGACAGCCGCGCCGGACGGTGTTCGCCGCGCAGCGCGCCGCGGCGTCCGGCCAGCCGGGCCTCGCCGTCGTCGTCGCCGCGCTCAGGGCCCAGGTCGCGAGCTGACGGCGTCGTGGACGGCGGAGGCCACCACGAGGTCCTGCCACGCCATGCCGGTGCCCTTGAACACCACCGCGCCGGAGGGGACGGGGGCCCGGCCGGTGACGAGGTCGGCCAGGGGCAGCAGGTCGCCCTCCTCGAGCGCGCCCTCCGCGATGGCCATGACGACGTCACCCGCCTCCCGCAGCGCCGTCGCGCGGTCCTCGACGACCACGGCGGCCCGTGCCAGCAGCGCCGCGTCCAGCTCGCGCCGGTCCGGCTCGTGGGTGCCCACCGCGACGACGACGACGTCCTCGCGGAGCACCGACGAGTCGAACAGCGGCTCCCCGGCGGAGGTCGCGCAGACCACCACGTCGGCCGCGGCGAGCGCCTCCCGCGCCGCGGGCGAGCCGAGCGCCAGCAGGTCCCCGTCCGCGTCGCCGACCAGCTCACCGGTCGGTCCGACGCGGGCGGGGTCGCGCACGAGCACGTCGAGGTGGCCCACCGCGCGCTCCACGGGCGTGCCCGGCCCCAGGCACGCCAGCAGCGCGGCGACGTGGCCCTGCGCCTGCACACCGCTGCCGACGACGACGGCGCGCAGCGGGCTGCGCGTCGAGCCGGGGCGGCCGGGGCGGCCGGCCAGCACCGACTGCACGGCGAGCAGGGACGTCGCGGGCGTGCGCAGCCGCGTCAGGGAGGGGGCGTCCAGGGTGGCCAGCGGCACGAGGGTCGCCGCGTCGAGGAGGACGTAGACGCCGGTGATGCGGGGCAGGCCGAGCGCGGCGTTGCCGGGGGCGACGAACGCCAGCTTCACACCCGCCCGGTCGCCGACGGCCGCCGGCATGGTGAGCAGCTCGCCGCCGCCGAGCGCGGTGCTCGACCGGGGCGGGGCAGCCGCCGGGTCGAGCCCCGCGATCAGCGCCTGGCGCAGCAGGTCGGTGGCCCGGCGGGGGCCGACGGCGCTGAGCACGCGGTGGGCGTCGTGGTGGGGCAGTCCCGAGGCTGGCGCTGTGGTCGGCACAGCGCGCGAGCCTGGCACACCTGGACCGGTCCGTCGGTGCCACCGCCGCCGCTGTGCTGCCCGCCCGGCCGGCGCGACGGCGCCCGGGCGCGCAGCACACGCGGCTCCCCCGCCGCCGCCGTACGTTCCGGCACCACGAGACCGGTCGCGGGGCACGACCGCCGGACCGGCACCCTGCACGACGAGGAGCAGCACATGCCCGAGCAGGCGCACCCGGGGCGAGCCCGGGTCAGCATGGACATCGGCGGGACCTTCACCGACGTCGTCCACTACGACGAGGTGACCGGCGCGGTGACGGCCACCAAGGCCTCCACCACCCCGGCGGACCTGTCCGACGGCGTCCTGGCGGGCCTGGGCGCGGTCGTGGACTCCCCGGCGGAGATCTCCTTCCTCGTGCACGGGACCACCCAGGGCCTCAACGCGTTCCTGGAGCGGCGCGGCGTGCCGGTGCTGCTGCTGGCCTCCGCGGGCGTCGAGGACAGCTACCACATCGCCCGCGGCACCCGGCGCCGCCTGTACGACCTGCACTACCGCAAGCCGACCCCGCTGGTGCCCCGGCGCGACGTGGTGGGCGTGGGCGGGCGGATCGCTGCGGACGGCAGCGAGCTCGTCCCGCTGGACGAGGACGCCGTGCGCGCGGCCGCGAAGCGGGTGCGCGACGAGGGCCACGGGGCGGTCGCCGTCGCGCTGCTGTTCTCCTACGCCAACCCGGCCCACGAGCTGCGCGCCCGGGAGGTGCTGCGCGAGGAGCTGGGCCCCGACGTGTCGGTGTCGCTCTCGCACGAGGCGGCCAAGGAGTGGCGCGAGTACGAGCGCACCTCCTCGGCGGTGGTCGAGGCCTACACGGGCCCGGTGGTGCGGCGCTACCTGCAGCGCCTGGAGCGCCGCCTCGACGACGACGGCCTGGCGGTGCCGCTGCACGTCATGCAGTCCTCCGGGGGCATCGTCACCGCGGCCTCGGCGCAGGAGCGGCCCCTGCAGACGCTGCTGTCCGGCCCGGTCGGCGGAGCCATCGCCTGCGCCGAGCTGTCGGCGCGCAGCGGGCGCCCGCACCTCATCGGCGTGGACATGGGCGGCACGTCCTTCGACGTGTCGCTGGTGGTGGACGGCGAGCCCGACGTGACCGCGGAGGCCGAGCTCGAGGGCCTGCCGATGCTCATGAGCATCGTCAACATCCACACCGTCGGCGCCGGCGGCGGCTCCGTGGCCTGGAGCGAGGCGGGTGGGCTGCGGGTGGGACCGCGCTCGGCGGGTGCCCGCCCGGGACCTGTCTGCTACGGCCGCGGCGGCACCGAGCCGACGGTCACCGACGCGAACCTCGTGCTGGGGCGCATCGAGGCCGAGGGCTTCGCCGGAGGGCAGATGACCCTGGACGCGGCGTCGGCGGAACAGGCCCTCGGAGCGCTCGGGGAGCAGTTCGGGCTGAGCGCGCAGGCCATGGCCGAGGGCGTCTGCGACGTCGCGAACGCCACCATGGCGCAGGCGGTCCGCACCATCACCGTGGCGCGCGGCATCGACCCGCGCACCTCCTCCCTGGTGGCCTTCGGCGGCGCGGGACCCATGCACGCGGTGTTCCTCGCCGACGAGCTGGGGATCCCCGAGGTGCTCGTGCCGCGCCTGCCGGGCGCGTTCTCGGCGTGGGGGATGCTGCACACGAAGATCCGGCGCGACTACACCGAGCCGCACTACCGCCTGGACGCCGACGTCGACGGCGAGCAGGTGCGCGGGGTCCTGTCGCGCCTGGAGCAGCAGGGACTGGCCGACCTCGCCGCCGAGGGCGTGCCCGCCGCCGACCGCAGCGTCACCCACGCCGTCGACGTGCGCTACGAGGCCCAGGAGTTCACCCTCACCGTGCCGCTCACCGGTGCCGACGAGCCCTTGGTGGAGGGCTTCACCACGGCCCTGGCGCAGCGGTTCACCGCCGCGCACCAGGCCCGCTACGGACACGCCAACCCCGGCGCCCCGATCGAGCTGGTGACCCTGCGGACCACGGCCACGGGCGACCTGGGCGCACCGCCGCGCCACCCCCACCCGCGGGCCGAGACCGACGCCTTCGCGAGCACCACCCGCCGGGTCGTCTTCGCCGGCGCCGCGCACGACGCGCTCGTCGTCCACCGCGACGACCTGCTCGCCGGGCACGGCTTCTCCGGTCCCGCGGTCGTGCTCGAGGGGACCGCGACCACCGTGGTGCCCCCCGCGCACACCGTCACCGTCGACGACGACGGCACCCTCGTCATCCGCCAGCAGGAGGCCCGCGCATGAGCACCACCCCGACGAGCAGCACCGTCGACCCGGTCACCGTGGAGATCATCCGCAACGCGCTCAACGCGGCGGCGGACGACATGAACGCCACCCTGATCCGCTCCGCGTACACCCCGATCATCTACGAGGGCGGCGACTGCGTGGTCGCCCTCCTCGACGCCGACCACCAGGTGCTGGGGCAGTCCGCGGGCCTGCCGATCTTCCTGGGGAACCTGGAGACCTGCACCCTCGCCACCGAGGAGCGCTTCGGGCGCGGGGTCTGGCGGCCGGGCGACGTGTGGATCCTCAACGACTCCTACCTCGGCGGCACCCACCTCAACGACGTCACCCTCTTCGGCCCCGTCTTCGTCGGCGCGGGCACGGACGACGAGCAGCTGGTGGGCTTCACCGCGAGCCGCGCGCACTGGGTGGACGTCGGGTCCAAGGACCCGGGCGGCTCCATGGACTCCACCTCGATCTTCCAGGAGGGGCTGCGCCTGGGGCCGCAGCGGCTCGTGGTGGCGGGGGTGGAGCAGGAGGGACTGGTGGACGTCATCGCCACCAACGTCCGCTTCCCCTACCCGACCCTGGGCGACATGAGGGCGATGGTCGCCTGCATCACCATGGGCGAGAAGCGGCTGCAGGAGGTGGTGGAGCGCTTCGGCCTGGAGGTGCTCCTCGGCGCCCGCGACGAGATCTTCCGCCAGACCGAGGCGCTCGAGCGCGCGGTGATCGCGCAGATCCCCGACGGGGTCTACAGCGCCGAGGGCGTGCTCGACAGCGACGGCGTCACCCTCGACGCCCCGGTGCCGATCCGGCTCGACGTCACCGTGCGCGGGGAGAGCATCGACTTCGACGTCACCGGCTCCGCCGACCAGCAGACCGGCCCGGTGAACTGCGGGGTGGCGCAGGCGGTCTCGGCGCTGCGGGTCGGCTACAAGCTGCTGGTCTCCCCCGACCTGCCCGGCAACGGCGGCAGCTTTCGCACGATGACCACCCAGGTGCGCCGGGGCTCGGTGCTCGGCGCCGTGGCCCCCGCCGCGTGCCAGTGGTACTTCTCCCACCTGGGTCTGCTCATCGACCTGGTGGCCAAGGCGCTGGCCCCGGCCGTGCCCGACCGGGTGGCGGGCGCCTCCTTCGGGGACTCCATGATCGTGCTCACGGCCGGCAACGACCCGCGCAACGGCCGCGACTACGTGACCCTCGAGGCGACCGTCGGCGGCTGGGGCGCCTGGGAGGGCAGCGACGGCGAGACCGCGCTCATCAACAACGTCAACGGGTCCCTCAAGGACCTGCCGGTGGAGGTGCTCGAGACGCGCTACCCGATGCGCATCACCGAGTACCGGGTGCGGCCCGACTCCGGCGGCGCCGGCCGGTTCCGGGGCGGCGACGGCGTGGTCCGGCAGTACGAGATGCTCACCGACTGCACGGTCTCGCTGTGGTTCGAGCGCTCCCAGCAGCCCGCCTGGGGCCTGTTCGGAGGGCAGGACGCCGTCGGCCCCGACGTCGTCGTCAACCCCGGCCGCCCCGACGAGCGGCGGGTGCTCAAGGCCAACGGCCTGCGCCTGCGCGCCGGCGACGTGCTGCGGTGCTCCACCGGCGGCGGGGGCGGCTACGGCCCGGCCGCCGAGCGCGACCCCCAGCGGGTCCGCGACGACGTCCTCGACGGCCACCTCACCCCGGCTGGCGCGCGCGACCAGTACGGGCTCGACACCACCGCCTGACAGCAGGCCACCAGGTCAGCAGCGGCTCAGCCGCTGCCCGCTGCCCGCCACGCGCGCACCAGCCCGTGGCAGGCCACGTGCAGCGGCAGCCGCTGGGCCGGGTCGTCCAGCGCCAGGCCCAGCTCCCGCGCCCGCGCGGTGCGGGCGAGCACCGTGTTGCGGTGGACGCCCAGCTCGGCCGAGGCCGCCACCAGCGAGCCGCCGTGGTCGAGCACCGCGGCGACCGTCTCGGCGAGCACGAGGCGGTCGCGCGCGGCGGCGAGCTGGGGCAGGGCCAGCGCGGCCACCTCGGCGACCGCGGGCGCGGAGACCTGGGCGAGCACGGCGCGCACCCCGACGTCCTCGAACCAGGTGACGCGCCCCGCGTCGGCGCCGCCGACCCGGACGGCCAGACCGGCCTCCTCCACCGAGCGCACCAGGCCCGCCGCGCCCCGGTGCCCCCCGCCGACGCCCATCACCACGCCGTGGTCGGCCAGGAGCTGCTCCAGCCCCGCCGCGGCGCGGCGCGCCGCCGCCGGCGCCGGCTCCTCGGCCGTGTTCTGCCAGGAGACCCACCCGCCCTCGTGGGGCACCAGCGGCCACCCCGGCCGCAGCCGGGACCACTGGGCGCGCAGCAGCTGGGTCAGCTCGACGGCGGGCTCGTCGTCGTCCTCGCGCGCGTCCGCCAGCTCCAGGCGCACGGCGCGGTTGACGCCCTCGATCCTCCAGCCCAGCTCCGCGCTCCACCGGGGGACCTCACCGGCCGCGCCGCCGTCCGGCTCACCCGGCGCCGCAGCCGCGGCACCGGCCGGGCGCTGGGCCGCCGCGTGCAGCACCGCGAACGCCGCGCGCTCGGTCTCGGCCTGCGCGGAGGTGTCCAGGCGGCGCTGCGCCCACGCCGCCACCAGCGGCAGCCTCGCCAGGCGCAGCACGGACTCGGCGCTGCGGGCCTCGACGTCCGCCGCCACCGCCGAGGCGGCCTCGGGCAGGGACGCCACCAGCGAGGCCCAGGCCCGGCCACCGGGCCCGTTCACGGCCATCCGCACCTCGCGGTAGCCCTCGCGCTGCTGCACCGCGGCCGCCCGCCCCGCCAGCACCGAGCTGCCGGTGACCAGGGCGACCACCCCGGGGGCCAGCTCGGCGTTGAGCACGCCCAGCACGCCCCGCACCGTCGACTGCTCGGCCAGCTCCTCCGCGCAGCGGGCCACGCGGAGCGCCCGGGCCGCCTCCGGCGCTGCGGTGCGCGCCGCCAGCTCGAGGGCCACGTCGACGGCGTCGTCGTCGACCACCAGCAGCGCCGTGCCCAGGCGGCGCGCGAGCAGCGCGCTCGCGCCGCTCATCGCCGGCCGGGGCACCACCACCCCGGCGGCACCCCGCTCCCACGCGACGTGCAGCGCCGCAGCCAGCGACCACCCGCCGGTGGCCGCCTCGGCGTGGAGCACCACGAGGCGGTGCGCCGGCGTGCGCGCCAGCCTGTCGAACGTCTCGGCGAGCTCCACGCCCAGCACGCGCTGGGCGGGGTCCGGCAGCACCGCCACCTCGCCGCGGGCGAGCGGGTCGACGCGCACCAGCTCGGCCAGCGCCAGCGGCGCCGTCGCCCTGCTCACCGGCGGCGGGGGTGGTCGAGGGTGATGCCGTGCGAGGCCGGGCCGACCATGGTGAGCGCCTCCGCGGAGTACCAGACGGGGTGGGCGGGGATGACCAGGACGTCGACGAGGTCGCCCGGCCACAGGCTGTCGAGCGGGGCGATGACGCCCCGCTCGACGTCCAGGAGCGTGATGAGGTCGGGGGCGGCCGCCGTGAGGGAGCCGTCGCTGAAGACGGCCACGACCTCGCTGCGCAGCTCCAGCCGCAGCTGGCGGGCGTCGGAGCCGACCTGCTCCACGACCACGCTGCTGGGGTGCGTGGGGATCGTCGCGTCAGCCGGCCGGGACAGGTGCTCCAGCGCCACGATCCGGCCCCGGCCCACGCGGCGGCACCCGTTCACCGCGGCCAGGCGGGCCACCACGGTGTCCGGGTCGCGCGAGCCGAGCAGCACCCGCCCCGCCTCGACCAGCCGGCTCACCGTGCCCGGCAGGGCGGAGGTCGCGACCTCGGCTGCGGTGCACGGGTAGGCGGCCAGGGCCCCCCAGCCGCCGAGCGCGTCGATGCTGGAGCGGAGCAGGGCGTCGGCGCGCCAGGCGTCGGGCACCCGCAGGCTGACGCTCTCCCCCGTGGCGCCCGCCACCACCAGCGGTGTCACCGGCAGGCCCGCCAGGTGCATCGAGGTGTGGTGGATGAGGGCGAAGGTGCGGCCCATGCCGTCGGCGTCGAGCAGCGGCACGCCCAGCTGGCAGGCCACCGCGGCGGGCACCAGCGCGCTCACCGTGGCCGCCGACAGCGGCAGCACGGCCCCGACCGCGGTGCCGGACAGCCGCTCCAGCTCGCGCACGGCGGTGACGAACTCGTCACCCGTGGGCGGCAGGTCGGCCAGCGCCGCACCGGAGCCGATGACGCACACCGCCGCGCAGCCCACCTGCGGCGGCAGCGCCCGGGGCGGCACCAGGCGCAGCGGCCCGCTGCGCCCGAGGAGGTCCGTCAGCCACGCGACCGTCGTCTCCAGGCTCGAGGGGGCCAGCGACGGCGAGTAGAGCATCGCGCCCGCCGCCAGCGCCGGGACGTCGGCCGCGGTCAGCTCCCCGTCACTCATCGACCGACCCCGCCCACGCGCACGCGCACGCGCACCGTCCCGGCTCGGCTGTACGGCACGGCCACGGTGGAGACCTCCACCACGTCGGCGCTGCCCGGCTCGGCGCCGTTGGCGGTGGCGACGGCGGTGGCCCTCCGCACCGCGGCGCGCTGGACGGCCGCGAGGTCGTCCGCGGACCCGATGGCCGCGATCTCGTCGAGCCAGGACAGCGGCCGGGCCAGGGCCGCGCCGACGCAGGCGAGCTCGTCGAGCTCGCCGTCGGCGACGACGTCGGGGACCCGGGCCTGCGCCCCTGGGGCGCCTGCACGACCGGTGCGGTCTGGGCGGTCTGGGCGGTCAGCGGCGGGTGAGGACGGTCGGGCCCGGTCCAGGGCCACCGACGGCACCACCAGCTCGGCGGCGGGCTCGCCCACCACGAGGGGGCGCACCAGCGCCAGGCCGTTGCGCACGCCCCCGACGAGGTGCCCGCCGTCCGCGGCGGGGAGGAGCACTCGGCAGCCGTCCGCGACGGCGAGCTGCGCGGCGCCGAGCACCGCCGGCCCCTGCCCGCTGCCCAGCACCAGCACGGGCGCCGCCCGAGCCCGCTCGGCGCTGAGGGAGCCGCCGTCCCCGCGGCACAGGCGCAGCTCGGCCCCGCGCCCGCCCGCCCGGCGCCGCAGCACCGCCTCGGCGCGGTCGACCACCGCGTCGACCGCGCCGCGCAGGGCGGCGTCGGCGATCACCGTGGCCTCGCGGGCAGCGCTGCCGTGGCCGCCGAAGTCGTGCGCGGCGCTGATGCGGGCCCCGGGCAGGGCGGCCTGCACCGCGTCGGCCACGGTGCGCTCGTGCACCGGCTGCCCCGCAGACCCGGCGGCCACCACCGCGACGCACCGCGGCGAGGCGGCGGCGAGGTCGGCCACCGCCGCGGCGAGCGCGGCGCGGTCGAGCAGGCGCAGCTCGCGCCCGAGCAGGTCGTGCCCGCCCGGCACCACCCAGCGCCGGCTGACGAGCGCCTCGAGCAGCGCCGAGGGGTGGCGCGCCAGCGCGGGGTCGGTGCTGGGCCGCGGCGCGACCCGCACCACGGCCACCGGGTCGAGCGAGCCGGGGTGCTGGAGCAGGTGCTCGAGGTGCGGGCCGACGTCCAGCACCACCGAGACGGGCCGGGCCGCGGGGCCAGCGGTCGCGGTCGCGAGGGCGGCCGTGGCGGCGGCGGTGAGCACGCGCTCGAGCGCCCCGGGACCGGTGGCCCGCTCGACGAGGAGCACCTGCGGAGGGGACGCGGCCCCGGCGGAGGGACGCACGACGGCGGCCGTGGCGCCGTCGTGCCGCAGCTGGGCGCCGACGAGTGAGGGGCCGGTGTGCTGGAAGCACTCCGACCCCTCCTCGAGCAGGGCTGGCGGCACCGCTGCAGGCTACCGGGCGCGGCGGCGCAGCACCCCGTCGACGGTGACGGCGACCAGGATCAGCCCGCCGGTGGTGACCTGCAGGTACGTGGTGTCCCACCCGAGGAGGTTGAAGCCGTTCCCGATGAGGGTCAGCAGCAGCGCACCGACCACGCCGCGCCAGACCGCGCCCTCGCCGCCGAGGATGCTCGTGCCACCGATGACGGCCGCGGCGATGGCGTTGAGGTCGTACCCGGTGGCCATGCTCGACTGCGCGGAGCCGGCGCGGGAGGCCAGGATGAGCCCGGCGAGCGCCGCGCAGACACCGCTGATGGTGTACGCGGCGATGTGGACGCGGTCGGTGCGGATCCCGGACAGGCGCGCCGCCTCGGCGTTGCCGCCGACCGCGTACAGGCGCCGCCCGAAGGTGGTCGAGGAGACCAGCAGCGACGCCGCGACGGCCACGACGACGAACATCACGGTGGCCGAGGTGAGCCCGAACAGCGACGGCCAGGTGAGCATGCCGAACTGCTCGGCCTGGCTGGCGACCGGGTAGGCGATGGCGCCGGCGGTGATGACCACCGCCATGCCGCGGTAGATGATCGACGTGGCGAGCGTGCCGATGAACGAGTTCACGCGCGACTTGACCACCACGGTGCCGGTCAGCAGCCCGAGCAGCGCTCCGGTGACGACGGCGGCGACGAAGCCCCCCACCACGCCGACCTGCTGGCTGGCGGTCACCCCGACGATCGCGGAGACGGCGAGCGCGGCGCTGGCGGTGAGGTCGAAGACGCCGCTGAGGATGCAGATGGTGGCGCCGATCGCCAGCAGCCCGACCACGGAGGCCTGGTCGAGCAGGTTCACGAGGTTCTGCGCGGTGAGGAACGTGTCGGTGCTCAGGGACAGGGCGACGACGATGACGACGAGCGCCACGAGGATGCCGTAGTCGCGCACCCTGACCCCGGGGCGCGGACGGGGACGGGCGCTGGGCGCGCTCGTCGACGCGGCCGTGGTGCTGGTGCTCATGCGGAGGTCCTCTCGGCGGACGGGTCGGCGGGCTGGTCGGTGGACTGGTCGGTGGGCTCGTCGTCGCCGAAGGCGAGCGCCACCACGGCCTCGCGCGGCGCGTCGCGGCCGAACTCCCCCACCACGCGGCCGTGGCGGAGCACGAGCACGCGGTGCGACAGCGCGAGGACCTCCTCGACCTCGCTGGACACGACGACGACGGCACGGCCCTGGCGGGCGAGGTCGACGACGAGGTGGTGCAGCTGGGTCTTGGCGGCCACGTCGACGCCGCGCGTCGGCTCGTCCACCAGCAGCACGCGCGGCTCGCGCAGCAGCCACTTGGCGAAGAGGACCTTCTGCTGGTTGCCCCCCGAGAGGGCCCCGACCGCGGCGGTGGGGTCAGCGGCGCGCACGTCGGTGCTCCGGCTGACGCGCTCGACCGCCGACCGCTCGGGTCGCCTCCTCACGAACCCGGCCCGCGCTCGGGCGGCCAGGGAGGCCAGCGCGGTGTTCTCCGCGATGGAGCGGACCAGCACCAGGCCCTGCTCCTTGCGCGACTCGGGGACCAGGGCGACGCCGGCGGCCATCGCCGCCCGCGGGGAGGGCCGGGTGATGACGGTGCCGTCGACGCTCACAGTGCCCGAGGTGGCGGTGTCGGAGCCGAAGAGCAGGTGCAGCAGCTCGCTGCGACCCGACCCGACGAGCCCCGCCACGCCGAGCACCTCACCGGCGCGCACGCGCAGGTCGACGTCGTGCACCGGCCGAGCGCCGGTGGTGCGCGAGAGCCCGACCGCCTCGAGGAGCACGGGGGCGCCGTCGGGCACCGGGGGCGGTGCGGGGTAGAGGACGTCCACCTGCCGCCCCACCATGTGCCGCACCAGCGACGCGGGGGTCTGCTCGGCGGCGTCGCCGGAGTGCACCAGGTCCCCGTCGCGCAGCACGGTGAGGCGGTCCGCCACGGCGAGCACCTCCTCCAGGAAGTGGCTGACCAGGAGGACCGTGGTCCCGCCGGCGGCGAGGTCGCGCATGAGCTGGAGCAGACCGGCCTTCTCGTGCTCGGTGAGCACGGCGGTCGGCTCGTCGAAGGCGATGACGCGAGCGCCGCGGGCCAGGGCGCGCAGCACCTCGACCTGCTGCTGCGCCCCCGTGGAGAGGTCCTTGACCCGGGCGGTGGCGTCGAGGTCGAAGCCGGTGCGGGCCAGCAGCTCGTCGAAGGCGGCGCGGTCCGCGCGGCGCGCGACCCATCCCGCGCGGGCGCGCCAGCGGCCCAGCACCACGTTGTCGAGCACCGTCATGGCGGGCACCAGGGCGCCCTCCTGGGTGATGAGGCTGACTCCCTGGGCGATGGCGTCGCGGGGGCTGGTCATGGTGGTGACCACCCCGTCGAAGCTCACCTCCCCGGCGTCGGCGCGCACGGCGCCGCCCAGCACCTTGAGCAGCGTCGACTTGCCGGCGCCGTTCTCCCCGACGAGGGCGTGCACCTCCCCGGGGGCGATGTCGAGGTCGATGCCGCGCAGCACCGAGACGCCGCCGTAGCTCTTGCCGACACCGCGCACGCGGATGTGGGGTGCGGCCCGCGGGGTGGCCCGCGGCGCTGCTGGTCCTGTCACGGTCTGCTCCTCACGGGTGGGAGCCCGGCGGTCGGGCGGGGGGCACCCGACCGCCGGGCGGTCTTCGTCTCGCCGGTCTGCCGGTCGGCGGCGGGTCAGTCGCTGTACTCGGCGGTGAGGCCGGCCAGGGTCTCCTTGGTGCCGAGCGCCTTGAAGGGCGTGAGCGTCGCCGAGTCCGTGGCCGTCGCCACCTGCTCGCCGCGGTGCTTCTTCAGGCCCAGCTCGGTGGCCGTCTTGCCGTCCGTCTTCTCCGGGATGACGTACGTGCCGTACCAGGAGCCGTCCATGACGCCGGCGTAGGCCTGGGTGGAGCCACCGTTGCCGACGTAGAGGACGTCGGTGCGGCCCGCGGTGAGCGCCGAGGCGCCTTCCACGGCCTGCGAGGACCCGATGACCACGTTGACGCCCGGGTTGGCCTGCAGGACGTTCTGCATGGCGGTGCGGCCCGAGTCGGGCGTGTAGCCGCCGATCGGGCTGGCGACCAGGTTCGCGCCCCCGGCCTTGAGCGCGTCCTGGGCGGCCTTGGTGCGGGCGGCGTCGAGGGGGTAGTTGTCGAAGCCCTGGAGGTAGGCCACCTGGCAGGACTGCTGGTCGAGCTGCTTGCCCAGCTGCTTGCAGGCGTCCAGGCCCATCTTCGCGAGGCCCTCCCCGTTGGCGGTGGGGGCGTCGACGATGGAGATGACGCCGTCGACCTGCGGCTCGACGGTGTCGAAGCGCCCCCCGATGGGCGTGAACTCCACCACCACGGTGATGCCGGCGGCCAGCGCCTGCTTGACCGGCTGGGTGATGGCGGTGCCGTCGTTGGCCTGGATGACCACCACGTCGAAGCGCTTGCTGGTGACGGCGTCGGTGAGCTGCTGCACCTGGGTGGCGCCGTCGAAGTTGGAGTCGACGAACTCCGCGGTGGCGTTGCCCGCCTGGGCCGCCTCCTGGACGCCGGCCCAGGCGGCCTGGGCGAAGGAGTTGGCCTTGGCGAAGCCGAAGAAGCCCACGCGCAGCTGCTGGTCGGCGGCCGCGGCGGTGCTCGCGGCGCTGGTGGCGGTGCCGCCGGCGCCGGCGTTGGGGTTGCTGCAGGCGCTGGCGAGGGCGAGGGCGGCGGCGCCGAACAGGGCGGCGACGGCACGGGTGGAGCGCTTCACGGTGTCTCCTCGGAGGCTGGGGTCGGGCATGGAGCTGGATCAGCGGACGGGGCCGAGCACGGCCCCGGATCGGGGCGCCGCGTCCCCGTCGAGCAGGGGGGCCAGGGCGGCGCCCACCTCGTTGCGCCACGGGTCGGCGACCCAGGCGGCGTAGGCCGCCTCGTCGTCCCACTCGGCGATGACGACGTGCGTGGCGCTGCCCGCGGCCAGAGACCCCTCGACCGTGCGCAGCAGCACGGCGCCGCGGCAGCCGGGGAAGGCGCGGGAGCGGTCGAGGACGCCGAGGTGGGCGTACAGGTCGTCGACGGCCTGCTCGCTGCCGGGGCGGGCGCTGAGGGGGAGCACGCTGGTGATCACGGGGGGGTCCTCCTGGGGCGGGGTGGGCGAATGCTGGCCGAGGTCTCCGGCGGTCCGCTGTGCCAGCAGCACACCGGCGCCGCCTCCGACTGTGTCCTGTGCGCAGCGCGCCCGGGGTGGTTGACAGGTCTGCGCGGTGCGTGCGAGCGTCCGCAGCCTCGTCCGACCGCGGGCTGCGCAGCCCGGTGGCCCGTGACGAGCGGCCGGGTCCGTCAGACGCCCGCCCCCGCCAGCGCGCCACGCCGCCTCGGGGCACGGTGCGCGCGGTCCACCCCGCCGCCGGCGCGACCGCGCCCTCCCTCCCCCGCACCCCGGCTCCCGGGGTGCGCCGTCGGCTACCCGGCGCTCCCCCGCGCCGTCGAGAGGTGGACCCCGTGAGCACGAGCGAGCAGACCAGCGAGCACCCCGGCAGGACCGCGCGCGTCGCCATCGACGTGGGCGGGACCTTCACCGACGTCGTCGAGCTGCTGCCCGGGACCGGAGCCCTGCGCTTCGAGAAGGTCCCGACCACCCCCGACGCCCCCACGCGCGGCGTCATGGCCGGCTTCGCGGCCACCAGCGGGGAGGTGTCCGCGGTGAGGACCTTCACGCACGGCACCACGCTCGGGCTGAACGCCCTGCTGACCCGCACCGGAGCGCGCACCGCCGTGGTGGGCACGCGCGGCTTCCGGGACGTGTACCTCCTGGGCCGCACCGACCGGCGCGTGAACTTCGACATCACCTACCGCAAGCCGGCGGCGCTCCTGGAGCGCTACGACACCTTCGAGGTCACCGAGCGCTCCTGGCACGACGGGTCGGTGGTGACGCCCTTCGACCGCGACGACGCCGCCCGCGTGGCGCGCACCGTCGCCGAGCGCGGCTACGACGCGGTGGCCGTGTGCTTCCTGCACTCCTACGCCAACCCCGACCACGAGCTGGCCATGCGCGAGGTGCTGGCCGAGCTGGCGCCGGGGGTGACGGTGACGCTCTCGCACGAGCTGAGCCGGGAGTACCGCGAGTTCGAGCGCACCAGCACGGCCGTGCTGGACGCGTACGTCAAGCCCGTGGTGCGCCGCTACCTCGGTGCGCTGGAGGGGGAGCTGGAGGACGCCGGCTTCGGCGGGCGCTTCCTCATGACCCGCTCCGGCGGCGGCGCGATGAGCGCCACCGCGGCCCGCGAGCAGCCGGTCAGCCTCATCCTGTCCGGTCCGGCCGGCGGCG
Source organism: Quadrisphaera sp. RL12-1S (assembly GCF_014270065.1). Taxonomy (NCBI): domain Bacteria; kingdom Bacillati; phylum Actinomycetota; class Actinomycetes; order Kineosporiales; family Kineosporiaceae; genus Quadrisphaera; species Quadrisphaera oryzae. The sequence goes on along the minus strand of NZ_JACNME010000002.1, from coordinate 179,104 downwards.
TGGTGGGGGCGGTGGCCCTGGCGGAGGCGCTGGGGATGCCCGACCTCATCACCATCGACATGGGCGGCACGTCGCTGGACGCCTCCCTCGTGCTCGACGGCGAGCCGGTGCTGCACCAGGGCGCGGAGTTCGAGGGCATGCCCATCAACACCCCGTCGCTGTACATCCACACCATCGGCGCCGGCGGCGGGTCCCTGGGCTGGCTCGACGCCGCCGGGGCCCTGCAGGTCGGGCCCGCCAGCGCCGGTGCGGTGCCGGGGCCGGCGTCCTACGGCCGCGGCGGTGACCGCCCGACCTTCACCGACGCGGCGCTGGCCATCGGCTACCTGGGCACCGAGGCGCCGCTGGGCGGCACGCTGCGGCTGGACGCCGAGCTCGCGCGGAAGGCCCTGCAGCCGCTGGCCCAGGAGCTGGGGCTGTCGGTGCCGGCGCTGGCGCGCGGCATGGTGGCCATCTCCACCACGAAGATCATGGGCGCGGTGCGGGCCATCACCGTGGAGGTGGGCCGCGACCCCAAGGACTTCGCGATGCTGTCCTTCGGCGGGGGCGGCGGCCTCGTGGCCGTCGACGTCGCCGTCGAGCTGGGCATCCCCACCGTGGTGGTGCCGCCGGGGCAGGGCGCGTTCTGCGCGTTCGGGATGCTCCTGGCCGACGTCCAGCACGACGCCTCGCGCACCGTGGTGGTGGCCCTGGCCGACCTGGACCCGGCCGAGGCCGACGGGCAGTGGCGCGCCATGGAGGACGACGCGCGCGCGGCGCTCGCCGAGGAGGGCTTCGAGGGCCCCTCGGTGGTGCTGGCGCGCAGCCTGGACGTGCGCTACGCCGGGCAGGAGCACTCGGTGACGCTCGCCGTCGGGGAGGGCGCCCTCGACCCCGCCCGCGTGGCGGCGGACTTCGCGGCGCTGCACGAGCGCCAGTACGGCCACACCATGACCGACCCGGTCGAGGTGACGACGCTGCGGCTGCGGGCCACCGGCGTGGTCGACAAGCCGGAGCTGCCGCGGCTGCGGACGCGGACCGCGGCCGACGGGCCGCTGCAGCGCGACGGCGTGCGCCCGGTGCACGTCAGCGACGCGGATCCGGCCGTGCCCTACGCGCTGTACACCCGCGAGGCGATGCTCGCCGGGGACGAGGTCGCCGGTCCCGCCGTCGTCACCGAGCACACCGCCACCACCGTGCTGCACGCCTCGGACGTGCTGCGCGTCGGCTCGCTGGGCGAGCTCGTCATCACCGTCGGCCAGCGCTGAGACCCGGAGGCACCCCCATGAGCACGACAGACGCGATCACCACCGAGGTCATCCGCCACGGGTTGCTGGCCAGCGCTGAGGAGATGGCGCGCAACCTGTGCCGCACCGCGTACAACACGGTGGTCTACGAGATCCACGACTACGGGATCGGGCTGCACGACGCCGCCGGCGACGTCGTGGCCGACGCCCCCGGCATCGCCGTGTTCACCCGCGGCAACGACCACGGCATCAAGCGCGCGGTGGAGTTCCTCGGCGCCGACGCCATGAGGCCGGGTGACGTCTTCATCCTCAACTACCCCTACTGGTCGAGCGCGCACACGCTGGACCCGCTGGTCTTCGCCCCGGTCCACGCCGACGACGAGGACGGCGTCCAGCAGCTGGTGGGCTTCGCCTCCTGCCGCATCCACGTGCTGGACCTCAAGCAGAAGGACCCGGGCTACGTGCTCGACTCCACCGACGCCTCCCAGGAGGGGATCTTCTTCCCCGCCACGCGGCTGTACGTGGAGGGCCGCCAGAACGACGACGTCTTCAACATCATCCGCTTCAACTCCCGGATGCCCGAGCGCACGATCGGCGACATCCAGGCGCAGGTCTCGGCCTGCGTGACCGGACGGCGGCGGGTGCAGGAGCTGGTCGCGAAGTACGGGATGGGGACCGTGCAGGGGGCCATGCGGGCCATCAACGAGCACGGCGAGAAGCTGGCCCGGCTGGCGCTGGCGGGGCTGCCGAAGGGCACCTGGACCGCTCACGACTTCGTCGACAACGACGGCGTCGACCTCGACCGCCTCATCAGGATGAACTGCACGGTGACCATCACCGACGACGAGTTCGTCATCGACTGGACCGGCTCGGAGACCGGGGTCCGCGGCCCCATCAACCTGCCCGTGGGACAGACCGAGGCGTTCTGCTCGCTGGTCTTCAAGGCCATGACGACGCCGGACACGCCCGTGGTGGCGGGCAACTTCGCGCCGCTGCGGGTCGTCACCGAGCCGGGCTCGGTGATGCACGCGGTGCACCCGATGCCCACGTTCACGCTCTGGACGGCGCTCATCGGCGGGGAGGTGGTGCTCAAGGCCCTCGCCCAGGGCATGCCCGACCGGGTGCCGGCCTCCTCCGGCGGTGACGTCTGCTCGATGATGGGCCTGGGCACGCACCCCCGCACCGGGGAGGCCTGGCTGGAGGCGACCAACGAGGCCGTCGGCTTCGGCGGGCACGCCGGCGGCGACGGCGAGGACGGGATCATGCACCTGTCCGAGCCCGGGTGCCGCAACAACCCCGTCGAGGTGCTGGAGACCAAGTCGTCCATGGTCATCGACTCCTACGGCTACCGGCCGGACACCGGTGGCGCGGGGCAGCACCGCGGCGGCGTCGGCGTCGCCCGCAGCTACCGCTTCACCGGGCCCTCCACCGGCATCTGCCTGGTCTACAAGACCCGCACCCAGCCGTGGCCGGTGCTCGGGGGCCAGCCCGGCGCCAACAACCAGGTCTTCCTCAACCCGGGCACCGACCGCGAGGTCGTGCAGGGCGGCTCGTACAACCACCTGGAGGCCGGTGACGTGCTCGTCAACGCCACCGGGGGTGGCGGCGGCTACGGCGACCCGCTGCTGCGCGACCCGGCTGCCGTGGGCCGCGACGTCCGCAACGAGTTCGTCTCCGTGGGAGCGGCGCTGCGCGACTACGGCGTGGTCGTGTCCGCCGACGGCACCGTCGACGAGGCGGCCACCCGCGACGCACGGGCCGAGCGGGCCTCGCGGGTGCTGGCATGAGCCTCGTCGTCGTCGGGGCTGACGTCTGGGACGGGGAGTCCGACACCCCCGTGCCCGCCACCGTGGTCTGCGAGGGCGGCAGCGTCACCGAGGTGCTCGACCCCGGCGCCGCCTCCGACGCGGCGGTGACCCGTGTGCGCGAGGCGGGGGGCCGCGTGCTCGAGGCGGCGGGCCGCACCGTGCTGCCGGGGCTCATCGACGCCCACTGCCACGCCTACGCGGCGGCCCTGTCACCGCGCGACATCGAGTCGTGGCCGCTGAGCTACGTGGCCCTCAACGCCCGGCGCCGGCTGGAGGCGGCCCTCGCGCGGGGGTTCACCACGGTGCGCGACGTCGCCGGCGGTGACGCCGGGCTGGCCCGCGCCCTCGACGAGGGGCTCGTCGTCGGCCCGCGCTACCTCTACACGGGTGCGGCGCTGTCGCAGACCGGCGGCCACGGGGAGGTCCGGGGTCGCGGCGAGGAGCTGTGCGGCTGCAACGCGCACACCAGCGAGGTGGTCGACGGCGTCGACGCGCTGCGGCGCGCCGTGCGCGAGCGCTTCCACGGCGGGGCGCACGCCATCAAGGTGATGGCCTCGGGTGGGGTGGTCTCCGAGACCGACCCGATCCGGGTGCCGCAGTACTCCGCCGAGGAGCTGCGCGCGGTGTGCGACGAGGCGGCCCGCCGCGGCTCGTACGTGGCGGCGCACGCCTACTCCCCCGAGGCGATCGCGCACGCGGTCGGCGCCGGGGTGCGCAGCGTCGAGCACGGGAACCTGCTCGACGTCCCCACGGCGGCCCTCATGGCCGAGCGGGGAGCGGTGCTCGTGGCGACCCTCGGCTGCTACGAGGCGATGGCGCGGCGGGGCGCCGACCTGGGCATGAGCCCGGTGGCGCAGGCGAAGAACAGGGAGGTGCTCGCCGCGGGGCGCGACGCGGTGGGCCTGGCGGTGGCCGCCGGGGTGCCGGTGGGATTCGGCTCGGACCTCATGGGGCCGCTGGAGGACGAGCAGCTGGCCTGCCTGCGGCTGCACCTGGACGTGCTCGGGACGCTGCAGGGACTGCGCTCGGCGACGTCGGTGAACGCCGACGTGCTCCAGCGGCCGGACCTCGGCCGGGTGCGGCCCGGTGGGGCCGCCGACCTGCTGGTGGTCGACGGCGACCCCTTCACCCGTCCCGACGTGCTCTGGGGCGAGCGGGACCGGCGCACCGTGGTGCGCGGCGGCGAGGTCGTGACCGGGTGACGGCGGAGGTGACGGCGGGGGTGACGGCGGGCTGACGGCGGGGAGCCCTCAGACGGTGAAGCGGCCCGTGAGCTCCTGCAGCCGGCTGGCCGAGGCCGCCAGGGACCCGGCGGTGGTGGCGGTGTGCCCGGCGGACTCCCGGTTCTGCTCGGTGCCCGCGGCGATGTCGGAGACGTTCGCGGAGATCTGCGCCGAGCCGGTGGAGATCTCGGTGACGTTGCGGACCATCTCCGAGGTGGTCGCCGACTGCTCCTCCACCGCCGCGGCGATGGTCGACTGCACCTCGTCGATGCGGGCGATGACCTCACCGATCTGGGTGACCGCTGAGGCCGCGGCGGCGGTGTCGGCCTGGGTGGCGGTCACCTTGCCCACGATCTCCTCGGTGGCCTGGGCGGTCTGTCGGGCCAGCTCCTTGACCTCCCCGGCCACCACCGCGAAGCCCTTGCCCAGCTCACCGGCGCGGGCGGCCTCGATGGTGGCGTTGAGGGCGAGGAGGTTGGTCTGCTCGGCGATGGAGGTGATGAGCTTGACCACGTCACCGATCTCGCGGGAGGAGACCCCGAGGCGCTCGATGGCGGTCCCGGCTGCGCCGGCGGCGCTGACCGCCGAGGAGGCCATCGCCGAGGCGTCGGCGGTGGCCGAGGCGATCTGGGCGATGGCGGCGGTCATCTCCTCCCCGGCGGCGGCGACGGTGGAGATGGAGGCGGTGACCTGCTCGGAGGCTGCCGAGACGACCTGGGTCTGGGTGGCGGCCTCCTCGGCGCCGGAGGCCATCTGGGTGGACACGCTGGACAGGGAGGCCGAGGCCGTGGCCAGGGAGCGGGCCTCGGTGGTGATCTCCTGCATCGCCGTCGACAGCGCGCTGATGGTCGCGTCGGCGGCGGCGGCCAGCTGGCCCACCTCGTCGCGCGTGCCGAGCCCGACCTGGCGGTCCAGCCGGCCCTGGGCGACGCCGGCCATGACCTCGACCACCCGGCCCAGGGGGCGCGTCACCGAGCGGGACACGAGGGAGCCGATGACCACGGCGAGCACGAGGGCCGCCAGGGAGCAGCCCACCAGCACCGCGACCGCCGAGCGGTAGGCGTCCTGGCCCTGCTGCGCCATCGTCGCCGCGGCCTCGTTCTCGCTGACGGCGATGTCGGCGAGCGCGGCCGAGGCGGCGTTCGCGGCGGGCGTGGCGGCCTTCGCTCGCAGGGCCACGAACCCGTTGAGGTCGTTGGCCTCGGCCAGGGGGATGAGCTGCTGTGCCGCGGTGCGCCACTCGGCCAGGGCGCTGGTGTAGGCCTGCTGCTGGGCCGCGGTGCTGGCCGGGGCCGACGCCAGGTAGGCGGTCCACTGCGCGTCGAGGGCCTTCTGGTCGGCGTCGAGCGTCGCCACGGCCTTCGCGGTGCCGGCGGCGTCGGGGGTGAGCGCGGCGTTGGCCAGGTCGAAGCGGGCCTGGGAGAAGGCCAGAGCGGTCTTGTCGGCGGACTCGACGGACGCCAGGCCGCTTCCGGCCAGCGCCTTGAGGTTGGCCTGCGCCTCCCCCAGCCTGACCACGCCGATCGTGGAGACGGTGAGCAGCAGCAGGCAGACCACGCCGAAGCCGAGGGCCAGCTTCTTGGCGATCTTGAGGTTGGCGAGGCGGTGGGCCACGGGGGTCCTCCAGGAGCGAGGGAAGGTGCTCTGCTCCATCGGCAGACCCGACCCTCCTCTGGAGGTCTGACCCCCGACGTCCCCCAGCAGGCCCCCGGCCCGGGGCGCGTCAGCCCTGCACAGCCCCCCAGCCCGCTGACTCCCCCGCCCGGGACACCGTCCGCGGCACGCCCCACGGGTCGTCGTCGCGCAGGGCCGGTGGCAGCACGGCCTGCGGGGCGTCCTGGAAGGTGACCGGCCGCAGGAACCGGGTGACCGCCGCGGTGCCGACCGACGTGGTGCGCCCGGCGTCGGTGGTGGCGGGGTACGGGCCGCCGTGCTGCATGGCCGGGGTCACCGACACGCCCGTGGGCCAGCCGTTGAAGAGCACCCGCCCGGCGACCCGGCTGAGCGCCGCCACCAGCGCGGCCACCGGGGCGGTCTGCGCCTCCTCGGGGGTGACGTGCAGGCCCGCGGTGAGCTCGCCCTCGTAGAGGTGGGGGACGGCGGCGGCCACCGCGTCCACGCCCGGGTGCTCGACCAGCACCGACAGCGGGCCGAACGCCTCCTCGCGCAGCTCGGGTCCGGCGGCGAGCAGCGCGTCCAGCGTGGTGCGCACGAGCGTCGGGGTGGTCCACACCTGGCCGCTGCCGCCGTCGTCGCTGTCGCGGACACCACCGGCGACGACGACGTCGACACCGGCGCTGGCGAGCACCGCCTCGCGGCGGGCGGCGTACCCGGCGGCGATGCCGGGGTGCAGCAGCCGGTGCTCGGGCACCGCGGAGAAGGCCCGCTCGAGCGCGGCGAGCAGCTCTCCCCCGTCGGCGTCGAGGGCGCCGGCCGGCACGAGCACGAAGCCCGGCTGGGTGCACAGCTGTCCCGCCGACCCGGTGGCGCTGGTCGCGTACGCGGTGGCGAACGCCTCGGCCGTGGTCGCCGCCAGCGCGCCGGGGGTCACCACCACGGGGTTGGTGGACCCCAGCTCCCCGTAGAAGGGGATCGGCCGGCGGCGGGAGGCGGCCACGTCCGCGAGGTGGCGGCCGGCCCGCTGGGACCCGGTGAAGGAGGCCGCGGCGATGCGCTCGTCGCGCAGCAGCGCCACGCCGGCGGCCACGCCGTCGTCGTCGGGTCCCTCGGCGCCGGGGAGCCCGGCCAGCTGCAAGGCGTCCCGTGGCAGCCCCGCACCCTCCAGCGCGGCGCGGACCACCTCGGTGACGGCGGCGGACAGGCGCGGGTGGCCCGGGTGCGCCTTGACCACCACGGGGCAGCCGGCGGCCAGCGCGGCGGCGGTGTCGCCGCCGGCCACGGAGAACGCGAACGGGAAGTTGCTCGCGGCGAAGACGAGCACCGGGCCCAGCGGCACGAGCATGCGGCGCAGGTCCGGGCGGGGCACCGGGCGGAAGCCCGGGTCGGCCTCGTCGATGCGCGCGTCGAGGTGGGAGCCGTCGAGGGCCACCTGGGAGAACATCTCCAGCTGCACGGCGGTGCGCTCCAGCTCACCGCGCAGCCGCGGGGCGGGGGCGAGGCCGGTCTCCTCGGCGGCGGTCGCGACGAGCCGGTCGGCGTCGGCCCGCAGCGCGGCGGCCGCGGCGCGCAGCCCGGCGGCCAGCTGCGCCGGCGCGGTGGCGGCCAGCACCGGGGCGACGGCGGCGGCCCGGGCCGCCACCTCCTCGACGGCGGGACGGGGGGCGGGGCTGGTGGTGCTCACAGGGGTGGTCCTCCGGTGGTGCGGACGCGGGTCAGAAGGTGAAGCCGGTGGGGAACGGGTCGGTCGGGTCCAGCAGGTACTGCCCCATCCCCGTCACCCACGCGCGGCCGGTGATGGTGGGGACGACGGCGGCCCGCTGATGCTCACCCTCCCCCACGGTCGTCTCGGCGACGAGCCGGCCCGTGAAGCGGGAGCCGATGAAGGACTCGTTGACGAAGTCCTGGCCCAGCGCCAGCTCGCCGCGGGCCCACAGCTCGGCCATCCGCGCCGAGGTGCCCGTGCCGCAGGGCGACCTGTCGAACCACCCGGGGTGGATGGCCATGGCGTGCCGTGACAGCCGGGCGTCGGAGCCGGGGGCGATGAGCTCCACGTGGTGGCAGTGGTCGACGCCGTCGATGGTCGGGTGGTGCGGGGGCGCTGTCGTGTTGAGCGCGTCCATGATCGCCAGCCCTGCCGCGGAGATCTCGTGCTGGTGTGCGCGGTCGAAGGGCAGCCCGACGGCGTCCAGGTCGACCATGGCGTAGAAGTTGCCGCCGAAGGCCAGCGAGTACGGGACGTCACGGGCGCCACCGGGGAAGCCCGGCACGTGGAGCACCTCGTCGAGGCGGTCGCAGAAGCTCGGGACGTTCTCCAGGGTGACCCCGTCGGCGTGACCGTCGCGCACCGCCACCCGCGCCACCACCAGGCCGGCGGGCGTGTCGAGGCGGATGACGGTCTCCGGTTCGGTGACGGTGACCATGCCCGTCTCCACCAGCACGGTGGCGACGCCGATGGTGCCGTGCCCGCACATCGGCAGGCAGCCGGAGACCTCGATGTAGAGGACGCCCCAGTCGGCGTCGGGCCGGGTGGGCGGCTGCAGGATCGCCCCGCTCATGGCGGCGTGCCCCCGCGGCTCGTTGACGAGCAGCTGCCGCACGCCGTCCAGGTGCGCCATGAAGTGCAGGCGCCGCTCGTTCATCGTGGCACCGGGAAGCACCCCGACGCCGCCGGTGACCACCCGGGTCGGCATGCCCTCGGTGTGGGAGTCGACAGCGGAGAAGACGCGGGAGGCGCGCACCTCAGACGCTCGCGCGCAGCGCCTCGACCGCGGCGACGGCGCGCTCGGTCTCGGCGGTGATGGTGGCCACCTGCTGCGCGGACAGGGCACCGCGCGGCGGGCGGCAAGGGCCGCCGTAGCGGCCGACGACGTCCATCGACAGCTTGATGGCCTGCACGAACTCGGTGCGCGAGTCCCAGCGGAACAGGGCCACCAGCTGCGTGTACAGCGCGCGGGCCTGCTCGTAGCGGCCGGCGGTCATGAGGTCGTACAGCTCCACGGCCTCGCGGGGGAAGACGTTGGGGAACCCGGCGAACCAGCCGACGGCGCCGTCGAGCATGAGCTCCATGAGCACGTCGTCGGCCCCGGCGATGACGTCGATCTGCGTGCCGGCGGCCTCGCACAGCTCGGCGATCTCGAACGCGCGGCGCACGTCGCCGGAGAACTCCTTGACAGCGACCACGTTGTCGATCTGCGCGATCTCGGCCACGAGGGACGGCACCAGGTCGACCTTGGTGTCGAAGGGGTTGTTGTAGACCATCACCGGCAGCCCGACGCTCGCGACCTGCTCGAAGTGCTCCACCACCTGGGCCGGGGTGGAGCGGTACAGGGTGGGCGGCAGGCACAGCAGGCCGTCGGCGCCGTCCTCGGCGGCCACCTGTGCCCAGTGCTTGGCCTGGTGCCAGCCCGGGGCGTGCACGCCGGCGACGACGATGCCGCGCTCACCGGACGGCGTGCTCGTGGTCCGGGCGGTCTCGACGGCGACCTGCACCGCGCGGCGCCGCTCGGCGTCGGTGAGGGAGGAGTACTCCCCCAGTGAGCCGTTCGGGCCGACGCCGCGGCAGCCGTTCTCCAGCAGCCAGGCGCAGTGCTCGGCGAAGCGCTCCTCGTCGACGGCGAGGCCGGCGGGTGCGGACGGGTCCTCGCGGTAGGGCAGGGCGGTGGCGACGACGACGCCGCGCAGGTCGATGCTCATGGGGTCTCCTCGGGCTCGGGGTGGCTTGACGGCTGGCTGGTGGCGGGACTGGTCGGTGTGGTCGCAGGTGGCAGGTCGGCGAGCTCGCCGAGGCGGACGGGGACGGCGAGGGGCCGTCGCTGGTGGGACACCGGCGGGCGGGTGCTGCCGGCGGAGCCGGTGGAGGCGGAGGCAGGCAGGCCGCAGCCGAGCACGGCGTCGACGGCGTGGCCGCAGACCCGGCCCTGGCAGGGCCCGAGACCGGCACGGGTGGTCAGGCGCAGCGACCGGGAGCCGGCGGGCGCGTCGGCGGCGCTCGCCGTGGCCTGCGCGACCGAGCGCAGGCGACCGGCCGTGACCTCCTCGCAGCGGCAGACCACGGTGTCGTCGGTGACCTGGGCGAGCCACCCGGGACGGGGGGCGTGCGCAGCGGCGAGCCGGTCGGCGAAGGCGCGCAGCACCCGGCGTCGGCGCAGCAGCCCGTCGACCTCCGGGCCCGCGGGGTGGCCGAGCGCCTCGGCGGCCGCGAGACCGGCGAGGGCACCCTCGACGAGCGCGGCGTCGGCTCCGCCGATGCCGGTGACCTCCCCTGCGGCCCAGACCCCGGGGGCCGAGGTGGCACCGCGGTCGTCGACGGCGACGAACCCCGCGCCGGCGCCTGAGCCGGCGACGGCGGCGCCGGCGGCCAGCGCCACCTCGAGGCGGGGCGTGAAGCCGTGGCTGACGGCCAGGGCGTCCGCGGCGACGACGCGCTCGGTGCCGGGCACGGGCGCCCAGGTGGCGTCGAGCCGGGCCAGCACCACCTCTTCCACGCGCCCGTCCCCGCGGGCGGCGACCACGCCGGTGGCGGTGCGGTACGGCACGCGGGCGGCGGCGAGCGCGGCGACGTACCCCGCGAGCTCGCGGGTCTTGCCCGCCAGCACCCCGACGCCGGAGAGCCTCGCGCCGGAGGGCCCGGGGCCGCCCCCGGTGAGCAGGCGGTGCGGGTGGGCGCCCCAGCCCCGGGCGAGCTGCGCGGGGCCGGCGGCCTCGGCCACCTCGAGCACGCGCGCGCCGGTGGCCAGCAGCGAGGACGCCACGGGCAGCAGGAACGGCCCGGCGCCGGCGACCACCACGCGCTCCCCGACGGCGAGCCGCTCGGACTTCGCGAACGCCTGCGCAGCGCCGCCGGTGACGACACCGGGCAGGTCCCACCCGGGGAACGGCAGCGTGAGGTCGTGGGCACCGGTGGCGACGACGAGCGCCGCGGGACGCAGCGCGAGGTGCCGGCGCGCGGGGGCGTCGGCCTGACCGGCCGGCGCCACGAGCACGCGCACCACGAGGGCTCCGGCGCCGGGCAGGTCACCACGCCCACCACCGGGCTCGACGGCCCACACCGAGGCGCCGGTGAACAGCTCGCAGCCGGGGTCGCCGGCGAGGGTGCGGCGCAGGCGGGCGAAGGTCGACCAGCCGTGGTGCAGCCGCTCCTCGGCCGCGGCGGGACGCTCGGCCGGCAGGTGCCGCCAGTACTGGCCGCCGACGTCGTCCCCGCCCTCCACCAGCACCACGTGCGCACCGCCGCGGCGGGCGGCGGCCGCGGCGGCGAGCCCGGCGGGCCCTCCCCCGACGACGAGCACCTCGACGTCGCGCACCCCCGCACCCGCCCCAGCGGAGCCAGGCAGCTCGGCCGGCTCAACCACGACGCTCCCCCTCCACGCCCTCGACGCGGGCTGGCAGCGGCTCGGCCTGCGTGGTGACGACGGCCCCCTCCGCGGCGCGCCGCTGGCAGGCCCGCACGTCGCGGACGCCGTCGACGGTGACGAGGCAGTCGAAGCAGACCCCGATGCCGCAGAACACCCCGCGGGGCGCTCCGGCCCCGGCGGTCCGGCGCAGCGCTCCGCCGGTGCCCGCCGAGCGCGCCGCGGCCATGACCACCCCGGCGATGCTCTGCCCCCGCACGCCGGTCACGCTCTCGCCGTCGACGGTGAGGGTCACGGGCTCCCCCGTCGTCGTCCTGGCGACGTCGCGGGCCGGGTCCACCCGCCTCGCGCTCACGCCGCCGCCCCCGGCAGGCCGGCGAGGTGGGCCGCCAGCGAGGGGCGGGCCACGGAGAACGCGGCGGCGTCGAGCACCGGTGCGCGTCCGAGGAGCAGGTCGGCGACCAGCTCACCGGTGGCCGGGGCGAGCCCGATCCCGGCGCCCTCGTGGCCGGTGGCGTGCCACAGGCCCGGCAGGCGCGGGTCGGGGCCGGCGACGGGCAGGTGGTCGGGCACGTAGGGGCGGAAGCCGCCGTAGCTGCGCATCACCGGCACGCCCGCCAGGCCGGGGAACAGCGCGAGCGCCCCGGCGGCCAGGCGGCGCAGCACCTCCACGCGCAGCGCGGTGTCGAAGCCGACCCGCTCGCGCGAGGAGCCGATGAGGATGGTCCCGGACGCCGTCGACTCCACCACGGTGGAGGTCTGCAGGTCGGCGTCGCCGGAGCCGACGGCGCCCACGTAGTCGGCGTCGTAGACCTTGCGGAACACCTGGTGCGGCTGCCGGGTGGTCACCAGCACCACGCCGCGGCGCGGCAGCACCGGCAGGGGTGCGCCGAGCAGCGCGCTCACCTCACCCGACCAGGGGCCGGCGGCGACCACGACGGCGTCCGCGGCCACGTCCCCGCGGGTGGTATGGACCCCGGCGAGGCGCGCCCCCGCCCGTGCCCCCGACAGCAGGGGCCCGGTGACCTGCGCGCCGGTGAGCACCACCGCGCCGCGGTGGCGCGCGGAGGCCAGCAGCGCCTCGGTGGCCACCACGGGCTGCACCTGCGCGTCGTCGGGGTAGTGGACGGCGAGGGCGACGTCGGGCGTGAGCGCCGGCTCCAGCGCGCGGGCCCCGGCGGCGTCGAGCTCGGTGGCGCGCACCCCGGCGGGGCGCTGAGCGGCGGCGAAGGCGCGCAGCGCGCTCGCCCCGTCCTCGGTGGTGGCGACCACGAGCCCGCCCTTCGGCTCCAGCTCGAGGTCGGGGAACCCCCCGGGCAGCCCGGCGCGCAGCTCCTCGCGCAGCTCGGCGGCCAGCACCGGCCACAGCTGCACGGCGCGCTGGGCCATGGCCAGCTCGGCGCCGGGGCCCTTGTCGGAGACCAGGAGGTTGCCCTCGCCGCTGCCGGAGGTCCCCCCGGCGGCCTCGCCGCGGTCGACGACGACGACGCGGGCGCCGCCCACCGACAGGGACCTCGCGACGGCCGCGCCGACCACGCCGGCGCCCACGACGACGACGTCCGCCGTGCGGGCCGGCCCGCGCCGGGAAAGGAGTGTCACGGCCATACCCCCATCAGTACCATGTCACATGCCACTACGGGAAGGAGGCCGCTGATGACGGTCACGGCGCGCAGCAGCAGCCTGCGGGACCAGGTCGAGGAGGCCATCGCGGCGGCGGTGGTCTCCGGGGAGCTGGCGCCCGGCCAGCTGGTCTCGGCCCCCGCGCTGGCCGCCCGCTACGGCGTCTCGGCGACGCCCGTGCGCGAGGCGATGATGGCGCTGGAGGCCCGCGGGTTCGTCACCACCGTGCGCAACAAGGGGTTCCGCGTCACCGAGGTCCACCGCGACGACGTCGCCTCCCTCGTGGCCGTGCGCCGCCTGCTGGAGCCGCCCGCCGTGGGGCAGCTGGCCGCCCAGCGGTGCGCGCTCGTCACCGAGCACGCACCCCGCCTGAGAGCCCTGGCCGACGCGATCGTGGCCGGCGCCCGCAGCGGCGACCTCGCCGCCTACCTGCGCGCCGACACGCAGTTCCACTCCGAGCTGCTGGCCCTGCTCGGCAACCGCCACCTCGTGCAGGTGGTGGGCCAGCTGCGCTCCCAGACCCGCCTGGTCGGGCTCGCGGCGGCGGTGGGCAGCCCGGAGCTGGAGCGCTCCGCCGTCGACCACCACGAGCTGCTGGACCTGGTGCTCTCCGGCGACGGCCCCGCGGCCGAGCGCTTCATGGAGCACCACGTCAGCGCGGTCCTCGACTGGTGGACCCCGCAGTGACCCCCCACCCGGCCGACCGCGACGGAGCCGTCCGAGACCACGCCGCGGAGGTCGAGGCCGCCCTCGCCGTGCTCGCCGGTGACCTCCCGCTGCCACTGCGGGTGGCCGCCGCTGACCAGGTCACCGACGACGACCACGACGACGACGTCGACGGCGACACGCCCACCGCGCGCCTGCTGCTGCGCCGGCCCGACCACCAGCCCGACCACCGGGGCGACGGCGCCGGGCTGGGTGGAGGGCCGCGCTGGCCCGCGCCCGACGGCTCCCTCGGTCGGCTGTGGACCACCGCCGAGGGGCTGGTGGTGGGCCTCGGCGCACCCCCGTCGGGCGGCTCCGAGGCCCCCGCGACCGAGCCGTGGCTCGTCGCCGGCGACGCAGCGGGGCGCTGCCTGGACCGCGACGTCGTCGTCGTCCTCCCTCACGACGGGACTGACGACGGGACTGACGACGGGACCGGCGACGACGCGGCGGTCGAGGCCCTGCTGTGCGGGCTCGGTGCCGGTGCCGCCGCGGCGCGGCTCGGCCTCGAGCGCCGCCCGGCCCCCGGTGGGGTCCCGCGGGTGCGGGTGCCGGAGGCGCTGCTGCCGGCGGCCCGGCGCGGCCTGGCGGCCTCGGCCGCTGTCCACCTGGCCCGGCTGGTGACCTGCGCCCCGCCCGGCGTCGCGACCCCTGCGGCCGTGGCCGCGTGGGCGCGCTCCGGAGCCGAGGCCGTGGGGGCGACCTGCGAGGTGCTGGACGCCGACGCCCTGCGCGCCGGCGGCTACGGCGGCGTGCTCGCCGTCGGGGCGGGCTCCGCCGCCGAGCCGCGCCTCGTCCGCGTCCGCTGGGACGGGCGGCCCGGAAGCTCCGGTGGCGCGAGCGGCCCCGGGGCGCCGGCGGACCTCGTGGTGGTCGGCAAGGGCGTCACCTTCGACAGCGGGGGCCTGTCCCTCAAGAGCCCCGCAGCGATGCAGGACATGCGCTCGGACTGCGCCGGGGCTGCGGCGGCGCTGGCGGCCGTGCTGTCGCTGGCGGCCCAGCGCGCGCCGGTCGCGGTGGAGGCGCTGCTGCCGCTGGCGGAGAACCTCCCGGGCCCGGGGGCGACGCGCCCCGGAGACGTCGTGCGGTCTCGCTCGGGGCGGCTGGTGCAGGTGCTCGACACGGACTTCGAGGGCCGCGTGCTCCTCGCCGACGCGCTCACCGACGCGTGCGCCTCGCGCCCCCGCCTGGTGGTCGACCTCGCCACGCTCACCTACCAGGCCGTGGTGGCCCTGGGCCAGGACGTCGGTGCGCTGCTGGCCCGGGACGGCTCCGCGGCCGCAGCCGTCCTGGACGCCGCCCGGCGGGCCGGCGAGCCGCTGTGGCGGCTGCCGCTGGCCGACCGCTACCGCGGCCAGGTGGACCTCGGGTGGGCGGTGCGCAACCACCCCCTGGCCGACAGCGGCCGCGCCATCACGGCGGCGCTGTTCCTCGACGCGTTCGTGCCGCCCGAGCAGCCGTGGGCGCACCTCGACGTGGCGGGTCCGTCCTGGCGGGGCGACGCCTCCGCGGACGGCGCGACCGGCTTCGGGGTGCGCACGCTGCTGGAGCTCGCGCGCGCCCTGGGCGGTCCGCCGGAGCGCTGACCACGCGGCCGTGGTCACGAGGCGGGCGGGCGCCAGCGCCGCAGGACGGGGTTGGTGGCCGCCACCGCCGCGACGAGCACGGCGCACGCCACTCCCCCGCTGACCAGCGCGGCCCCCGGCGACGTCCACGAGCTCACCAGGCCCGCCCGCGCGTTCCCGACCCCCGGTCCGGCGACCCCGACGACGTTCTCCAGCGCGCTGACCCGGCCCAGGTAGGCGTCCGGGGTGTCCAGCTGCACGAGGGTGCCGCGGGCGATCACCCCGGTGGAGTCGGCCGCGCCGGCCACCGCCAGCAGGACCAGCACCACCGCGACGTCGTCCGCGAGACCGGCCCCGGCCAGCGCCAGCCCCCACACCGCGGCCGACACCAGCTGCACCACCCCCGGCCGCTGCGCCCGCGTCAGCGCTGACGTGGCCAGGCCCGCGGCCAGCCCGCCGACGGCGAGGGCCGAGAAGAACAGCCCGAGCGTGGCCGGCCGGTCGGCGAAGCGCGCCGCGTTGAGCGCCGGGAACAGCGCCACGGGCATCGCGAGCACCGTCGCGGCGGCGTCCAGGGCCACCGACCCCGACAGCGCCGGGCGCCGGGCGACCAGGCGCCAGCCGTCCCACGTCTGCCGCGCCGCGGCGCCCAGCCCCGCCAGGAGGTGAGAAGGCCGCGGGGAGCCGCCGCCGCCCGCGGCGCGGGGCAGCCGCACGGTGGCGACCCCGACGACGAGGAGGGCGGCGGCGTCGAGCAGGTACGCCGCGCCCGGGCCGGCCACGGCCAGCACGGCCCCGGCGGACAGCGGGCCCAGGAGCAGCGCCGCCTGGAAGGTGAGGTGTGTCAGGGCGACACCGGCCGGCACCTGCTCGCGCGGCAGGAGGGCGCTGACGAAGGTCCGCCGGGCAGCGGCGCCCAGCGACCCCGCGGCGGTCTGCGTGACCACCAGCGCCAGCAGCAGCACGACGCTGGAGGAGCCCAGGGCCCCCTGCACCGCCAGCGCGAGGGCAGCCGCGAGGGCAGCGGCCGTGGTGGCGACCGCCAGGCGGCGGCGGTCGAGGGTGTCGGCCAGCTGGCCGCCGAGCAGCCCGCAGACCAGGGTGGGGACCGCCGTCGCCGCTCCCACCGCCCCCACCCAGGCGCTGCTCCCGGTGAGCTGCCACACCTGGAAGAGCACGGTGGTGCTGGCCAGCTGGCCGCTGGCGGTGGACAGCGCCCCGCCCAGCCAGAGCCGCCGGAAGGGCGGGCTGGCGCGCAGCGGGCGGGTGTCGACGACGCGGTCGAGGCGGTCCCAGCGGCTCACCGCGGGTCGGTCTCGTCGGCGAGCCTCTCGCGGAGCCGGTCGAGGAACGAGCGCTGCTCCAGCAGGGCGCGCAGGTCGGCGACCACCTGCTGGAAGGAGTAGGGGACGGCGGCGTCGAGCTCGGCGAGGAGGTCCTCGGTGGCGTTCCACTCGCGCTCGAGCAGCGGGACGGCGGCGGCGCCGGCATCCGTGAGCGTGATGACGCGGGTGCGGGCGTCACTGCCGGGGGCGCTGTCCACGTAGCCGCTGCGTCGCAGCTCGGCCACGGTCTGGCTCATGGCGGAGTGCGTCACCCCCACCTCGGCGGCGAGCTGGCGCACGGTGAGGGGACCGAGGCGGGACAGGCGGATGAGCACCTTCGCGAAGCGCGGGCGCAGGCCCTGGACGTGGCGCTCGGCGTAGAGGGCGGCGATGTCGGCGTCGACGGCGTCGGTGAGCTCGGTGAAGGGCCGCAGGAAGTTCCGGGTGGTCGGGTCGTCACCCGAAGGCGGGGTCGGTGATGTCACAGCGCTTGTATAACAGCACTGTCATGATGTGGTGCAGTGGGCGGCCTCAGCCGCGCGAGCCGCTGCGGGGGCGCGGCGCGGACTGCCCCGAGGCCAGCGACGACGAGGCCGCGGACAGCTCGGACAGGTCCGAGAGGATCCGGGCGTGACGGGCGCGCAGCGCCTCCACGTCGGCCTGGGCCTGCTCCAGCACCACCTCGGCCTCCTCGCGCAGCCGCTCGGACTCCTCGGCCGCGTTCTCGAGGAGCTTGTGGGCGGCGGTGCGCGCCTCGGCGAGCAGGGCGTCGGCCTCGGCGGTCGCGGAGCGCCGCTGCTCGGCGGCCTCGCTGCGGGCGCGGGCCACCTCCTCGGCCACCTGGTCCACCAGGGCGCGCGCCCCGGCCTCGGCCTCGGCGGCCGAGCGAGCCGCCGCCGCGGCGGTGGCCGCGGCCTGCGACGTGGCCGTCTCCACGAGGCGGGACGCCTCGGCCTGCGCCACCTCGAGGGCCTCGCGGGCGGCGCTGCGCGCAGCGGCGGCCTCACGCCGGGCCTGCCCGCGCAGCTGCTCGCTCTCGGTGCGGGCGGCGGCGCGCTCGGCGGCGCTCTCCTCGCGAGCGCTGGCGCGCAGCTCCTCGGCCTCGCGGGACGACGACGCGCGCAGCTCGGCGGCCTCCTCCCGCGCCGAGCCCAGCAGCTCCTCCGCCTCGCGGGCGGAGGTGGCGCGCAGCTCCTGCGCGTCCCGCTGGGACGTGGTCCGCAGCTCCTCCGCCGCCTGCTCGGAGGCCTGGCGCAGCTCGGCGGCGATCCGCTCGGCGGCGTCGCGGACCTCCTGGGCGGTGCGCTCGGCCACCTCGCGCACCTGCTCGGCGTGCTCAGCAGCAGTGCGGCGCAGCTCGGCGACGTCGAAGTCAGCGGCCTGCTGCTCGCGCTCGAGGCGCTCGGAGGCGGCGGTGGACAGCTGCTGGGCGCGCTCCCGGGCCTCACGGACCAGGGCGGCGGCGTCGGCGTGGGCCTTGCGGGCCGCGGCGTCCGCCGCGTCGGCGGCCTGCTCGCGCAGGCGGTCGGCGTCGTCCTTCCCCTCCTGCAGGCGGGCGGCGGCCTCGGCGAGCACGCGGGCCGCCTCCGCCTCGGCCGCGGCGCGGACGCGCTGAGCCTCGGCGCGCGCGGCCTCGGCCTCCTCCGCGGCGCCCTCGCGCAGCGCGTCGGCGCGGGAGGTGGCGGCGGTCAGCGAGCGCTTGGCCTCGGCGTACGCGTCCGACGTGGCGCGACGCGCCTCCGCGGCGGCCTGCTGGCGGGTCTGGTCGGCCTCGCGGCGAGCGCGGGCGGCCTCCTCGTCAGCCTGCCGCTGGGACGCGGACACCAGGGCGGCGGCCTCGGCGCGGGCGCGCTCCAGCTCGGTGTCGGCCTGCTCCCGCAGGAGCAGGGCCTCGTCGCGCAGCGCGGCGGCGGCCGAGCTGGCCTGCTCCCCGGTCACCAGCGCGTCGGCGGCAGCGCGCTCGAGCACCTGCTCGGCCTCGGCCTGCGCGCGGGCCAGGTCGGCGGCGGCGCGCTCGCGCACCGCGGTGGCCTCGGCCAGGACGCGCTGCGCCTGGGCCTGCGCCTCGGCGCGGGCGGCAGCGGCGGCCGCTTCGGCGGCCGAGCGCTCCCGGGCGGCGCGCTCCTGCGCGGCCACCAGCAGCCGGTCGGCCTCGGCCTCGGCGGCGCGCTGGCGGGCCTGGGCGCGGGCGGTGATGTCGTCGGCGGCGCGCTGGACGCTGGAGAGCATCTCCTGCGCCTCGGCGCGGGCGGCCGCCATGATCTGGTCCGCCTCCACCTCCAGGGCGGTGCGTGCGCTCTCGGCGTCGTTGAGCAGGGAGACCCCGCGCTGGCGGGCGAGCGTCAGCAGCTCCTCGGCGTCCACCTGGGCGGCGGCGCGGACGTCGTCGGCGTCCGCCGCGGCGGCGGTGGTGATGCGCACGGCCTGGGCGCGGGCGGAGGCCAGCAGCTCTTCGAGCTCCTCGGCGGCCTCCTCGCGGGACGCGTCGGCCTCGCGGCCCACGGCCTCGGCCTCGGCGCGGGCGGCCGTCAGCACGTCGGCGGCCTCAGCGGCCGCGTCGGCGAGCATCTGCTCCACGGCGGCCTGGGCGGACGCCACCGCGCCCTCCGCCTCGGCGCAGACCTCCTCGGCGCTGGCGCGGGCCCGGCCCAGCACGTCGTCGGCGAGGTCCACGGCGTCGCCGTGCAGGCGGTCGGCCTCGTCGGCGGCGGTCTGCCAGAGCCGGTCCACCTCGCGGGAGGCCTCGGCCACCAGGGCGCCGGCCCGCTCGCGGGCCGTGGCCACGAGGCGCTCGGCCTCGGCGCGGGCGGCCTGGGCGTGCTCGCGGGAGCGGTCGCGCTCGGCCTCCACCTCCACGTGCAGCGCCGCGGCGGACGCGCGGGCCACCTCGGCCAGCTCCTCGGCCTCGCGGGCCGCGGCCTGCACGCGCTCCACGGCCTGCTCGCGGGCGGCCTGCGCGTGGCGGCGGGCGCCGGCCAGCACGGCCTCGGCCTCGGCGTGCAGCGCCGCGGCGGACGCGCGGGCGGCCTCGGCCAGCTCGTCGGCCTCGGCGCGAGCCACCTGCTCGAGGGCCTCCACGCGCTGACGGGTGGCGTCGGCGTGCTCGCGGGCCCCGGCGAGCACGAGCGCCGCGTCGCGTCGGGCGGCCGCGGCGGCGGTGCGGGCCACCTCCAGTGCGGTGCCTGCCTCACGGGCGGCGCGGTCGGCGATGGTGTCCGCGGCGGCCTGGGCCACCGTGCGCAGCTGGGCGGCCTCGGCGCGCAGGGTGGCGGCGTCGGCGGCCGCGGTGCGCTGCAGCTGCGCCGCCTCGGCGCGGGCGGCGGCGACCAGCTGCGCGGCCCTCTCCTGCGCTCCGGACAGCAGCTCGGCCGCGTCGGCCTCGGAGGAGGCGAGCAGCGCCGCGGCACCGGCCTCGGCGGCGGTGCGCAGCTCCACCTGCGAGAACTCGGCGGCGCTCTGCACCCGCGCGGCCTCGGCCCGGGCGGTCTCCAGCAGCTCCTCGGCGTCGGAGCGCGCCTGCTCCAGGGCGGCGGCCGCCGCGGCGCCCGCCTGCTCGCGGACCGCGGCCACCTGGGAGCGCAGCTCAGCGGCCTCGGCCTCCGCGGCCGCGCACACCCCGGCGGCGTGGTCGTCCGCGGCGGACCGCACGGCCTGCGCCGCGACCAGCTCGGCCTCGGCGGCGGCCCGCACCTGCGCGGCGTCGGTCTGGGCCTGCTCGCGGACGGCGGCCACCTGGACGCGCAGCGCCTCCGCCTGCGCGGTGAGCTCGTCGACGACGGCGCGGGCGGCCTGGCGCTCGGCGTCGAGCCCGGCCAGCACCTCCTCGCGGACGGCCTCGGCCTCGGTGCGCGCGGTGGCCAGCACGGCGGCGGCACCGGCGCGGGCGCTGGCCAGGGCCTGCTCGCGGTCGTCGAGGGTCGCGACGCGCAGCGCCTCGACCTCCTCGCGCACCGCGGCCTGCTGGGCCTCCGCGGCCTCGCGGGCCTCCTGGAGCAGCGCGGCGGCCTGGGCGGTGGCCTCGGCCAGCGCGCGGTCGGCGTCAGCGGAGGACGACTCCGCCTCGGCGCGGGCCAGGGCCAGCGCCTCCGCCGCCTCGGCGCGGGCCTGCTCGAGCAGCGCGACGCCCTCGGCCTGCGCGGCCTCCCGCAGCCCCTCGACGTCGGCGAGCGCAGCCTCGCGCTCCAGCTCGAGCTTGGCGAAGACGGCCTCGCGCTCGGCGTCGATGTCGCCCTGGGCGGCGCGCAGCTCGTGGGCCACCAGCTCGGCGGCGCGCTCGCGCGCGGCCTCGGCGGCACCGGCGGCCTCGGCGCGCAGCGCCTGCGCCTCCTCGGCGCGCGCGGCGGCCTGCTCACGCAGGTCCTGGGCCTGCAGCAGCAGCGCGCGGGCGGCGTCCTCGGCCTGCTCGCGCAGCTGCGCGGCGGAGGCCTCCGAGGCGACGGCGGTCTGCTCCGCCTGATCGCGCGCCGCCGCCTTCACGGCGTCGGCCTCGTCGCGCGCGGCCACCAGCGCCAGCTCCGCGGCGGCGGCGGCGGCCTCGGTGACCCGGTCGCGCTCGTGCTCGGCATCGGCCAGCACCTGGTGGGCGTCGGAACGGGCCTGGCCGAGCAGCTGCTCGGCCACCGCGGCGGCCTCGGCGCGGACGCGCTCGGCGTCGTCGTCGACCTCGCCGCGCAGCTGCTCGGCGTAGGCGACGGCGGCCGCGGCCTGGCGGCTCGCGTCCGAGCGGGTGCGCTCGGCCTCGGCACGGGCCTGGGCACGGACCTCCTCCGCCTCGGCACGCAGGACGGCGCCCTCGGCCTGCGCCGCCTCGATGCGGGACTGCACGTCGGCGCCGGCGGAGGCCAGGCGGGCCTCGGCCTCGCGGACCAGGCGGTCGGCCTCGGCCTGCGCCGTGACGAGGACCCGCTCGGCGGCCGCCCGGGCCTGCTCGAGGTCGGCCTCGGTCCTGAGGCGCAGCTCGCTGGCGTCGGCCTGGGCGCTGGCGCGCGCGGCCACGGCGCGCTCCACGGTGACGGCCGCCTCGCGGGTCACCTCGGCGGCGCGGGCGACGGCCTCGTCCACGATGGTCTCGGCCACCGCGCGCAGCACGCTGGCGCGGTCCTCGAGGGCCGCGGTCTCCTCGACGAACTCCCCGCGGCGCGTGCGCAGCGCGGTGAGGTCCGTGCGCAGCAGGCTCAGCTGCTCGCGCAGCGTCGTGTACTCCTCGCCCATCGCCGCGAGGACCTGGCGGCCCTGCTCGGTGCGGGTCTCGAGGACCTCCACCTCCTGCGCTGCGCGCGCGAGCATGCTCTCGGCGCGCTCCTCGGCGGTGCCGATCACGAGGGCGGCGTGCCGGGCGGACTCGGCGTGCGCGGCCTCGGCCCGCTCGGCGGCCTCGGCGAGCAGGGTGCGGGCCTCGCGGTCGGCGGTGGCGCGCACCTCCTCGGCGTGGCGCTGGGCCAGGCCCAGCAGCTCGACGGCGTGGTCGTAGCGGGAGGGGTCCATCACCGGCTGGGCCTGCTGCACCGGCTGCTGGTAGGTCGGCTGCTGCTGGACCGGCTGCGGAGCGGCGGGCGGCGTGCCGTACCAGTGCTCCTGCTCCACCGGCGCGCCCTGGTGCTGGGCGGGCGCGGTCGGCGGGAGGTGGATGGGCTGCTGTACCGGCTGCTGCACGTGCTGCTGGACCGGCTGCTGCGCGGGCTGGCGCCCCAGCCACTGGTCCAGGTGGTCGGAGACCTGGGGCCCCTGGGCGGAGGGCGCTGCGCCGTCGCGCAGGTCGATGACCGGCCGGCGGAGACCGGGCTGGCCGCCGGGGCGGGTGGCCGCACCCACAGGGGTGGGGGTGGGCGGCGTGCGGCCCGGGGCCACGGCGGGCAGCGAGACGGACGTGTGGGCGCGGTGGGAGGCCACGCGCACCCGGGGAAGGGCGTGGACGTCGACGTCGTCGTCGTGGTCGTCCCAGGGAGACGAGTCGCCCGGGTGACCGGGGCGGTGCGTCTCCATGCACGGATCGTGACACCTCGAACGCTCTGCGCGTGGGACTTCCGGCGCGTCGGGGCATGTCGCGCCCCGGGGGACGCTCCTGGCCGGGGCCGGGCCGGGAGCCGCTCGAGAGCGGCTGGGACCGCCGAACCAGGACAGACCAGGGCTCACAGCCCAGGTCCAGCGTTTCCCCTGGGACTGCTGTGAACGATGGTGCACCCGCGGCGAGGCCCGGTCACGGAGGCGCGCGACGCCCCGGCGTGTCGCCGTCAGCGGGTGCCCGGGCCGCGCCCCCCGCCGACCGGGTCGCCCACGAGCGCCCCGGCACCCGTGAGCACCGCCAGCGGCACCGGGGGCGAGGCCACGTCGGCCGTGCCCGCCACCGCCGTGAACGCCCCGCCGTCCACGGAGAACTCCCCCGCGTACGTGGTGGTCAGCACCACCTGCACGTCGCCACCTCGCTGGTAGGTGTGCGTGGTGCCCAGCGCCGGGAACAGCGCCCCCGGGTCCGGGGTGGGCCCGAGCACCGTCCCGTCGCCGAAGTCCCACGTGTACGCCACCGGCCTGGCCCGCACCGAGACCGACGCCCCCAGGACCGTCGTCGCCAGCAGCTGCGGCGCCGTCCCGGCCACCGCGTTGAGCGGCACCCCCACGAGCGCGTACCCGTTGCCCGGCTGGAGGACCACGGCCTGGCCCGGGATCGGCAGGCGGCGGAAGTCGGCCAGGGTCAGGCCGGGCACGGCCTCGCCGTCGACCGCCTCCTGGCGGGTCAGGCAGCGGGTGCCCACCAGGCGGTAGGTCACCCCGTCCGTGGACTGGTACTGCCAGTAGAAGAGGCGCGGGGCGGCGCACTGGGTGGTGGCCAGCTGGCACGTGGCCTCGCCCGGCGCGTCGACCGAGTTCCCGGCGCAGGCCAGCACGTAGCGGTTCCGGACGCGGGGCCCGGCCGGCGCCGCTCCCGCCCCACCGCCCTGGCTCGCCGAGCCGCTCCCCTGACCGGGGGTCCCCGTCACGCAGGGGACGACGACGTCGTGCCCGTCCGCGGTCACGTACCTGCAGCTGGTCGCGGCAGCGGCGGTCGGTGCCGCACCCGGCACCACCACCGCGGCCGGGCCCAGCAGCACCGCCACGACGACGACGAGCGCCGCCGCGGGCGTCCGCCTGCGGCTCGCGCGGCGCCGCCGGGTCCGGAGGGTGGTGATGATCACCGTCGCAGCGTGGACGGACACCGGCCGGAGACGGGCGGAGGTGACCACGGGTGGACCAGGGGCCTGCTCTCCCCGGGCCGCGCCGGGCGCCGACGGTGACCGGACGCCAGCGCTGCGTGGTCGAGAGCCCGGCGCCGACGACGCGGGGCGCCGCCGTCTCTTTACTCGCTCTTGACCCTCCGGTGAGAGACTGGGCCATGCCCGCCGGCGTCCTCGGTCCCCCGTCCGCAGCGTCCTCCGCCACCGCCAGGCCCTCGCTCGTCTCGCGCGTGCGACGGTGGACCGTCGCCGTGCTCGCCGCGGCCCAGCTGCTCGCCGCCGTCGTCGCGTCCGTGCTCGGGGGCGGCCGCCCCGGGGGCACGGGCGAGTCCGACCTGCTCATCACCCCGGCCGGGTACGCGTTCGCCGTGTGGGGCGCGGTGGTGGTCGGCTGCCTGGCGTACGCGGTCTACCAGCTGCCCGCCGGGCGGGGCGACGAGCCGCCGTACCGACGGGTCGCCTGGCCGCTGGCCGGCGTGATGGCGGGGTTCGTGGCGTGGCTGGTGCTCGCGGCCACGGCCCCGGTCTGGACCACGGCGGTGGTCTTCGCGGCGATGCTCGCCCTGCTCGTGGTGGCCTACGACACCGCCCTGCGCCACCGCCGCCTCATGCGCCTGCCCGGACGCCTGCTGCTGCTCGGCGCACTGGGCGTCTACACCGGCTGGGCGGCGGTGGCGGTGCCCGTCAACGCCGCGTCGGCCCTGGCAGCCCTGGGCCTGCCGACCACCGGGGGCGGCGCCGCGGCGTGGCAGGCCGGCGTGCTGGCGGTGGCCCTCGGGGCCGGCGTCGCGGTGGTCCGGCGCTGGCGCGCCCGCGCCGCGAGCACCCTCGCGGCGGTGTGGGGCCTCATGGCGGTGGCGTTCGGCGCCGGGGCCCGCGAGGGCGGGGCGCTGCTCGCCGCCGCGGCGGCCGTGGGCGCGGTGGCGCTGCTCGGGTGGGCGGTGTGGTCTCGCGGGGAGGACCTGCGGCGCCGGCTGCGGTCGGCCACGGTCCGCGTCGGCGGGCCCGGGAGTCCCGGCGGGCCCGGGAGTCCGTTCGGCCCGTTCGGCCCGCGCCCCTGACGGCCCCGCCTCCGGCGCCCGTGATCACGGACGGGGGGTGGGGTCTCCTCCGCCGTGGCCGAGCTCGAGCATGGCCTCGAGCATCTCGGCGCGCAGGCGCTCGATCTCCGGGGTGAGCCGCTCCACCGCCTGGCGACGGCGCGGGGCGTCGGCGCGGCCCGGCGTCGTCGTCCCCAGCAGCAGGTGGCGGGACCGCTCCAGGGCCTTCGCCCGCCGCAGCCACGCCTCCGCCTGCGCCACCTGGGCGGGGCTGCCGGCTGACGCGGCGTCCGCACGGGCGGAGGTGGCGTGGTCGACGAGGGCGGAGATCTCGCTCGCCAGGCGGGCGTCCGGCGTCCGGGCCGAGCGCGCGTCGGACCAGCGCCGCGTCAGCGCGCGGACGCGCTCCCTGGTCTCGGGCTCGCGCAGGTAGGGCGCCACGAGGCTCATCCAGCGGATGGCGTCCGGGCCGCGCTTGGCCGCCAGCGCGGCCAGCTGGCGCAGCAGGGCGGGGCTCACCGAGGGCACCCGCCCATGGTGGCGCGGACGGGGGCCGCGCGCGCGAGAGAGGATCTGCCGGTGAGCGCGCAGCCCAGCGGTGAGCCGGTCAACGGCGAGGTCAGCTTCTGGTGGCACCAGCTCGGCCGGCCGGCCCCGCGGCCGCCGCTGCCGACGTCGCCGTCGTCGTCGTCAGCCGCGCTCGAGTGTGACGTCGCCGTGGTCGGCGCCGGCTACACCGGACTGTGGACCGCGTACTACCTCAAGCGGGCGGACCCGTCGCTGCGCGTGGTCGTGCTGGAGCAGCACGTCGCGGGGTACGGGGCGTCGGGCCGTAACGGCGGCTGGCTGACCAACGAGATCACCGGCGGCGTGGACGGCTACCGCGCCAGCCACGGCCCCGCGGCGGTCGACGCGTTCCAGCGGGCGATGAACGACACCGTCGACGAGGTGGTGCGCGTGGCCGCCGCCGAGGGGATCGACGCCGACGTCCACCGCGGCGGGGAGCACACCGTGGCCCGCGGCCCCGCGCAGCTGGCCAGGCTGCGGGAGCTGCACGCCTCGATGGCAGCCCGCGCCGGCACCGACGTGCGGTGGCTGGACGCCGGGGAGGCCCACGAGCGGATCGGCGTGGCGGGCACGTCCGCGGCGGTGTGGCACCCGCACTGCGCGCGGATCCACCCCGCCAAGCTGGTGCGCGGGCTGGCCGAGGTCGTCGAGCGGCTGGGGGTGGAGGTCTACGAGGGCACCCGCGCCACGGAGCTCCTCCCCGGGCTGGTGCGCACCGTCGTCGGTGGAGCCGGCGGCGAGGTCGGGCTGGTGCGGGCCCGCACGGTGGTGCGCGCCACGGAGGGCTTCACCGCGGACATCCCCGCTCTGCACCGCGACTGGCTGCCCATGAACTCCTCCATGGTGGCGACGGCGCCGCTCCCGGCGGCGGTGTGGGACGCGATCGGCTGGGACGGGCGGGCCACGCTCGGCGACACCGCGCACGTCTACATGTACGCCCAGCGCACCGCCGACGACCGGATCGCGCTGGGCGGCCGCGGCGTCCCCTACACGTGGGGGTCCAGCACGGCCCGCACCACCGCGGACGGCCGCACCCCGGCGCGGACAGTGGAGGGGCTGCGCCGGGTGCTGGAGGACTTCTTCCCCGTGCTGCGCCAGCTCACCCCGGACGGCCGGGCACCACTGGACCACGCGTGGTCGGGGGTGCTGGCCGTGCCGCGGGACTGGCACGCCTCCGTGGGGCTGGACCGCGCCGCCGACGGGACCGCGCTGGCGTGGGCCGGCGGCTACGTGGGCACGGGCGTCACGGCCACCAACCTCGCCGGGCGCACCCTGCGCGACCTCGTGCTCGGCGAGCGCACCGCGCTGACGGAGCTGCCGTGGGTCGGGCACCGGGTGCGCCGCTGGGAGCCCGAGCCGCTGCGCTGGCTGGCGGTGCACGGCCTGTACGCCACCTACCGGGCCGCGGACGCCGCCGAGGCCCGCGGGCGCACGCGCACCTCTCCGCTCGCGGTGCTGGCCGGGAGGGTGGCCGGTCACCACTGAGGACGACGACGGGGCCAGCGGGCGAGTGGCGGGCTCCAGCGGCTGCCCGCAGGGTGGTTCCAGCGCCCAGCAGGCGGCGCGGTCCCCGATCTCGACCGAAGGGCCGGACATGACCTCCAGCACCACCAGCACGCCCACCTCGACCGGGGCGGGCTCGACCAGCTTCCCCGACCTGTTCCGCGAGATGTGGAGCTACCTCACCGGGCGCGGCGCCGCCATCAACTACGAGTTCGTCGACATGGCCGTCGAGGTGCCGCGCGAGACCGGCCCCGACGCGCCGCGCGCCACCTGGAAGCTCAACGGCACCCTGCGCATCACCACCTCCGAGGACGCGAGCCGCGGATGAGCACCTCCTCGCCGCGGGGGCGCCTGCTGCCGACGGGTCTGCGCGTCAGCGCGGACCTGTCGCTGCAGGTGGACGGCCTCGACGTGCGCGTCGAGGGTGACGGGGCGCAGCTGCGGGTGCTCACCGCGGACGCCACGGCCCTGCTGGCGAGGGTGCGGGAGGCGGCCGCCGCCGCGGGGCTGCGCGGTGGCCGCTCCCGCGCGAGGGCGGTCGCGCTCGTCGCCGAGGAGCTGGCCGCCGCCGGCCTCTCGGTGCGCGTGCAGACCCCGGGCGGCCCGCTGCTCGACGCCGGGCACGGGGTGTCCTCGCCGCTGGGACGGGTCGCGCTGGGCAGCTCGAGGGTGCGTCTGCACCGCGCCGCGGCGCTGCGCGCCACCGGTGCGGGACGCCGAGCGGGCGTCGCCGCGGTGGTCCTGGCCGCGGCAGCGGCTGCGGTGGCCGCCGTGCTGCGAGGCCGCCGCCCCTGAGCCCGTGACCCCGCTCAGGGCCGCGGCGGTGACGGCGGTGGAGGCCCCGGCCTCAGCCGGCGGTGCGGGCGAGGCCGAGCGCGTCGACCAGCGTGGGGCGCACGGCGAGCAGCCGGTCGGCTCCGGTCATGGTGAGGACCTGCAGCGGCTGCGGCTGCGCGCAGCAGACCGCGAACGACCCACCGGCCTCGGCCTGGCGGCGCTGCATCGCGATGAGCGCGCCCACGCCGCTGGAGTCCAGGAAGGCGACCTCGGACAGGTCCGCCACCCGCAGGTGCGCCACCGGATCGGGCAGCTGCTCGCGCAGCCGGGAAGCGCCCAGCACGTCGAGGTCGCCGGTGATGCTCAGCACCTCCACGCAGCCCCGCGCCCCGCGGTGGTGCTCCACCCGCAGCCGCAGGACCGCTCCGTCGTCGCGCAGGTCCACGCCGCACCCCTCGTGCCGCCGGGTCGTCGGAGAGGACGGCGCCCCCGAGCCTCCCCCGCTGTCGCGTACAGCGTAAGTCCCAGTTCTGCAGACACCGGCCGGGGATGTGGCTCGGTCGTGGGCGATCGTGTGTGACAGTGGTGGTGGGACCGCGAGGTCCCTCGCTGAGCGGTCGGCCGCGACGTCACGGACCACGAGACGGCGCACGGGTGAGCAGTGGCTGTCGCCCGCGCCCTGCCCACCGCCCGGACCGGACCGGACCGGACGGTGGCCCCGCGTCGGAGCACGGCACGCGCCCGCGCCCGCGGTGCGCGCCCCGGCCCCGGAGGAGCACCTTCCCCATGACCACCACCGCCCCCGAGCCCGGCACCCGGGCGCCCCGGGTCCGCGAGCGCGACCGCGCGGTCAGCAGCTACGCCGAGCTGTCCCGGGCGGTGAAGGAGCGGGGCCTGCTCGACCGGCGGCCCGGCTACTACGCGGTCCGGATCACGGCCGCGGCGGCAGCGGCGGCCGCGCTGGTGGCGGGCGTCGTCGTCCTCGGTGACTCCTGGTGGCAGCTGCTGCCGGCGGCGGCGCTGGGCGTGCTGGGCACGCAGTTCGCCTTCCTCGGCCACGACGGCGCGCACCGCCAGGTGTTCACCTCGAACGCGCGCAACGACTGGGCGGCGAGGGTGTTCGCGGGGCTGTGCGCGGGCCTGAGCCACGGCTGGTGGATGAACAAGCACAGCCGCCACCACGCCGCGCCGAACCAGGTGGGCAAGGACACCGACATCGAGTCGGTGGTGGTGGCCTTCCACCCCGAGGAGGCGGCCAAGCGGCGCGGGCTGCGCGCGGCGCTGACGCGCCACCAGGGGTGGTTCTTCCTGCCGCTGCTGCTGCTGTCCGGGGCCAACCTCCACGTGGACAGCGTCAAGGCGATGGCGCGCCGCTCCCCCGTGAAGGGCCGCTGGGCGGACGTGGGGTTCGTGGCCGCGCACTGGGCGCTGTACGCGTCCGTGCTGCTGACCACCATGGGCCCGGGCAAGGCCGCGGCGTTCCTGGGCGTCCACCTGGCCGTGTTCGGGCTGTGCATGGGCGGGGCGTTCGCGCCCAACCACGTGGGCATGCCGATCGTGGAGCGCGGGGCGCGGATCGACTTCCTGCGCCGCCAGGTGCTCACCTCGCGCAACATCCGCGGCGGCGTGGTGGTCGACTTCCTCATGGGCGGGCTGAACCGCCAGGTGGAGCACCACCTGTTCCCGAGCATGCCCCGGCCCAACCTGCGCCGGGTGCAGCCGATGGTGCGGGAGTTCTGCGCCGCGCACGGCATCCCGTACACGGAGACCTCGCTGGTCGGCTCCTACCGCGCGATCATCGCCCACCTCAACGAGGTGGGCCTGCGCGCCGGGGACCCGTTCAGCTGCCCGCTGGCGGCGCAGCTGCGCGCCTGACGCGCCCGCTGCGGCGGCAGTAGCGCGACCGTGGACGCTGCCTTCCGGTACGGGCTCCCGCACCGGAGGGCAGCGTCCACGGTCGTGTCAGGCGCCCGCGGCGCGCCGTGGGCCCCGGAGCGTGCGCGCAGCCAGCCAGAGGTGGGTCGCCAGCAGCGCCACGGCCACAGCGGTCACCCACAGGCCCCACTCGTCGGTGGTGAGCAGGACGACGACGACGGTGGCGTCGACGGCCACCAGGAGCAGTGCCCAGGTGGCGGTCCCCGTCGAGCGGTTGGCGCCAGCAGAGCGGAGGAGGACCTCACCCGGCCCCAGGTCCAGCCACCTCGGCGACGATCCGCTGGACATGCCAGGAGTGTGCTGAGGCACCCGTGCTGCCGTGCATCCGAGACCGCGGCGGAGGTCACCCCCGCGCGGCGCACCGAGCTCCTGCAGCCGTCACCGAGCGCCACACAGTGCGCCGGTCAGGTGGATCTCGACTTGCGGTGATCACCGCTCTGTGCAGGCACGATGCACGCACGTTCGACTGTCGGTGGTGACCCCTAGCGTTCTCGGCATGACCTGGAACGGCACCGAGACGCCCCACGAGGGCGCCCCCGGTGCTGACGGTCTGGGCGGCGGGGAGGTGTGGGAGTCCGAGCCGCTGGCCCCGGGCGCGCTCGGCGCCGGTCCCGCGCCGTCGCACCCCCACGACGACGACGCCCCGCTGCTCGACCTGCCCCCGCTGCCGCTGTCCGGTCCGCTCGCCGACGCCCTCTCCACCGCCCGCGCGGCCGTGGACGCCGCCGTCGACGCCGCCCGCTACCTCGCCTCGGTCGGCCCCCACCAGCGCGTGGAGGCGCTGACCCTCGCCGCCGAGCTGCGCCACGTCATCGACGCGGCGCTGCTGCTCCTCACCGCCAGCTTCACTCCCGAGGACCTCACCGCGGTCGGTGCCACGTCGCCCACCGACCTGCTCATCACCCACACCGGGGCGGAGGCCCGCCGCGCGAGCTCCGAGGTGCGCCTGGCGAAGGCCCTCACCGCCCCGGTGGCGCCGCTGCGCGCGGACGGCACGGACGGCGCGGACGACGCCACCCCCGCCGGGCCGGTGGCGGGTCCCTCCGCCGGGGAGGGTCTGGGACGGGTCGGCGAGGAGCACGCCCGCGGCCGCATCTCCACCGACGTCGCCTCCCTGGCCCGCCGCACGGTCGAGTCGCTGCCCCGGCGGATCCAGCGCGCCTGCGCCGCCGAGGCGGACGACGTGCTCGCGCGGACCCTCCCCGGCCTGACCCACCCGCAGGCCGCCATCGCCTGCGAGGTGCTGGCGCAGACGCTCGACCCCGACCGCGCCGACCGCGGCTTCGACCCCGACGACGTCGACAAGCGCTACCTGTCCCTGACCGTCCACGACGACGGCTCGGTCGACGTCCGCGGTCACCTCGACGCCATCGTCGGTGCGGAGTTCAAGGCCGCGATCGACCACCTGTCCAAGCCCGACCCCACGGTGCGCGCCCCCCTCGCCGACCCCTCCCGCGCCAGCGCCCTCGACGACACGGCCGACGTCCCGCTCCCCGGTGTGGACGACGACGGCGGCACCGCCCGCCCGAGCCGGCCCGCCGTCGCCGTGCGCGACGAGCGGACGGCCCCCCAGCGCCGGGCCGACGCCCTCGCGCTCCTCACCCGCCTGGGCCGCAGCTCCGACGAGACGCGCGGTGGTGAGCCCCCGCGCATCATCGTCACCGCCACCGACGGCCAGGTGACGGGCGTCCCCGGCTCCGGGCGCGCCACCAACGAGACCACCCGCCGGTCGCTGACCACCACCCAGCTCCAGCACCTGGCGTGCAGCGCGCTCATGCACACCGTGACGCTGTCCTGCCAGGGCGCTGACGCCGCCGTCCTGGCGCTCGGACGCGCGGTGCGCCTGTTCAGCCCGGCCCAGCGGCGCGCGATGCTCGCCCGCGACGGCGGGTGCATCGTCCCCGGCTGCACCGCCCCGCCCGGGTGGCTCGAAGCGCACCACGTGCACGCCTGGGCCGAGGGAGGTCCCACGGACGTCGATTCCGGGGTGCTGCTGTGCGGTCGGCACCACGTCTTGGTGACCCTCGGTGTGTGGGACGTGCGGATGGTCGACGGGGTGCCCCAGGTGCGGCCTCCCATGAGCATCGACCCGCTGCACCGGTGGGTGACCAACCCGCGCCGGGCGGTCGCCGAGACCACCCGGCGGAGAGCGGAGCAGCTCGTGCTCGCCACTCCACCCCCGGACGACGACCCCGGTGACGACCTGGTCCCCGACATCCCCGCGGCACACCGTGCCTGCGGGTGCTGACCCCTGGCTGCGCAGGGCTGGCGCAGCGACGACGTGCACGCCGTGCCGCGCTGTGACGGCGCTGATCCACCCGAGTCGCTGGTGGTGACCGGCGTGCAGGTGCTCCGGCATGATCGCCGGGCGGTGCAGCCGTCGGTGAGGGGGACCGCGCGTGGAGTGGACCAGCGTCGGCGTCGAGCTCCTGTGGCGCCTGCCCCTGACGGTGGGAGCCGCGCTCCTCACCTCCATGGCGACCGCCCACCTCGTCAGATCCCGCAGGACCGGCTCCCCCGACGGCGGCGCGGCGTGGTCGTTCGAGTGCTGGGCCCGCGTGGTGGGAGGCGAGCACCCGCAGCTGTCGCGACGGTGGCGGGTCGGGCGCGCAATCGTCAGTCCCGGCCGAGTCGCGCTGGGCCTGTACTGGAAGGGCCTGCGCCTCCGGACGCTGCCGGCCTTCGTCGTCGACGTCGACGCCGTGGACCGTGACGGCGTGCAGCGCGCAGGGTGGCTCACCAGCCTGCGCTTCGACGCGCGGTGCCGGCTCGTGACGGTCAGCACCACCGCGGGAGCCGGGGTGCAGCTGGCAGTGCCTGCTGGTGACCTGGCCGTGGTGCTCGACCTCCTCGAGGGACGGCACCTGCCGGCGACGGAGGAGCCCGGTGCTCCCGAGCGGCAGTGGCCCTTCCCCCGCACGGTGACGGTCACGTGCCGGCCGGCGGCACCCGCGAACGGCAGCGACGACGGCGACGACGGTGTGCCCTCCCAGCTCCACCGGTGCCTCGACGACGCGCGCCGGCAGCTGTCGGCAGAGGGGATGTCCCTGGCCGACGTCGAGCACCTGCAGATCCGCACCACCGACGCCCACGCGGTGTCGGTGAGCGTCCGCGAGCTCGCGTCGCGGCTGCGGGACGCCGGAGCTGCTCCCTCGATCAGCGTGCTCGGCGTCCCTCGTCTGGCGGTCCCGGACCGGGTGGTCGAGGTCGAGGCGACGGCCACGGCGCTGCTGGACCGTCCTCCCGCGGGTGAGCCTCGGTGAGCGACCCCGCCCGTCCCGCCCGCGCGGGCACCCGCCGCGAGCGCCGCGAGCGCTCGCGCGCGCAGGCGCGCCAGGCCTACGGGGACCTGATCGTCAGCGCGGTGGCGCAGGCCGCGCTCGGGACCGAGGGCGTGGCCGCTCGGGACGCGCGTGACCGGCTCGACGAGCGGGGTGGGGTCGGTCCGCACGACCCGACCGTGCTGCTGCGGCTGAGCCACCCCCAGGACGACGACGAGGCGGCGCGCTGGGCCGCCGTGACGATCTGGGGCGCGGGGATCCTCGCCCTCGAGCTCTCCGGCGGCTTCACCCGGCTGGAGTTCGAGGTGGACGAGGGGGAGGTCGACGAGGTCGCCCCGTCGTTCGTCGCCCTCGCGGCAGGGCACCTCCACGGCCGCTCGCGCGAGGTCACGCAGCCGTGCCCCGACGGCCGGCAGCGGCGGTGGCTGGAGGTGGCGGTCGACGGCGAGGTCCAGCGGGTCCCGGAGCCCCCGGAGCCGCTGTTCGGCTCCTGGCAGGAAGCGCGCCTGGGCCTCCCCCGGCTGCTCGTCAGTCGCGTGCTGAGGTCCCGGCGCTGACGCCGGTCCGCGGACCTGGTCCCAGCCCCTCGACGAGGGCGAGCAGCTGGTCGCGGCTGATGCCGCCCGCCGTCTCGGCAGGACCGGCATCCCCCGGGAGCACCACGCAACGCTGGTGCAGCAGCCCGTCATCCCGCAGGGCGTAGGCGCCCTGGTTCCCGCCCACCGTGAAGTAGACGCCGGTGGCGTTGTCGTAGGCGCCGAGCAGCAGCACGTACTCGCCCTCGGGCAGGGGCCCCGTCCCTGGCGGCCGGTGAGAGAACAGTCGCAGGCCGTGCGGGAAGCTCCCGAGCAGCGGCTCCACCGCGCTGGTCTCCACCCACGACCCGTCGCCCGCCCCGAACCCCGACGGCAGCGCCCTGCCCGTGACGTGCACCTGCGCCACCGCCTCCACGTCGCCTGGTAGCGAGGAGGCGAGGTCGGCCGTGCTCGTGGGGGTCACGCACGGCGTCGGCGTCGGCCCCGCCCGTGGGACGTCGCTCGGGACCGCAGGGACGGACGCGCCCACCAGTGCGGCCCCGGCTCCCCCGGCGCACCCCGCCGCCCCCAGCAGGGCGACGACGACGGCGGACGCGGCAAGCACCGCGCCCGCCCTCGTCGTCGTCCTCGTCAGGCGGGGAGGGCGGGGGCTGTCGTCGCGCGGCACACCCGGAGTACGCGCGCAGCCCCCGGTGGGGTTGCTCGTCGCACCGGTGTCACCGCTCGGGCAGCGGCAGCCAGGGCGGCGGGGACCGCCGGGGCGCGCTGCGAGACCGTGCCCCGGTGGCCCCCTCGCGACCAGCACCCCGGCGGCTGGTGACCTCGGTGACCCCCGACCCCGAGGTGGCGTCGCAGCCGGAGCACCAGCTCTCCGCCAGGGCGCTGCTGGAGCTCGAGCTCGCTGACGGCGCGCGGGTCGTCCTGCTGGACGACCGCGGCTGGACCAGCAGCACGGGTCGGAGCAGCAGCATCTGGGCCAGCACCACGCGCGAGGACGTCGAGGAGACCGCGCGCACCGTCGTCGGCCCCGACGGGCCGGTGCACGGCGGCACGTGGGAGCAGGCGGTGGCGGCCTCCTGGAGCCACCTCGCCGACGTCGCCGTGGCATCCGGCGTCGCGGTGGGCGGGCCCGAGCTGGCGAGCCTCCCGCACGACGTCGTGGTCGACGCGACGCTGCTCGCCCGGCTGTCCCCGGGGCCGCCCGTGGGCTGACGACGCGGCGGCCGGACGGTGGTCTGATCACTCGTCGTGATCACCGGACACCGGCGGGCGCGCGCAGGGCTCGTGGTCGGCTGCGCCGCGGGACCCTGGTCCTGGGCGCCACCGCCGGTGCGGTGTGGTGGTGGCTCACACCGGGCTCGGAGAAGGCGTTCCCGACGCAGCTGTCGGCCGCGCAGAGCGCTGACACCTCCGAGCGGATCCTGCTGGTGGCCCGCGACGTGCAGACCGCCTTCCTCGTCCAGCCCCCGGGCGCGGCCTCGACCGCAGCGACGACGCCGGACCAGGCACCGCAGGTCGTGGTCCCCGGCTCCTCCCCCGAGCAGGCCGCGGCGGCCCTGGCCGGTCCCGCGCGGCTCAGCGGACGGGCCGTCACCGCCGTCGCCGCGTGGGCCCGCACCACCGACCACCTGCGCGCCGGCACGACCACGCCCGCGGGCACCGCGGCCCAGAGCAGCACCGTCAGCATCGAGGCGCTCTCCGCACGGCGGGAGCTCGACGGCGTGCTGCACGTCTGCGCCCGCGTCCGCTCGGACGTCCTCTGGCGCACCGGCGGCAGCGGCGGCGAGGTCGTGCCGTGGGTGGTCACGGAGGACCCCTCGACCGGGCAGATCACCGACCTGCAGGTGCAGGACTGGGACGACGGTCCCTACGACTGCTGACCGCAGCCGCTCCACCCACCGGCTCTACGACCCCACCGGCCCCACCGGCTCGACGACGAGGAGTCCCATGACCAGGCACGTGCTCGGTGCTCTGCAGGCGGCCGCGGCCGTCCTGCTCGCCTGCGGCGTCCTCATCGGCGTGAGCCCCGTGCCCCTGGCGCGCTTCGGCTGCCCGCCCGCGTTCGCCGTCATGGCGTTCGAGGACGGGACGTCCACGGACACCGTCTTCACGTGCGCGGCCGAGCGGTCGCAGCGGCAGCTGGAGGCCGCTGCCGTCCTCGCGCTCGGCGGCGCCCTCCTCGCGGGGGCCTCCTGGGTGCGCCGCGGCCTGGCGCTCGAGCGGGCGGGCAGTCAGCCCACGGGATGACGACCGTCCGGCGCGAGCCGTGGTGTCGTCGTCCATGGTCGCTGTCAGGAAGCGGGGGCGCCGTCGGGGTGCCGCGCTCGCCGGGGCGGTGGCGCTGCTCGCCCTGGCCGGCGGGGGCTGGTGGGTGGCCACCTCTCAGACCGCGCTCGCCGTGCCGGTGCCGCTGAGCCTCGTGCAGCGCGAGGACCTGGGCGGACGCGTGGTGCTGCTCGCCCGCGAGACGCAGGACCCGAGCGCCGGTCCCGGCCAGACGCCCGCTCAGCTCGCCGCCGGGCTCGCCCCGAGGGCCTTCCTCAGCGGCGGGGCCGTGGAGGACGTCGCGGCGTACGCCCGGGAGGCGGCGCAGGAGCGGTCGTCGCTGGCCGGGGGCACGGGCGAGGTCGCGGGCGCCCGGGTGGAGCTCGCGGGGATGTCGGCCACCCGCCAGCTGGGCGGTCCGCTGCAGGTGTGCGCCCGCGTCCACACCACGCACCTCGTGGACGGCCGCGCCGGCGCAGAGGACGTCATCCCGTGGGTGCTCACCGTCGACCCCGGCAGCCAGCAGATCACCGCCGTGGACGTCCAGTACTGGGACGGCGGCGACCACACCTGCTGACCGGCGCCACCCCTCGTCGGCGGCTCAGTCAGCGGCTCAGTGCATGTGCATGCCGCCGTCCACGCTGAACGTCGTGCCGTTGACGAAGCCGGCGCCGTCGGACAGCAGGAACGCCGCCACCTCGGCGAGGTCGGCCGGCTGGCCCACCCGGCCCACCGGGATGCCCCCGGCCATCCGGGCCTTGCGCTCGTCGTCCAGCGCCCCACCCATGATGTCGGTGTCCACCGGCCCCGGGACGAGTGCGTTGACGGTGACGCCGTGCGGGCCCAGCTCGCGCGCGGCGCCGCGCGCCAGGCCCAGCACCGCGGCCTTCGCCGCCGCGTACGCGGACTTGGAGAACGTCCCGCCACCGTCGAGCGCGGTCACCGACGACGTCAGCACGATCCGCCCGTGCCCGGCGGCCACCATGCGCCGCCCGGCCTCCTGCACGAGCAGCAGCGAGCCGGTGGCGTTGACCGCCATCACCCGGTCCCACTCCGCGAGCGTCACGTCCAGCAGGGGCGTGGGACTGGGGATGCCGGCGAGGTTCACCAGACCCACCACCGGCGGCAGCCGCGGGGACTCCCCCTCGAAGGCCTCGCGGAACGCCGCCGCGACGGCGTCGGGCGAGGTGACGTCGCACGCCAGGCCCACCACCGACGCCCCGTCGGCCAGCTCGGCCCCCACCTCGCGGGCACGGCGCTGCACGCCGTCGTCGTCGACGTCGACGAGCAGCAGGCTCCACCCGTCGCGGGCGAGCCGGTGCGCCACGGCCCGCCCGATCCCGCGCTCCGAGCCCGCGCCCGTCACCACCGCCGTCCTGCCCGACACCGGCACGGCACTCCCCCTCGTCGTCGTCGACACCACCGGGACCGGCCTCCTCAGCCGAGGTGGCGGCGGAAGAACTCCACCGCGGACACCTCGTCGACGGACCCGCCGCCCTCGTGGCCGTTGTACGGCCACACCTCGATCTCCTTGTGCACGGTCGCGCCGCCCGCCGCAGCCCGCTCGCCCCACGCGGCGTGGGCGGCGAACGGCCCCGACGGCGGCACCACCGCGTCCATGAGCGCCGCGGTGAACCGCGCCGGCGCGCGGCCGCGGCGGGCGAAGCCCACCCCGTCGAGGTGGTCCAGCGTGCGGTGCACGGCGTCCACCGCGTCGCGGTGCACCGCGAGGTAGCGCACCAGCTCGTGGAACGGGTCGGCGTCGGTGATCGTCATCGACCGGCGGATGTCGCAGAGGAACGGCACGTGCGCCACCACGGCACCGACGTCCGGGACCAGGGCGCCCGCGGCGATGGCCATGGCCCCGCCCTGGCTGCCGCCGTAGACCGCCACCCGCGCGGCGTCGACCACGGCCAGCGTGCGCGCGGCGTCGACCGCGCGGGCGGCGTCGGTGAACAGGCGCCGGTAGTAGGAGGTCTCCGGGGAGGTGATCCCTCGGGTCATGACGCCGGGGAACTGCGGGGAGTGGCTGCCCGGGTCGGCGGTGCCGAGGTCGGGGGTGGCGCCGCGGCTCCACGTCGACCCCTGCCCGCGGGTGTCCACGTGCAGGTGGGCGAAGCCGCAGCTGGCGAAGAGCAGGTCGTCGGCGGGCTCGCCGCGGCCGCCCCCGTACCCGACGAACTGCACCACCGTCGCCAGCCCGCGCCCGGACGCCTCGGCGGTGGCGACCGCACCGGCGGGCACCCGCAGCCACGCCCGGACCGGCTGGCCGTCGAAGCCCGGGAAGGTCACGTCGTAGACGTCGACGGAGGTCAGCGGCGTGGGCTGGGGGACGACGACGACGTCGCCCCCCGCGGCCCGCGCCTGCGCGAGCGTGGAGTCCCAGAACTCGGCGAGCCCGTCCGGGTCCCGGTGGGCGCTGCGGTGGGCGCGGAGCTGGTCCAGCGGCATGTCGGTGAGCACGCCCCCGATCCTGCTCCGGGGTGGCGGGAAGACGCGCGCCGGGCCCCGGCGTTGCCGCTGGCGTGAAGGTGGAGATCTGGTCCGACGTCGTCTGCCCGTGGTGCTACGTGGGCAAGCGCCGCTTCGAGGAGGCGCTGTCGCGGTTCGAGCACGCCGACGCCGTGGAGGTGACCTGGCGGGCCTTCGAGCTGGACCCGAACAGCTCCTCCCACCCCGAGGGCACCGAGGTCGGGCCCGACGACTACGCCGAGCGCCTGTCCCGCAAGTACGGCACCGGCGTCGAGCGCGGCCGCGAGATGGTGTCGCAGATGACGGCCACGGCCGCCGCCGAGGGCCTGGAGCTGCGGTTCGACCGGGCGGTGAAGGCCAACACCATCGACGCGCACCAGGTGATCCACCTGGCCCTGGAGCGCGGCGGGCCCGCGCTGCAGGGCGCCGTCAAGGAGCGGCTGCTGCGGGCGTACTTCACCGACGGCGAGGCGGTGGGTGACCGCGCCGTGCTGCAGCGCCTGGCCGTCGAGGCCGGTCTGGACGGCGACGACGTGGCCGCCGTCCTCGCCGAGGGCCGCCACGTGGGCGCCGTCCGCGCCGACGAGGCCGAGGCGAGTGCGCTGGGGATCACCGGCGTGCCGTTCTTCGTGCTCGACAGGAAGTACGGCGTCTCCGGGGCGCAGCCGGCCGAGGTGCTGCTCAGCGCGCTGCAGCAGGCGTGGGCGGAGCGCTCCCCGCAGCTGGTGATGACCGGCGGCGCGGCTGGCTCCGCCGACGGGAAGGGCGGCGACCAGGCCGCCGGAGGTGAGGCCTGCGGCCCCGACGGCTGCGCCATCTGACCCCACCCCTGCGTCCGCCGGAGCGGACCCGGGTGGGGCGCTGGCCGCGCTGTCGGTGGTGCCCCGCAGACTGCCGTGACCACGCCGGCCGCGTCACACCCGACCGGTGGTGGTGCGGTGGTGGTGCGGTGGCGGTCACGACGGACGGGGACAGCGGATGCGGCGGACGGCTGACGGGTGGTGGCACTCACCGCGCGACCTCATGGCGGTGCTGGAGTGCGACCACCGGCTGCGGCTGGAGCACGCCGCGCACCGCGGCCTCGTCCAGCGTCCGCCGGTCCCGCTCGACGGGAGCCTGGAGCTGGTGGCCCAGCACGGCCTGGAGCACGAGCGCCAGGCGCTCGCCGCTCTCACGGCGCTGGTGGCTCCCCGCGGCGGTCGCGTCGTGGAGATCACCGCCCCTGGCCCCCTGGACGACGACGGCGAGGGTCCGTCCGACCCGGCCGCCAGCAGCGCCGCCGCCCTGACGCGCGCGGCCCTGGACGCCCAGGTCGACGTGGTCCACCAGGCCGCGCTCGTCGTCCCCGCTCCCCCTGACGACCCGCGCGGCGGCGGCTTCCTCGGCTTCGCCGACTTCCTCGTCAGCGTGGACCTGGTCACCGGGGAGCCCGTGGTGGACGAGGTCACCGGGCGGCGCCGGTACGAGCCGGTCGATGCGAAGCTGGCGCGCACCGCGCGCCCCACGGCGCTGCTGCAGACCGCGGCGTACGCCGACGCGCTCGTCGCGCTGGGGCACCCGGCGCCGCAGCGGGTGCACCTGTGGCTGGGCGGGGGCTCGGGGTCGCCGGGCGGGCGCGTGGTCTCCGAGCGCGCCGCCGACGTGCTCCCCCTCGTGGCGGAGTACCGCGAGCGGGTGCTCGCGGAGCTGGCCGACGCGGGCGGGGTGCTGCCGGAGCCGCTGTGGGCCGACGCGCGCCCGGCGTGCGGCACGTGCCCCTGGGCGCCGGTGTGCGAGACCGGTCGGGCGGACGCGCGCGACCTCAGCCTGGTCGCCGGCATCCGGCGCGACCAGGTGCACCGCCTGCGCGAGCGGGGCGCCGCGACCGTGGAGGCCCTCGCCGTCGCCGAAGACGACGTGCGGCCACCCGGCATGAGCCGCCCCACCTTCGAGCGGCTGCGCGCCCAGGCCGCGCTGCAGGCCCGCGGTGACGCGCAGCCGCCGGGCTCGCCCCCGCTGCACGACGTCCACGACGACGCGCCGCTGCGCCTGCTGCCCGAGCCCGACGCGGGCGACCTCTACTACGACATCGAGGGCGACCCCTTCGCCGACGGCGGCGAGGGCCTGGAGTACCTGCACGGCCTCACGGGCGCCGACGGCGCCTTCACCGCCCACTGGGCGCACGACCGGGCGCAGGAGCGGATCGCGTTCGAGGCCGTGGTCGACACCATGACCGTCGCCGCGGCCGCCCACCCGGGCATGCACGTCTACCACTACGCCGCCTACGAGCGGACCGCGCTGCTGGCGCTGGCGGTGCGCCACCAGACCCGCGAGGCCCAGGTGGACCAGCTGCTGCGCGACGGCCGCCTGGTGGACCTGTACGCGGTGGTCCGCTCCTCGGTGCGGGTGTCGGCGCCGTCGTACTCCATCAAGAAGCTCGAGCCGCTGTACATGGGCGCCGACCTGCGCGGCGGGGACGTCACCACCGCCGGCGACTCGATCGTCCAGTACGAGCACTACGCGGCGCTGACCGCCCGCGGCTTCCACGACGACGCCGCCGTGGTGCTCGCGGCCATCCGCGACTACAACGCCTACGACTGCGAGAGCACGCGCCGCCTGCACGACTGGCTCCTGAGGCTGGTCGGCAGGACCACGGCGGCCGCCGCCGAGGCAGCAGCGGCAGCAGCGGTGGCGGAGGGGGCTGACCCGCTCGCCCTGGCCACCGCGGTCGGCGTGGACGACGTGGCCGCGGACGCGGTGGGCGGTCCCGACGCCGTGGTGACCGACCTCGTCACGCGGCTGCTCCGCGGCGTCCCGCCGCACGCGGACCAGCGCAGCGAGCTCCAGCACGCCCGCGCGCTGCTGGCCGCGTCGCTGGGGTACTACCCGCGCGAGCACAAGCCGTTCTGGTGGGAGCACTTCGACAGGCTCCGCACGCCGCTGGACGAGCTCGCCCACGACGACGGCGTGGTGGTGCTCGACCGGGTGGACGGCGGCGACTGGGAGAAGCCGCCGCGGGCCCGCACCCTCAAGCGGACCGTCACCGCGACGACGACGTCGGGGGCCGGTGACGTCGCGCGCCTGGGCCGCAGCCCGTACGCCGTCTACGACGCCCCCGCTCCCGAGGGCCTGCAGCTGTCCGCCGACAGCGCCCGCGGCACCCACGCCCGCTGCGGGTCGCTGGCCTGGCACGACGGCGTGGTGACCGTCGTCGAGAGCACGGCCCAGGGAGGCGGTGGGGGCTGGCCGGAGCTGCCGGTGGCCCTGTTCCCCAGCGCGCCGCCGGCCACCGGGGGCAAGGAGGCGGTGGTCGTGGACCTCGCCCGCGCGGCCCTCGCCGACCTCGAGGCGGGCCGCGAGCCCGACGAGGCGTGGTGGCGCCTGCTCCTGCGCCGCGCCCCCGGCCTGCACCACGCCGACGCCGACTCCCGCGCGGACACCGTGGCCGCCGTGACGTCGGCGCTGCTGGGCGCCGGCCGCGACGTCGTCGCCGTCCAGGGACCTCCGGGGACGGGCAAGACGTACGTCGGCTCCCGCGTCATCGCCGCGCTCGCCCAGCGGGGCTGGCGGATCGGCGTGGTGGCGCAGAGCCACCAGGTGGTGGAGAACCTCCTCGAGCGCGTCGTGGCCGTGGGCGCCGCGGCGGGCGCGGGGGTCAGGCCGTCGGCACCGGGCTTCGCCGTGGCCAAGCCGAAGCAGGAGGGCGACCAGCGCGAGACCACCCCGTGGGAGCGCCCGCCCAAGGTGGACGCGTGGCTCGCCGCGCAGGAGGGCGGGTGCGTGCTCGGCGGCACGTCGTGGACCTTCGCCCAGCCCGGCGTGCGCAGCCAGCACCTCGACCTGCTCGTCGTGGACGAGGCCGGCCAGTTCGCCCTGGTCGACGCTCTCGTCGCGGGGTCGGCCGCGGAGCGGGTGCTGCTGCTGGGAGACCCGCAGCAGCTGCCGCAGGTCTGCCAGGGCACCCACCCCGAGCCCGTCGACGTCTCCGCGCTGCGCCACCTGCTCGGCCAGGCCGCGCTCGTGCCGCCGGAGGCCGGGTACCTGCTCGACACCACGTGGCGCATGCACGAACGGGTCTGCGAGCCGGTCTCGCAGCTGCAGTACGAGGGCGTGCTCGCGGCCCACCCGCGCACCGGCGACCGGCACCTGGAGGGCGTGGAGCCCGGGGTGCACCTGCACGCCGTCGACCACCGCGACAACACCACCTCCTCCCCCGAGGAGGCCGCGCGCGTCGTCGAGCTGGTGGGGGACGTGCTGGGCCGCACCTGGACGGACGAGGACGGCGCGGCGCGCCCCGTCGGGACCGGCGACGTCCTCGTCGTCGCCCCCTTCAACCGTCAGGTCTCGCTGGTCCGCTCGGCGCTGGCCGCTGCCGGGCACGGCGAGGTGCAGGTGGGCACCGTCGACAGGTTCCAGGGGCGGGAGGCTCCGGTGGTGGTCGTGTCGATGGCCACCTCCTCCGGTGACGACCTGCCGCGGGGCGTGGAGTTCCTGCTGTCCCGCAACCGCCTCAACGTGGCGCTGTCACGGGCGATGTGGGCCGCCCACCTGGTGCACTCCCCCGCGCTGCGCTCCATCACGCCCACCACCGCCGAGGGGCTGGTGGCGCTGGGCGCGTTCGTGGGCGTCCTGCGCCGCGCCACCGGCTGACGGTCCTGCGCCCCTCCCCGGCGGGGCGGGGCGTCCTCCGGACGGGTGGCGGGCCGCGTCCGGTCGGGGCACAGGGGCCCCGGTGGGCCTCAGCCGCAGCGCGCCGGACGCCGACCCGTGGACCATGCCGCTGATCACCCTGCGCCCGGCGCCGTCCGGAGCGACGCCGCTCACGACGTCCACGGCGTCCGTGCTGCGCCACCTCGACGCCGTCCTGGCCACCACCCTGCTGCGGACCGCCGCGCCGGCGCTGGAGGGCGCCGGCCCGGTGGTCCTGCTGGCCGAGGGCCGCGACGGGCGCCGGGTCAGCGGCACCGCGCGCGAGGTGCTGGTCACCGACCCCGGCGCCGCGCTGCTCGTGGTGACCGGTGACCGCACGCGCCCGCCGTGGGTGGACGAGCTGGAGGGCGCTCCCGAGCCGGAGGTCGCTGGCGCTGGCACTGCGCAGCGGCCGCGGGTCGCGTGGTGCTCCTCGGCGCACCTGGCCGGCGTGGTCGACCTCGCCCTGGCCGACGGGCTCCCGCAGGCGCGGGCCACCCAGCACGCCCGCGAGCTGCTCACCGAGCTGCTGGCGTACTGGGACGCGCACGGCCTGCGCTCCCTGCACGACACCGTGGTGGTGGCCGGGCGCACCGCGTGGCCGGAGTACCTGCGCACCGGCGCGGTCATCACCCCGCCCGGCCGGGAGCTGCGCGGCGGCACCACGCACGTCGGCTTCTCCGTGGAGGGAGAGCTCACCGGTCTGGTCCCCGCCGTGGAGGCCGTGCACACCGGGGTGCGCTTCACCCCCGCCAGCGCCGACCGGCACCGCGAGCGGGGCCAGGGCCAGCTGGCGGCCGTCATCGACACCTGCTTGGCGGACCACACCCGCACCGAGGGCGCCGTCTACGACGTGGTGCTGCTCAGCGCCCCCTGGGCCGACAGCACCGTGCACCTGGGTGCGGGCGTGCCCGACACCGGCAGCACCGGACGCCGCGCGGGGTGGGCCCAGGCCCGCCGCTACGCGCACCTGGAGGACCTGCGCGCCGCCTCCTCGGCCGTGGCGGCCCAGTCCGGCCCGACCAGCGCGTCAGACGGGTCAGACGGGTCAGACGAGACCTGACCCGGCAGGGCGGGCGGCGGCGCGGGCAGCGGTGCGGGCACCGGCCAGCGGGCCGACCCGGCGCAGCACGGCCTGCGCCGCGCACGGCCACGTCCGCTGCAGCCGCCCGCGCGCCAGCTGCGCGTCCAGCGCCGCGGCCAGCTCCTCGCGGGCGGTCGGCCACGGCACCCCCGCGCGCTCGGCGAGCACGCCGGCGTTGGCGCGCCCGTGCCCGGGGATGCTGCGGTAGGTCACCGCGGGCAGCCCCGCCACCAGCGCCTCGGTGACGGCGAGTCCCCCGGCGTTGTGCACCAGCACGTCGGCCAGCTGCATGAGCCGGTGGACGTCAGAGCGCCACCCGAGCGCCACCGCCCCGGGCACGGCGGCGACCCGGCGCCGCAGGGAGGCGTTGCGCCCGCAGAGCACCAGCGGGGTCCACCCGGCGGCCGCGACGTCGCGCGCGGACGGCACCACGGCGCCCATGCCCAGCGACCCGGTGGCGAGCAGCGCCACCGGCCTGCCGGTGCCCCGGCCCCGGTGCGGGCCCACTGCCAGGCCCAGCTCCGCGCGCAGCGCCACCAGCTCCGGCAGCGCGGGGCGCTCGGCGAACCGCGCCGGCACCAGCGGGCCGGCCACCTCGAACGGCACCCCGGACCGCTCCAGGTCCGGGTACTGCGCGCGGCCCTGCTCCGCGGTCGCCTCGGTGACGGTGAGGTGCGCCGCGGCGCGCGGGTGCAGCCACGAGGCGTGCACGGCGGGGTCGGTGCAGTAGGTCACGAACGGCACGGACAGGCGCCCGGCGTCGGCCTCCTGGCCGAGCAGCTGGCTCGACAGCGGGTACGTCGAGACGACGACGTCGGGGCGCACCTCCTCCAGCCACGCCTGCAGCGCGCGCCGTCCCAGCGCGCAGACCTCCTGCTCCACGCGCCACACGACCCCGCGGTGCTCCATGCCGCGGAAGACCGCCTCGAACAGGTGCGGTGCCCGCGCCACGGCCACCGCGTACCCGTCGCGCAGGAACAGCTGCGCGGCGCGCGGGAGCCCGTCGAGCAGGTCGCGCACCTCCGCCACCGCGCCCCGGGCCCGCAGGCGCGCGGCCAGCTCGGCGGCGGCGCCGTCGTGCCCGGCGCCCACGCTGCCGGTGAGCACCAGCACCCGCGGGGCGCGCACCGCACGGGCGGAGGGCAGCGAGCGGGCGGGCGGTGCGGAGCGGCCGGGCGGAGCGGAGGGCGCGGCGGGGAGCAGGCC
Organism: Quadrisphaera sp. RL12-1S; assembly: GCF_014270065.1. Lineage (NCBI taxonomy): Bacteria > Bacillati > Actinomycetota > Actinomycetes > Kineosporiales > Kineosporiaceae > Quadrisphaera > Quadrisphaera oryzae. Next base: position 134,119 of record NZ_JACNME010000002.1, on the reverse strand, counting down.
CGAGGGCGCTGCGGTCATCGAGGGTCCTCACGTCGGGCCGGGCGGTTCCCCCCGACCCTGCCCGCACCCGAGCGGCCCGCCGCCCCCGCGCGGGCGCACGCCAGGTGAAGGTCCGGCGAACAGCTGGCCCGCCCCAGGCCACCCCCACGCGTCGGTGGCGCCGCCACCGGCCGCGGCCAGGGATGCTGGGCGGGTGGTCGCGGCGCTCCTCGGGCTCGCGGCGGCGGCGGCCCTGGCCGGCGCGGCCGTGCTCCAGCACGACGCCGCCTCGACGGCCCCCGCGCCGCGCGGCTTCGGCGCCGGTGTGCGGCTGCTGGGGCGGCTCCTGCGCCGGCGGCGGTGGCTCGCCGGCCAGCTGCTGGGCGCGGGGGGCCTGGCGCTGTTCGCGGTGGCGCTGCACCTGGGCCGCGTGGTGGTGGTGCAGCCGCTGCTGGCCACCCAGCTGGTGTTCTCGCTGCTGCTCGCCGGGGCGCTGGCGCGCCGCCGCCACGGGCGCGCCGGCCTCGACGTCGCGCTGTGGGGCGCGGCGGCGCTCGTCGTCGGCGGTCTGGTGGTCTTCGGGCTGACGGCCCGGCCCTCGGTCGACCCCGACGGCACCGACGTCGGCGCCCTCCGGCTCACCTGGCTGCTCGGCTCGGCCGGCGCGGCGCTCGCCGTGCAGCTGGTGGCGGGGACGGTCGGCCACCGGCTGCGCGCGGGCCGCCGGTGCCTGCTGCTCGCGGTGGCCGCCGCGACGGGCTTCGGGGTGGACGCCCTGCTGCTCAAGGCCGTCGGCGCGCACGTCGCCGCGGGTGAGTGGCTGTCGTGGCCGCTGCTCGCCCTCGCGGTGCTCGCCCCGTCGTCGCTGGTGACGGCGCAGCGCGCGTTCCAGGCCGGTGCGGTGACCCAGGCGCTGCCGGCCATCGCGGCGCTGGAGCCGGTGGTCGCCATCACGCTGGCGGGCCCGGCGCTCGGGGAGCACCTCGCCAGCGGCGCCGGCTGGCGCGCCGGTCAGGCCGCCGGCCTCGCAGCGCTCCTGGTGGGGGTGGTGGTCCTCGCGCGCCGCGGCCCCTGGGCCACCGCGCCCCGCTCCCCCGCCACTCCCGCCACCACCGCCGACGACGAGGACGAGCGCGGCGAAGGCGGCCCCCGGCTGCGCCGAACGGGTGAGGACTCGCTGAGCCACCGCTGACCCGGCGGCAGCCCGCTCGAGCAGCGGAGGTGAGGGGCCGATGCCAGCGGGGTGACGGCTTCCGCTGGTGCCCAGCCCCTGCTCGCACCGGCCGGCGCCCCCAGCCCCCCGAGCACCCCGGGCATCGCAGGCACCCCGGGCATCGCAGGCACCCCGGTCCCGTCAGGCGCCCCGCGGCCGGCCGGTGCGTCCGCGATGGCGGCGGCGGTCACCGCGCAGCGCACCCCGGCGCAGGGCTCGGCGCTGCTGGGGGTGCTGCGCCGCGCGGTCGGCGCCGACCCGCTCGTGGGCGACGCGCTGGAGCACTACGTCGACGCCGTCGGCCAGCGCGAGGTCGGCCGGCGCCTGTCGGTGCTGCGCCACCGCAGCGGCCCGACCCCGCCGTGGCACCTCCTGCACGACCTCCCCCTCGGCGCGCTCGAGGGGGACCCCGCCGAGCGGGCCGACCACGTCCTCCTCGGGCCCGGTGGCGCCTACGCCGTGACCACGCTGCACCTGCCCGGGTCGCGGGTGCGCGCGGCGCGGACCGGGCTGGTGGTGGACGGTGAGCGCGCCGAGCACCTGCGGCGGGCGCAGCGGCGCGCCCGCGCGGTGCAGCAGCTCCTGGCGCGGGCCTGCGGGGTGGACGTGCCCGTCCGCGCCGTCGTCGTCGTCCTCGGGGCCGAGCGGCTGGCGCTGCCGCTGCGCACGGGCGACGTCGCCGTCCTGCGCGCCCCCGTGCTGGTGCGGTGGCTGCGGCGCCAGCCGCGGGTGCTGGACGCCGCCACGGCCGCGCGCCTGGCCACCGCCGCGCGCGACCTCCAGGCCGGCGCGGACCAGCCGGTCGGGCAGGCCGCCGACGCCTTCGAGGAGCTCCACGAGCGGGTCCGCGCCGCCGACCGCCTCCGCCGGGCGTGGTTCGTGGCGCTCGCCGTGGCCGGCTCCACCGGCGTCACCACCCTGCTCGCCGCCGTCAGCCCCTGACGGGCGGACGCTGCATCACAGGGGCACAGCGTCACAGCGTCAGCAGGCGCTCCAGCAGCACGGCCCCGAAGTCGCCGCCCACCTCCAGCGCCACGCGCGCGGCGCCGGGCCCGACGGGCGGGGAGCCGGGGAAGCCGTGGTAGAGCCCCCGCAGGTCCGCGATGGTCTGGCCGCGCCCGGGCCCGTCCGTGGCGTCCACCGCCACCGGCACCCGCGGCGCGAGGGACAGCCGCACGTCCCCGGTGGCCACGCCGGCGGCGAGGGGGTCGTGCAGCACCGAGCAGGGCCGCCCGAACCGCTCGGCGTAGAAGGCGAAGTAGAACTCCAGCACCTCGCCCAGCACCCGGGTGACGGGCGTGCCCGCGGCGAGCAGGGCCTGGCGGTGCTCCTCCTCGAACCGCTGGTGCATGGTCACGTCCAGCCCCACCACCGTGAGGTCGAACCCGGCGTCCACCACGCGCGCCGCGGCGAGCGGGTCGTTGTGGACGTTCGCCTCCGCCACGGCCGTGACGTTGCCCGGCGCCATCGCCGCCCCGCCCATGATGACGACCTCGCGGACCAGGCGCGGCAGCTCCGGCTCGAGCTCCAGCGCCAGCGCCACGTTGGTCAGCGGGCCGATGGCCAGCAGCCGCAGCTCACCGGCGTGGGCGCGGGCGGCGTCGACGAGGGCCTGCGCCGCGCTCGTGCCGCTGACCTCGGTGGCCGCCCGCGGCAGGGCCACACCGCCGGTGCCGTCCGCGCCGTGCACGTGCGGGGCACCGCCGGAGAAGGGGTGGTCGAGGAAGTCGTGCGCGCCCAGGTGCACCGGGACGTCCTCGCGGCCGAGCAGCGCCAGCAGGTCCAGGGTGTTGCGCGCCCCGGTGGCCGCGGCGACGTTGCCGCTGACGGCCCCCACCCCCACGAGGTCGACGCCGGGCGAGGCCACCAGCCAGGCGATGGCCAGGGCGTCGTCCACGCCGGTGTCGCAGTCGAGGAAGAGCGGGGCCGGTGAGGAGGACGACGAGTCGAGCACGCGCCCATGCTCCCAGCGCCACCACGCTGGCGGCGGCGGGCGGGTCGAAGTCCGGAGCCTGCTGCCGGCACCCGCCCGGCCGCCGTGTTACGTCTGTGGGTCGCGTGCGCGTCGCGGTCCCCACCCGGGCCCGCGGGCTCCTAGCGTCGGTGCACGGTCGAGCCGACCGCCGCCGGTCCGAGCCCCTGCGAGGTCCCCGTGGTGCCCCTCGAGTCCCTGTCGCTGCTGCCGGCCCCGGCGCGCCCCGCCCCGGTGCTCCTCGCGCCTCCGGACCGCACGCCCCTCGCCGACCTGCGGGCCTCCGCCGCCCTGGCGGCCGCCCGCGGCGGCGTGCCCGCCCTCGTGGCGCTCCTGTGGGACGACGACGACGCCCGCCGCGCCCGCCCCGCGCACCCGGTGCCCGCGCACGTGCGCCTCGACGGCCTGCAACTGGCCGCGCGGGCCGCGAGCGCGTGGCAGGCGCTGGCGGCGGACCAGCGCGACGACGACCTGTCGTGCGTCACCTCCGTGCTGCACACGGCGGGCTACGGCGCCCTGGCCGACGAGCTGACGGGTGGGCTGGCAGGACGGATCACCCTCGGGGGCAGCGCCTCCGGTGCCCTCCTGCCGCGGCAGCGGCGGACGCCCGCCCCGGCGCCGCTGGGCATGACGTCCCACCTGCTGGCGCTGGGCCGAGGCCACCACCTGCGGGTGGTGAGCTGGCACAACACCCCGCCGTCGCGGCGCGACCAGCTGCGCGCCGAGCTGGCCGCGCTGCAGCTGCGCTACCGGCTGTGGACCCTGGCGGACCTGGAGGCCGTCACCGCCACCGGCACCTGGCCGGGCAGCGCTGACGGTGACGAGCGCCCGGGCCTGCTGCCGGTCTTCTACGAGGGGTACCGCGCCAGCGCCGAGGTGGCCGCGCCGGTGTGCGAGGAGCTGGGCATCACGGGGTGGTTCGGGGTGTGCACGGGCTTCGTGGGCTGCCCCGCCGACCAGCAGGAGCTGTACGCCCGCTCCCACAAGATCGTGCTGCTGCCTGAGGACCTCGCGGCCGCCAGCCCCGCCATGACGTGGGACCAGGTCGGGCATCTGGCCCAGCGGCACGTGGTCTTCGCGCACACCGCCTCGCACGCCGGTATCGAGGAGACACCCACCGAGGCCGACCTCGAGCGCGAGGTCCGCGCGCCCGCTGCGGCGCTGCGGGCGGCCACCGGCACCGACGCCGGCGTGTTCGCGTGGCTGCACGGCTCCCCCACGGGCATGAGCGCCCGCCACGACGCCGCGCTGCGCGCCGCGGGCTACCGCCACCTCCTCAGCGCCACCGCCGTCCACCGCCTCTGAGGACGTGTCGAGGGTCCCCTCAGCAGGGTCGGGTGCCGGCCCTCGGTCGTGGTGTTCCGAAGCCTCGGAGGATCGGCCCCTTGCGCGTGACCGGCTGGTCACGCTGAAGGGGCACATCCTCCGAGGTGCCCGACCGCAGCTCCCGCGGCTGCCGCGACCGGTTCCCGCGGTGGTCCTCGGCACGTCCTGGGGGCTCCCGGCCGGCGCCTAGCCTGGAGGGGTGAGCGCCTCCCCCGCGACGGCCGAGAAGACCGCTGAGACGACCCCGTTCGACCCCGCGTCCGTCCGCGGCGACTTCCCCCTGCTCGGCGTGGAGGTGGGCGGTGAGCCGCTGGTCTACCTCGACTCCGCCGCCACCTCCCAGCGTCCCCGCGCGGTGCTCGACGCCGAACGCGCCTTCCTGGAGACGGTGAACTCCGCCGTCCACCGCGGCGCGCACACCCTCGCGGCGGAGGCCACCGAGCTGTTCGAGGGCGCCCGCGAGACCGTCGCCGGCTTCGTGGGCGCGCCGCCGGAGCAGCTGGTGTGGACCTCCGGTGCCACCGCCGGGCTCAACCTCGTCGCGTACTCCCTCGGCAACGCCGCCGCCGGCCGCACCGTGCCGGGCCACGCCGCCCCCGGTCACCCCGACGCCGCCGGCCCGTGGGTCCCGGGCCCGGGAGACGAGATCGTCGTCACCGAGGCCGAGCACCACGCCAACCTCGTGCCCTGGCTGGAGCTGGCCGCGCGCACCGGCGCCTCGGTGAAGGCGGTCCCGGTCCGCGACGACGGCACGCTCGACCTCGAGGCCGCCGCCTCGCTGCTGTCGACGCGCACGGCCGTGCTGGCCTTCTCGCACGTCTCGAACGTGCTGGGCGTGGTGAACCCCGTCGAGCAGCTCGTGGCCCTGGCCCGCGAGGCCACCGGTGGACGGGCGCTGGTGGTGCTCGACGCGTGCCAGTCCGCGCCGCACCTGCCGCTGGACCTGCCCGCGCTCGGCGTCGACGTCGCCGTGTTCTCCGGCCACAAGGTGCTCGGCCCGAACGGCGTCGGTGCGCTGTACGGGCGTGCGGAGGTGCTGGAGGCGCTGCCGCCGTTCCTGCTGGGCGGCTCGATGATCACCACGGTGACGCTGGAGGGCGCGGAGTACCTGCCGCCGCCGCAGCGCTTCGAGGCCGGCACCCAGCCGGTCTCCCAGGCCGTGGCGCTGGCCGCCGCCGTCGACTACCAGCGCGCCCTCACCGACCGCGTCGGCGCGACCGCGCTGCTCGAGCACGAGCGCGCCCTGGAGCGCCGGCTGCGTGAGGGCCTGCGCGGGATGCCCGGCGTCCGCCTCCTCGGTGACGCCGGTGAGGGCGTGGAGCGGGTCGCGCTGCAGGCGTTCGAGGTCGACGGCGTGCACGCCCACGACGTCGGCCAGCTGCTCGACGCCCGCGGCGTGGCGGTCCGCGTGGGCCACCACTGCGCGCAGCCGCTGCACCGCCGCTTCGGGATGACGGCGAGCGTGCGCGCCAGCGCCGCGCTCTACACGAGCTCGGACGACGTCGACGTCTTCCTCGACGCGCTCTCCGGCGTGCGCGCCTACTTCGGGGTGGCCTGAGGTGGCCGGGCTCGACGCGCTCTACCAGGAGGTGGTCCTCGACCACGCCAAGCGCCGGGTCGGTGCCGCCGACCTGTCCGCGGTCCCCGAGGGCGCTCGCAGCGCGACGTCGCACCAGCGCAACCCCGTCTGCGGTGACGAGATCACCCTGCGCGCCGCCCTCGACGGCGAGGGCGACGGCGAGGTGGTCACCGACCTCGCCTGGGAGGGCCTGGGCTGCTCCATCTCGCAGGCCTCCGCCTCGATGCTCACCGAGCTGGCCCGCGGGACGACGACGGCGGAGGTCGCGCGGCTCACCGGCGGCTTCCGCGAGGCGATGCGCTCCAAGGGCAGGCTCCCGCTCGAGGAGGAGGAGTTCGGGGACGCCGCCGCCCTGTCCGGCGTCTCGAAGTTCACCGCTCGCGTGAAGTGCGCGATGCTCGCGTGGGTCGCCCTGGAGGACGCCGTGCGTCGCGCCCGTCCCCCGGTCGGCTGAGCCGACCAGCCGCGGCGGTCGGCCGGACGGGAAAGGCCCTCGCCTGACCGGGGGGTGATCACCTAGCGTCCGCCGGGTGAGCGCCGAGCAGGTCGAGCTGCAGCAGCTGGTCGTCGACGGGGTCCGGGTCTTCCACCTGCCCGGGGGGTCCAAGACCCGGGCCACCCTGTACTTCGGGGTGGGACTGCGCGACGAGACCTTCGAGACCGTGGGTCTGACCCACCTCGTCGAGCACCTCGTGACGGCGAGCCTTCCCGCGTCCCGCCTCGAGGCGGAGACCGGCGTGACCGTCGACCACACCGCGTTCTCCGCGTACGGCCGCCCCGAGGAGGTCGGCGTCTTCCTGCGCAGGGTCTGCGAGGCGCTGGCCGACCTGCCGCTCGACCGCCTCGAGCGGGAGAAGGCTGCGCTCGCCGCGGAGGGCACGGCGGGGGCGGACCCGAGCATGGCGGCGGCGTGGGCGGCCCGCTACGGCTTCACCGGTCCCGGCCTGGCCCTCACCGACGGGTACGGCGTGGAGTCGCTCACCGCGGAGGAGGTCCTCGCCCACGCGGCGGAGCACTTCAGCGCGGGGCGGGCCGCACTCGGCGTGCTGGGCCCGCTGCCCGAGCAGCTGGCGCTGCCGCTGCGTCCCGACACGGTGACGTCCCCGTCCCCGCACCGCCACCCGCAGCCGCGCCTCGGTGACGGTCCCGAGTGGCTGGAGGGTCCGGTCTCCGGCGTCGCCCTGCTGCTGGACGGCTTCGCGCCGTACGACCGCGCAGCGGACGTCGCCTGGTCGGTGCTCTGCGAGCGCCTGCGCGACGTGGCACGCACCGGGCGCGGCCTGACGTACTCGGTCGTCTCCGAGATGCTCGACGGGGCCGACGGTGACGTGTTCACCCTCGCCCTCGACGTCCTGGAGGACCGGGGCGCCGAGGTGGCCGCCCTGGTGTGGGAGCAGCTGGCCGACCTCGTCGCGAACGGCCCGACCTCGGCCGAGCTCGACCACGCCGTCACCGGCGACGCCGCGGAGCTGGACGCCGCGGACGAGGACGTCGCCCGGAACGAGCCCTTCCGGTGGGCCTTCAACACCGTGCTCTACGGGCGCGTTCGGCCGCTGGAGGAGGTCCGCGCCGCCCTGGACGGGGTGACGGGCGAGGCCGTGCGCGACCGCCTCGCGCAGGCCGCGCGGAGGGCGCTCCTCCTGGTGCCCGAGGACGTCCGGCTCCCCGACGCGGCGCAGCAGGCGGCGCCGATCACCGAGCGGCGGTGGTGCGCGGAGGTCCCCGCCCTCCCGCCGGGCCGCCGCCTGCGGCCGCCGCTGCTGGACCGGCTGCGCTGGAAGGTCGCCCGGCGCGGGGTCGTGCTGTCGCAGGAGTCGATCGCGCTGCAGGACGAGGACGACGTGGTGCACGAGGTCCGCTGGGACGAGGTGGCGAGTGTCAGCGAGCTGCCCCACGCCGACGGCGGCCTCGTGGTGCTGGGGCAGAACCTGTGCCTCATCGCCGTGCACCCGCGCTCCTGCGGCCAGGAGGCCTACGACGAGGTGGTGCGCCGCCTGGCGCCGAAGGTGGAGCGGCTCCGGCGGGTGCAGGGCGCGCGGGAGCAGGGCGCGCGGGAGCAGGCCGCACCGACCCAGCACGTCCCGGAACAGCTGGTCCCGGCCCAGGGCGGTGCCTCGTGAGCGCCGAGCCGCTGGAGGAGCAGGTGGAGGCCGAGCCGCAGCCCGCGTCCGGGCCGCGCGAGCTGGTGGTCGACGGCGTCCGGGTGTTCCACCAGCCCGGCCCGTCCAAGACCCGCGCCGTCCTGTTCTTCGGGGTGGGGCTGCAGGACGAGTCCTTCGAGACGATCGGCCTGACCCACCTCGTCGAGCACCTCGTCATGGCGCAGCTGCCGAAGTCCCACCTCGACGCGAACGCCACGGTGACCGTCGACCACACCGCCTTCTACGCCCACGGCCGCCCCGACGAGGTGGGCGCCTTCCTGCGCCGGGTGTGCACCGCCCTGGCGGACCTGCCGCTGGACCACCTCGACCGCGAGAAGGACGTGGTGGCCACCGAGGCGAGCGTCGGCGCCGACCTGACCACGGCGGCGGCGTGGGCGGCCCGCTACGGCTTCGCCGGTGCCGGCCTGGTGGTCACGCCGGGCTACGGCCCGCTGGTGCACACCGCGCAGGGCGTGGCCGCGCACGTCGCCGCCCACTTCACCGCCGGGCGCGCGGCGATCGGCGTCCTGGGGCCGCTGCCCGAGGGGCTCGAGCTCCCGCTGCGCCCCGGCGGGCCCTCCCCTGCGGACGCCTCGGCACCGCGCCGGTTCCCGCGGCCTCGGCTCGGGGACGGGCCGGAGTGGGTGGAGGACGCCCCCTCGCCCGGGGTGGCCCTGCTGCTCGACGGCCTCGACCCCGACGACCACGCGGTCCGCGTCGCCCAGACGCTGCTGGCCGAGCGCCTGGAGGAGGTCGAGCGGAACCACGCGGAGCTGACCTTCTCGGTGGTGTCCGAGACCGTCGACGGCCCTGACGGTGACGTCTTCACCCTCGCCGTCGACGGTCCCGAGGACAGCGCCGGCGAGGCGGCCCGCCTGGTCTGGGAGCAGCTGGGCGACCTCGCCGCGAACGGCCCGGCGCAGGCCGAGCTCGACGACGTGCTGCGGGCCTACGCCGACCGCGTCGACCCGACCGACGAGGACGTCGCGGAGAACGAGCCGTTCCGCCTGGCGGCCGAGACCGCGATCGGTGTCGCGGCCGGGCGGCCGGGTGCCACCGCGCTGGCGCAGATCGCGGCGGGCGTCGCGCGGACCACGCGCGAGGACGTGCGCGACCTGCTGGCCACGGCTGCGCGCCGGGCGCTGCTGGTGGTGCCCGAGGGCGCGCGGCTCCCGGAGTCCGCGCAGCAGGTGGCGCCCATCAGCCGCAGGCCCTGGTGCCCTGAGGTGGCCGAGCTGCCGCCGGGGCGCCAGCTGCGTCCGCCGCTGTGGCGCCGGCTGGCGCGCACGTGCGCGGACCGCACGCTCGTGCTCGGCGAGCACAGCATCGCCCAGCGGGACGAGACGGGCATCGTGCACGAGGTCCGCTGGGAGGACGTCGTCGGCGTCGTCGAGAAGGACGGCGGCCCCGGCGTGGTCGTCCTCGGGCTGGACACGTGCCACATCTGGGTGCACCCGCACTGCTACGGGCGGCCCGTGCTGGAGGAGGTGCTGCGCCGGCTGGCCCCGCACACCGAGCGCATGCGCCGCGCTGTCGCCGGGCGCCGCTAGGTTCTCCCGCCATGACCCTCGACGCCACGGACCTGGCCCTCGTCCGCGCGCTCAGCGACCACGGCCGGGCCACCTTCGCCCAGCTGGCCGGCCAGACCGGCCTGTCCACGTCGGCCACGCAGGCGCGGGTGCGCCGCCTGGAGGCCGAGGGGGTCATCACCGGCTACCGGGCCGTGGTGGACCCGGAGGCCGTGGGCCAGCCGCTGGCCGCGTTCATCGAGATCACCCCGCTCGACCCGGCCCAGCCGGACGACGCGCCGCGCCGCCTGGAGCACCTGCCGGAGATCAGCGCCTGCTACTCGGTGGCCGGTGACGCCAGCTACCTGCTCATGGCGCGGGTGGCCTCGCCGCGGGCCCTGGAGGACCTGCTGCAGCGGATCCGCCAGGCGGCGTCGGTGCGCACCCGCAGCACGGTGGTGCTGCAGACGTTCTTCGAGCGCGCCACCGCCCCCGAGCAGTAGATCCGCCTCCACATCAAGCATCTGGCAGGCGATCGGCCTGCCTGACGCTTTCCAGGCGGGTCATCGACCTCTAGAGTCCCGGCATGGCCGTGATGACGCACACCACCACCAGCTCGACGATCGACCCCCGCGAGGTCCTGGCGTCGCTGTCGCGCCACCTCCTCGTGGACGGGTACGACCTCGTCGTCGACCTGGCCGGCTCCCACGGCTCCTGGCTGCGCGACGCCACCACGGGCCGCGAGCACCTCGACCTGTTCACGTACTTCGCGTCCAACCCGATCGGCACCAACCACCCCGGGCTCACCGACGACCCGGCCTTCCTCGCGAAGCTCCAGGCCACGGCCGTCCACAAGCCGTCCAACTCCGACATCTACACCACGCAGCTGGCGGAGTTCGTCGACACCTTCGCCCGCGTGGTCGGCCACCCGGACCTGCCGCACCTGTTCTTCATCGACGGCGGCGCCCTCGCCGTCGAGAACGCCCTCAAGGTCGCCTTCGACTGGAAGAGCCGCCTCAACGAGAGCAAGGGCCTCGACCCGGCGCTCGGCACGCAGGTGATGCACCTGGAGGGCGCCTTCCACGGCCGCTCCGGCTACACGCTGTCGCTGACCAACACCGACCCGAACAAGACCGCGCGCTTCCCGCAGTTCGGCTGGCCGCGCATCCCCGCCCCGCACACCGGCCTCGGCGACGACGACGCCGTCGAGCGCGCCGAGGACGCCGCGCTCGCCGCCGCCCGCGCGGCCTTCGCGGCCAACCCGCACGACATCGCCTGCTTCATCATGGAGCCGATCCAGGGCGAGGGCGGCGACCGCCACTTCCGCCCGCGGTTCCTGCGGCTCATGAAGGAGCTGTGCCACGAGAACGACGCGCTGTTCGTGCTCGACGAGGTGCAGACCGGCGTCGGGATGACCGGCACCACGTGGGCCTTCGAGCAGCTGGGCGTGGTCCCCGACGTCCTGTCCTTCGGCAAGAAGGCGCAGGTCTGCGGGGTGATGGCCGGCGGCCGCGTCGACGAGGTGCCCGACAACGTCTTCGCTGTGAGCTCGCGCATCAACTCCACCTGGGGCGGCAACCTCACCGACATGGTCAGGTCGCAGCGCATCCTCGAGGTCATCGAGTCCGAGGGCCTGGTGGAGCGCGCCGGCCTGCTGGGCGCCCAGCTGCTCACGCGCCTGGAGGACCTCGCCGCCCGCCACGCGGTGGTGACGCACCCCCGCGGCCGCGGTCTCATGTGCGCCGTGGACCTCCCCGACGCCGCCACCCGGAACGCGGTGGTCGCGGCGCTCAAGGACGAGGGCGTGCTCGTGCTCGGGTGCGGCACCCGCAGCCTGCGCTTCCGCCCGTCACTGGCGGTGACCCCGGACGAGCTCGACGCCGGTGTCGACGCCCTCGACCGCGTGCTCACCCGGCTCGCCGCCTAGCGTCGGGGCGGTGCGCGTCGAGCCCACCGTCCTGCCCTCCCCCGAGGCCCTCGGCGAGGCGGCCGCCGCCGTCGTCGTCGAGGGGCTCGCGGCCGCCCGCGCCCGCGGTGCCGACGCGTTCGTCCTCGGCTGCCCGACGGGGCGCAGCCCGGCCACCACCTACGCCGCCCTGGCCCGCCGGGTGGCGGCGGAGCGGCTCGACGTCAGCCGGCTCGTCGTCGTCCTCATGGACGAGTACCTGGTCCCCCCGCGCACCGCAGGAGGACGACGACGGGCCCGGGCTCGCGCTCGAGGACCCGGCCGCGCGGCACTCGTGCGCGCGGTACGGCCGGGAGGTGGTGCTCGAGCCGCTGCAGCGCGCCGCGGGCGCCGGGCGCGGCCCCGCCGACGACGCGCTGTGGCTGCCCGACCCCGCCGCTCCGGGTGGCCCGGCGGCGTACGACGCGCGGATCGCCGCCGTGGGTGGCGTCGACCTGTTCCTGCTGGCCAGCGGCGCGAGCGACGGCCACGTGGCGTTCAACCCGCCGGGCACGCCGCCCGACGCGGTGACCCGGGTGGTGGAGCTGCCGGACAGCACCCGGCGCGACAACCTCGGCACGTTCCCGAGCTTCGGCGGGGACCTGGCGAACGTGCCGCGGCACGGGGTGAGCGTGGGCGTGGCGACCCTCCGCGACCTGTCGCGCTCGGTGCTCATGTTCTGCCACGGCGCCGGCAAGGGCGCCGCGGTGGCGCGGCTGACCGCCGCCGAGCGCTACGACCCGGCGTGGCCGGCCACCGTCCTGTCCGACTGCGCGGCCCCGCGCCTCCTCGTGGACCGGGCCGCCGCCTCAGCGGCCCGGTCCAGCGGGACGGGTCACGAGGCCAGCGCCTCCGCGTAGACGGCATCGATCTGAGCGGTGTCGGCCTCGCGCAGGTTGAACATCGTGAAGTGGCCCCACACCGAGCCGATCTCCTCGTACCTCGCGCCGGGGATGCGCTCGGCGTCGGCGCGGACGTCCTCGGGCGGGAAGAACAGGTCTCCCGTGAAGGCGACGTCGGTCACCCGCGCGGTGATCCGCGCCGCGGCGGCGTCCAGGTCTCCGCCGTGGTCGGCGGACACGTCGCTCGTGGCCCACTTGTGCGCCTGGCAGAGCAGGTCGTTGGGGTCCATGGGCAGGAAGTACGCCTGCAGGAAGCCCTGCACGAAGCCGTCCCGCGAGGTGAAGCCCAGCTCGCGCCAGGCCTCCTGGCGGTACATGTGGGAGCTCGCGCCCATGAGCGCGAACGCCTGGGCGTGGCGGCGCAGGCCCACGTGCACGTCCGAGGCTCGCTCGTAGAACCCGCCGTTCCAGGCCGGGTCGCTGCGCAGGGCGTCGGTGTGGAGCTGGCAGAAGACGGTGCAGTGGTCGGGGTTGCGCAGCGTCGCGGCGAACGGTACCGCCCGTTCCACGAGGTCGGGGTAGCGCACCGCCCACTCCAGCGTCTGCTGCCCGCCCATCGACCAGCCACTGACCATCGCGAGCCGACTGATGCCGAGGTGGTCGGTGAGCAGCCGGTGCTGTGCGCGGACGTCATCGCTGATGGCCACCGGGGGGAAGGCGCCCCGGTCGTACGGCGGCGGCGTGGTGCTCGGCGACGACGACGTCCCGCTCCCCAGCTGCGCGGGCAGCACGAAGAAGTACCGCCTCGGGTCGAGGGGGCGGCCCTCGCCGATGAAGGCGTGCATGAAGTCCGCCGTCCCGGAGTACATGTGCGGCAGCAGCACGGCATTGCTGCGGGAGTCGTTCAGCGTGCCCGCCGTCTGGTACGCGAGCCGCGCCCCGGGGAGCACGTGTCCGCTGGCCAGGGGCAGGTCACCGAGGTCGAAGTACTGGTCGGGCACCGCAGGTCCTCCTCGTCGAGGGTCGGTCGCCCCCGATCCTGTCCGTCCCCGGACGGCAGCGGTAGGTGCTGCGCCGTCTGCCGGACGTGGGACATCGGGAGCCCGTGTCGGGGTCCACCGCCATGATGGGCGCGTGATGTGGCGCGGGTGGCCGGTGGTCCGCCGCCTGGAGTGGCGCACCGCGGTGCTGGCGCTCCTCGCGGCGCTCGCCGCTGCCTCGAGCGCGCTGGTGCTCACCGTGGACGTGGCCTCCGGCGGTGGGCTGGCGATCGCGCGCGGCGTGGTGGCGGGCACGTGCGCCGCGGCTGCCGCCGCCGCCGTCCACCTCGTGCGCCGCGGCCGCGTCGGTGACGCCGAGGCCGGGGTGCTGCTGCACTGCGGCGCCCTGGCCACCGCGGTGTCCGGCGTGGTGCAGCCCGACCTCGGGTGGCAGTGGCTCAGCGCGTCGGTGCTGACCGCGATCCCGGTGGTCGGGGTCATGCACCTGCGGCGGTGGGGCCTGGTCTCGCTGACCGCGCTGGCGTGCCTGGGGGCGCCGCTGGTGTTCGCCGCGTGGGAGCCGCCGTCGCTGCTCACCCTCATCGCCTCAGCGGCGATGGCCGCCGTGCCCGCGGTGGTGGTGGGCGTGGTGTGGGCGCTGGCGCAGCAGCTCGACGCGGCGCGGGCCGCGGCCGCCCGGGCGGCGGGGCTGGACGAGCTGACGGGCCTGCTCAACCGGCACGGGCTGGCGATGCGGGTGGGTCCGCTGGTGAGGGCGGCGTCGCGCGCAGGTGAGCACGTGTCGGTGGTGGTGGCCGACGTCGACCACTTCAAGCGCGTCAACGACACCCACGGCCACCTCGTCGGAGACCGCGTGCTCGTCGCCGTGGCCGACGCGCTGCGCGGCACCGTCCGCGAGGACGACCTGCTCGTCCGCTGGGGCGGGGAGGAGATCGCGCTGGTGGCCCGCGGGGAGGCGCGGCGCGTGACGCGTCTGGCGGAGCGGCTGCGGGTGGCGGTGGAGGCCGTCGACGAGCCGGGCCTGCCCCGCGTCACCGTCAGCCTGGGGACGGCGAGCACGCCCGCTCCGCCGCGCACCACCGACGGCAGCGCCTCGGAGCTGTCGGCGCGCCTGCTCGACCGCGCCGACGCAGCGCTCTACGAGGCCAAGCGCACCGGACGCAACCGCGTCTGCCACAGCGGGCCGCTCACCACGGTCGCCACGCTCGCCGACGAGGCGCAGCCGGCGCCGACAGCCGCCGCCGCTGCTGCTGCTGCTGCCACCACCGGGCCCGAGCCGTCCGTGGTGACGCTGCCCGCTGACCCGGTGGTCGCCCTCCCCAGCACCGCCGTGCCGCCCATCCCCTGACCCGCCCCGCCCCTGACCCGACGATCATGGCTCTGCGCGCCACCTCCGTGCGGGCAGGCTGACGTCCGGTGGGGAGCCTGGCGTCCGGGTCAGCGCCGCGATGCGGACGTCAGCGTGCCCACCGGACGCGACCCTGCCCAGCGGGGGCGCTCCGCGAGGGCGGCCTCGATCCTGTCCACGGCGTCGGCTGCCCGTTCGTGCTCCCACACCCGCAGGGGCAGCCACCCGGCCGCGAGCAGCTCGGCGTCGGTGCGAGCATCCCGCTCGCGGATGCTGGCGAGCTTCACCTCCCACCACGCGCGGTTGGCCTTCGGCACGTGCAGGTGGACAGGACAGGAGTGCCAGAAGCAGCCGTCGACGAACACCGCCACGCGCCGACCGCGCAGCACCACGTCCGCGCGGCGGCGCCGGCTGGTTCCGGCGGGGGTGGCGTCCACGAGGTAGCGGTGGCCGCGCCGGAACAGCTCGCGCCGGACGGCCAGCTCCGGGGCGGTGTCGCGTCGCCGGTTGGCCCGCATGGTGCGCGCCGCAGCCGGGGTGGACGGCGGCGGCGCCGGCGGCACGACGATCGGCCGCGTCCGCACCGGCCCGCCCGGGACCGGCCCGCCCGGGACCGGCCCGCCCAAAACCACCCCGTCCGCCACGCCGCTCACCCTGCCCGCCGCCTCTGACATCCGGCGTGTGAGGCGATCTCCGGCGGGTAGGGGACCCGTCGTGAGCGACACGACGCAGACCACCCAGCCGCTGGCCCAGCCCCGCGGCATCCACCACGTCCGCCTGTCGGTGACGGACATCGAGCGGTCGAAGGCCTTCTACACGGCGCTGGTCGGTGCCGAGCCCGCCGTCGACAAGACGTCCGAGCTCAGCAGCGACCCCGGCGCGGTGGAGGACCCGCAGAAGCTCTTCGGCGGCGCGGTCTTCGCCCTGGGCGACCAGATCCTGGGCCTGCGCCCGGTGCCGGGCGCCTCCGGGCAGACGTTCAGCCCCGAGCGACCCGGCCTGGACCACATCAGCCTGGCCGTCGGCTCCCGCGCCGACCTCGACGCCGCCTCGGCCCGCCTGGCCGCCGCCGGCATCGAGCACGGCGAGGTCATCGAGATCCCCGCGCAGGAGATGGCCGTCCTGAGCATCCAGGACCCCGACGACATCAACCTCGAGCTCACCGCCCCGCTGGGCTGACCCGCCCGGCCGCCGTCGTCGTCCTGGCTCCCCGGAGACCAGGACGACGACGGCGAGGGCCGTCAGGCGTGGTTGCCGTGCAGCACCTGGTCCGCGGGCCCGAGCCTGTCGGACGCGGTCATCTTCTGGTGCCAGTAGGGGTACTGCAGGGGCGGCCGGCTGACGGACTCCAGGGCCGCGACCTCGTCGTCGGTCAGCTGCAGCGAGGCCGCCGCGAGGTTGTCGGCCAGCTGCTCCTCGGTGCGGGCGCCGAGGATCACCGAGGTGATGGTGGGGCGGGTCAGCAGCCACGCCAGCGCCACCTGCGCGCCGGAGACGCCGCGGCCGGCGGCCACCTCGCGCAGCACGTCGATGGTGGCGAAGAGCCGGTCGGGGGTGTTCACCGGCGGCTCGTGCCAGTCACCGAGGTGGCGTGAGCCCTGCGGGCCCTGGACCTGGCCGTCGGCGCCGCGCGTGTACTTGCCCGACAGCAGCCCGCCGGCGAGCGGGCTCCAGACGAGCACGCCCAGGCCCTGGTCGGCGGCGAGCGGCAGCAGCTCGTTCTCCGCCTCGCGGCTCTCGAGCGTGTAGTAGATCTGCTGGGCGACGGGGCTCACGAGCCGGTCGCGCTCGGCCGCACCGAGCATCTTCATGAGGTGCCACGCGGAGAAGTTGGACACCCCGACGTAGCGGACCTTGCCGGAGTCGACGAGGTGCTGCATCGCCGCGAGGGTCTCCTCCACCGGCGTCTGCCCGTCCCACTCGTGCATCTGGTAGAGGTCGATGTGGTCGGTGCCGAGGCGGCGCAGGCTCGCCTCGCAGCCGCTGATGACGTGGTGGCGCGACAGGCCGCGGTCGTTGGGCCCGTCCCCCATGGGGAAGCGGACCTTAGTGGCGATCAGCCAGTCGTCGCGCTGACCCGCGAGGGCCTTCCCGACGATCTCCTCCGACAACCCCGTCGAGTAGGCGTCAGCGGTGTCCACCAGCGTCACGCCGGCGTCCTTCGCCATCGCCAGCTGGCGCTGCGCGCCGTCCAGCTGCGTGTTGCCGAAGGCCGCCAGGCCGCCGCCGAAGGTGGCCGTCCCCATGGTCATCGTCGAGACCTTCAGGCCCGACCGTCCGAGCGCTCGCTGCTCCATGCCGTCCAGCCTCGCAGGTGGCCCAGATCACCCCGCGCGGCAGGTGGCCGCGACCACACCGAGGACTGAACGGCGTCGAACAGGTGTTGACACCAGTGGGCGGGCCGTACCGGCCGTCCAGCACCAGCCACCTGAGGGGGCGCACGAGAAGGTGAGCACCGCGAGCACACGCCGCAGCACGAGGACGAGCACGACGGCGACCAGCAGCACGAGCAGCACGAGCAGCACGACGAGCCGGGGCAGCAGCACGGCGCCCGTCCGGAGCGTCGAGACCCCGGTCCGGCCCCTGCCCTCGCCGTCGCAGCTGCACCTGCCGGCCAAGCCCGTCTCCGACCGCATGCGCACCACGGTCACGGCCGCGGCGATGCGCGAGACGATCGCGGAGTGGCTGGAGGACGCCGGCCCCCTCGGCCCGAAGGCGCTGCGCGACCTCGCCGTGGCCGCGCACGTCCCCTACGACGTGGTGCGCGGCATGACGCGGCGCGAGGCCACCGGCACGGTGCCCGCGGGCCTGGCCGCGAGGCTGCTCTGGGCCATGGGTGAGCCCCTGCGCCCCGACCTGCGCCAGGCCCTGGCCGAGGACCTCGCCGTGGAGGCGTCCGCCGCCTGAGGCTCAGCCCCGTCCGAGGGTCAGCGGCGCGGCTGGCCCTTGGCAGGGCGCGGCTCGCGCTGGGGCAGCAGGGCCTGGCGCTGTCGACGGCGCTCGCGCAGCCGCGCCAGCAGCTCAGCCCGGTACTCCTCCTGGAGACCGGGCTGACCTGCGCCCGCACCGCCGACCGCGCTGACCCCGTCCACCGCCATGGTCGGGAAGTGCCCGGTGTCATCGCCGCCCACACACCGTGAGCGGCGATGACACCCGGTCAGACCACGCGGTCGGCCGTGGCCGCGGTGCGCGACCTCAGCTGAGGGGCTTGGGCTGCTGCGCCGGGTCGTGCAGCTCGGCGGCCTCGAGCAGCGAGCGCACCGTCGCGGCGTCGGCCGGGGCGGGCGTGCTGACGTCGCCGTTGGTCGCGTACGGCATGACGTAGACCGGGCGGCCGTTCTCGGAGCGCCAGCTGCGCGCCAGGGGCCCGCCGTCCACCGCGTCGTAGCCGATGCTGTCGAGGAAGCGGGTGGCGGTGGCCTTCGCGTCGTCGTCGTCCCCGAAGATCGGCAGGGCCGCACGCGCCGGGTCACCGGCCGGCGCGGACAGGGCGGCCAGCGCGACGAAGAAGATGTTGTTGAAGACCTTCACCACGGACGCACCGGCCAGGTGGCGAGCCACCAGCTCGCTGGTGGTCGCGCTGTGGTCGTCGAGCTCGGCGATCCGGCCGTCGCGGTCGGGGTAGTAGTTGTTGGTGTCCAGGACGACCTTGCCCGCCAGCTGCTCGGCGGGCAGCTCGCGGTAGTTCTTCAGCGGGACGGTGACGACGACGAGGTCGCCGGCCTGCGCGGCCTCGGCGGCCGTGGCCGCGCGGGCGCCCTCGCCGAGCTGGGCGACGAGGTCCGCGAGGGTCTCGGGGCCGCGGGAGTTGGCGATGACCACGCGGTGGCCCGCGTCGACCGCGAGCTTGGCGAGGGTGCTGCCGATGTTGCCGGCGCCGATGATGCCGACGGTCAGGCTGCTGGACCCGGGGGTCTCGGTGGTGCTCATGCGAGTGCCAACACCTCCCCGGACTGCGCCCTTCCCGGCGCGCCACCGGCAGCGACCAGCGCCGCGAAGGCTCCGCCGGAGGCCAGCAGCTCCGCGCGCGGGCCCTGCTCGACCACGCGGCCGCCGTCGAGCACCGCGATCCGGTCGGCGCCGGCCGTGGTGGACAGGCGGTGGGCGATCATGATCGTCGTCCGGCCGCGGCGGACCTCGTCGAGCGCGGCCTGCACGGCCCGCTCGGTGGTGTTGTCCAGCGCCGAGGTGGCCTCGTCGAGGACGAGCACCTTCGGGTCCCGCAGCAGCGTGCGGGCGATGGCGATCCGCTGCTGCTCGCCGCCGGAGAAGCGGTGCCCGCGGGCGCCGACGAGGGTGTCGTACCCGTCGGGCAGGGCAGCGATGACGTCGTGCACCTGGGCGCGGCGCGCGGCCTGCTCCACCTCGGCGTCGGTGGCGGACGGCCTGGCGTGCCGCAGGTTCTCGCGCACCGTGGCGTGCAGCAGGTACGTCTCCTGCGAGACCACGCCGACCACGGACGCGAGCGCCGCGAGGGACACCTCGCGCAGGTCCACGCCGTCCAGGAGCACCCGCCCGTGCGTCGGGTCGTGCAGGCGCGCGACGAGCGAGGCCAGCGTCGACTTGCCGGAGCCGGTGGCGCCGACCAGCGCCAGCGAGGTGCCGGCGGGGACCACCACGTCGACGTCGCTCAGCGCCGAGCGGTCGGCGCCGGGGTAGGTGAAGGAGACGCCCTCGAAGCGCACCTCGCCGCGCACGCGCGCGGCCTCCATCGGCACGGGGTGCTCGGGGTCGGCGATGTCGACGGCGAGGTCGAGGTACTCGAAGACGCGGCTGAACAGCGCCATCGAGGCGGTGAGCTGCACGCCCACGTCGAGCAGGCCCATGAGCGGCCTGAAGATCGCGGCCTGCAGGGCGGTGAAGGCGACCAGCGTGCCGACGGTCATCCCGCCGGAGGTGACGGGCAGCCCGGCGGCGAGGTAGATCGCGGCGGGGATGGCGGCGAACACCACGTTCATGGTGGCCATGCGCCACCGCCCGGCCAGGGAGGAGCGGACCTCGAGGTCCACCAGCTCCGCCGACGTAGCCGCGAAGCGCTGCGCCTGCGCGTCGGCGGTGCCGAGGGTCTTGGTGAGCAGCGCGCCCGAGACGGACAGCGACTCCTCCACCTGGTGTTGCAGGTCGGCGAGGCGCCGCTGCTGGGCGGAGGTGATGGAGCGGCGCAGCAGCGCCACGCGCCGGGTCAGCCACACCGCGGGCGGCAGCACCACGAGCGTGAGCAGCGACAGCCGCCACGACAGCGCCGCCATGGCCACCGCGGTGCCGACCACGGTGGTGGCGTTGGACGCCAGCGACGTCGCGGTGGAGGTCACCACGGACTGCATCCCGCCGATGTCGTTGGTGAGGCGGGAGGTGATCTCGCCGCCGCGGGTGCGGGTGAAGAAGTCCATCGACTGGCGCTGCAGGTGCGTGAAGACCGACGTGCGCAGCCGGTGCATGACCTGCTGGCCGACACCGGTGGAGATCCACGTCTGCACCACGCCCAGCAGCGAGGTGGTGGCGGCGACGGCCACCATGCCGGCCACGGCGAGGGCGAGCAGGCGCACGTCGGCGTGCGGCAGGGCGTCGTCGATGACCGTGCGGACCAGGAACGGCGTGGCCAGCGACACCACCGACGAGGCGACGATGAGGACGACGACGAGCGCGACCTGCCAGCGGTGCGGCGCGAAGAGGGAGGCGATGCGGCCCAGGGAGACGGGCGAGCGGCGGAGCTGCTCGCGGTCCGCGGGGTCGGTGCGCGCGGGGCCGCGGCCGCCGCGCGGGCCTCGGCCGCCGGGACCGCCGGGGTTACCGGGCGTGGTGGTGGGGACGGGTGGGCTGAGGGTGGGGCTCGACGTGGTGACCACGTCCTTCCGGTCGAGAGCGGGAACATTGCTGAGGTTACCTCACGAAGAGGTAAGCACAAGAGTGCGCGCTAGCATTCCCCGGTGACTCCCAGCGGCGGCCCCGAGGGCAGCAGCGCCGAGCTGGCCGACGCGCTGCTCGGTGCGGCACGGCACCTGCGCCGCGGGTTCCACAGCGCGCTCGAGCCCGCCGGGCTGTCCCCGCACCACGCCCGCGCGCTGCGGGTCCTCTCACGCGAGGACGGCGTCCGCGTCTCCGAGCTGGCGGCCGCGCTGCGCATCGCGCCGCGCTCGGCCACCGAGGTGGTCGACGGCCTCGCCGACCGCGGCCTCGCGCAGCGCCGCGCGGACCCGGCGGACCGGCGCGCCGTCGTCGTCGTCCTCACCGGCGCGGGGCAGGAGGCGGTGGCGCACGCGGAGCGGGCCCGGGCGCAGGCGGCGGCGGAGCTGTTCGGCGCCCTCTCCGACGGCGAGCGCAGCCTGCTGGCGTCACTGCTGCACCGCCTGGCCCCGCAGGAGTGACGGCGGGCGCTGCGGGGGCGGTCCGGGCCCGCTGCACCTAGCGTCGGCCTCCGAGGCCGAGCCCGCCGCCCCGACGCCCGCGACCGGGGAGGACGCCACCGTGGAGGACACGCGCAGGGAGCTCGGCGAGGGTGACGCACCCGTCGAGGACGAGATCGGCGACGCCTTCACCACCATCGTCGCCGAGGCCGCCACCACCTGAGAGGTTGCTGAGCCGTCGCTGGGGTGGTGCCGTTTTGGTGATGCTCGGCGCCGCAGGCCACCTACCGTCGTGGGGTGCCCTCCCACGCCGTGTCCGACGACGCCTCGCCGCGCGCCCGCATGCTGCGGCGCCGCCGCCGGACCCTGCGCATCGTGGGCGCGGTCGCGGCGGTGGTGGTGCTGAGCGGCGCCGCCACCGCGTACGGCGTGTACCGCCACCTCGACAGCAACATCACCAGCGCCGACATCAGCAGCCAGCTGGGCACGGACCGGCCCGCCGTGGTGGCCAAGGACGCCGAGAACATCCTCGTGCTCGGCTCGGACAGCCGCGCCGGCACCGGCACCGAGTACGGCGCCGACCTCACCACCGCGCAGTCGGACACCATGATGCTGGTGCACCTGTCCGCGGACCGGAAGTGGGCGGCGGCGGTGAGCATCCCGCGCGACTCGTGGACGTCCATCCCCAGCTGCACCGGCAGCGACGGCACCACCACCGGGCCCACCAAGGGCAAGATCAACGAGGCGTTCACCCTCGGGTCCTTGCACGGCGGCGCCGCCAGCGGCGCCGCGTGCTCCATCAAGACCCTCGAGGCCGCAACCGGGGTGCACATCGACCACTTCGTGGTGGTCAACTTCGAGGGCTTCAAGGACATGACCACCGCGCTGGGCGGCGTGCCGATCTGCACCACCCAGCCCGTGGTGGACCCTAAGGCCAACCTCGACCTGCCCGCGGGCCAGCACAAGCTCGAGGGCGAGCAGGCGCTCGCGTTCGTCCGCGAGCGCCACGCCATCGGTGACGGCTCCGACCTGGGCCGCATCAACCGCCAGCAGCAGTTTCTCGCCTCGATGGCCCGCACCGCGCAGAGCGAGCTCACCGACCCCACCGCGATGTACGGCTTCCTCGACGCCGCCACCAAGTCCATCACCACCGACTCCGGGCTGGGCAGCCTCACGTCGCTGGCGTCGCTGGCGGAGTCGGTGAAGTCGCTGCCGCCGAGCCAGCTGCAGTTCTTCACCGTTCCCAACTTCCCCCGCGGTGAGGTGGTGAAGTCCGACACGGCCAACGTGCTGTGGAGCCAGCCTGCCGCCGGGAACCTGTTCAAGGACCTCGCGGACGACGTCGACCCGACCAGCGCGGCGTCCTCGAGCGCCGCGTCGCAGCCGTCCGCGTCGCCGACCCCGTCCGCCAGCCCGTCGCACAGCAGCAGCAAGGGCTCCGGCCACCACCCGACGACGACGCCGAGCCCGTCCGCGTCCACGCCGTCCGCCCCGCTGACGCCGTCCCTGACCGGCTCGGACGACGCCTGCACCGTCACCTGAGCCTCGGCGGGGCACCAGCGGAGGGGCTCAGGGCCTCGGGGCGCCGACCAGCAGCTCGCCGCTGAGCGCCACCCCGGGCCGGCGTCCCGGGCGCACGCCGCGCGGTGGCGTCCCCTCGAGGACGACGACGGCCGGCCGCACCCGTCCGGTGAAGCGCACCACCGCCGGACCGCGGCGCGGCTGGCGCAGCTGCGCGGTGAGGCTCACCCGCAGGCCGGGCCCGGCCGCCACCCGCGCCGTCACGCCGACGTCCACCCCCTCGGCGAGCACCCGCGCGCTGGTCGGCGCGCGGCCGGTACCAGCGAGGTCGGTGTCGATGACGCCGAGCTCCTTCGGCAGCCCCCACCCCTCGCGGCCCCCGGCGCGGGAGGCCTCGGAGTCGACCACCATCCACGGCACCCAGCCGCTGCGGGCGCCCAGCGCCACCGCGGTCAGCGCCTCGCGGTAGGCGCCGACGGGCGTGTCCGCGTAGTCGACGACGGCGAAGGCCCCCGCCCGCAGCGCCGGTGCCCGCACGAGCGCCGGGACCACCACGGCCCGCAGCTGGCACGTCCACGGCGGTGGCGGCGGGCTCACCCCCCGACAGTAGGCGGGTGTCGGTGCAGCCGCCGGACGACCAGCGCCAGCGACAGCCGCAGCAGCCCGGCGGGGTCGTCGAGCGGCCAGCCGAGGTGCCGCTCCAAGGCGTGCACGCGCTCGGTGAGCGTGGAGTGGTGCAGCCCCAGCGCGGTGGCGGCCGTGCGGCGGCTCGCGCTGCGGGCCAGCGCGTCCAGGGTGGTGAGCGCCCACGGGGCCGCCGCGGCCGCGCGGTCGAGGGCGACGACGTCGGCGGAGCGCGGGGTGGTCGGACCGACGGCGTCGGCGAGCAGGAGCAGCGCCGGCACCTCCTCGGCGAGCACCACCCGGGGCCCGGGGTCGTCAGCCGTGCCGTCCGCGGCCAGGCGCAGCGCCCGCTGCGCGTCCTGCCAGGACCCGGGCAGCTGGTCCGGTGCGGCCGCCGGCCCCACCCCGACCCGCCCGACCCGCCCGACCGGTGGCAGGTCGGCGCCCCAGGCGGCGGAGCTGACGAGGCGGGGTGGTGCTCCCTCCGCGGCCACCACGCGGTGCCGGCTCGTCGAGCCGAGACCGAGGGACCTCGCGGCGCGGTCGCGCGCCACCGGGTCGGCGCGGTCGTCGAGCAGCACCTCCACGGCCGCCTCGTCGGGCTCGGGAGCGGTGTCGTGCAGCGGCCTGGTCCGTGCCAGCAGGGCGTGCAGCAGCGCCGCCGCGCGCTCCAGCACCACGGCGTCCACCACGCGCGCCGGACCGGGGCGCTCCAGCCACAGGACGGCCCCGCCGTCCCCGCCTCCCCCGGCCACGACGTCCACCGGGGCCCGGAGCCAGCCGGGGTCCGGGGACGCGGTGGCCGGGGAGGCGCCCACCAGGGAGGCGCCGGGCGGGGACGTGGCGCTGCCGTCCACCTCCACCCGCACGCGCAGCCGGCGGCGCGGGTCCACGAGCAGGGCCGGGCTGCCGGTGAGCAGGGCCGCGCCGCGGACGACGGCGGTCAGCCCCGCTCCCCCGGCGGCCAGCTCGTCGAAGTAGGTGACCACGCGCAGCGCGGCGCCGGCCTCCGGGTCCAGCGCCGACAGGCGCAGCGCCAGTTGCTGCACGGGACCATCCTGCTCCTGCGCCGCAGCACCGGCGGCCCGGCGGCCCGGCGGCCCCGGCAGCTCAGCCGGCGAGCAGCCGCCGCAGCCAGCGCAGCCGCGCGGCGCGGGCCTCCTGGGAGATCTGCGCCTCCGGGGCGAACGCGTCGAAGCCGTGGAACCCACCCGGCCACACGTGCAGCTCCGCCTGCACGCCGGCCTGCCACAGCCGCACCGCGTAGGCGACGTCCTCGTCGCGGAAGTTCTCGGCCGACGCGACGTCCACGAAGGCCGGCGGCAGGCCCGACAGGTCGGTGGCGCGGGCCGGTGCGGCGTACGGGGAGACGTCCGCCCCACCGGCCGCGTCTCCCAGCAGGGAGGTCCAGCCGGTGGTGTTGGCGGTGCGCCCCCAGGTGCCGGTGTCGGCCATCTGCACCGCCGACGGGGAGTCGTTGCGGTCGTCGATCATCGGGTAGATGAGCAGCTGCCCGAGCAGCGCCGGCCCGCGCCGGTCGCGGGCGAGCAGCGCGAGGGCGGCCGACAGGCCACCGCCGGCGCTCGCACCGGCGACCACCACGCGGGCGGGGTCCACCCCCAGCTCCTCGGCGTGCTCCACGGCCCAGACGAGCCCCGCGTAGCAGTCCTCCACGGGGCCGGGGTGCGGGGTCTCGGGGGCCAGGCGGTACTCCACCGAGACCACGGTGAGCCCGAGGTCCTGGGCCCAGTCCAGCGCCTCGAGCACCCCGGTGCGGTTGTCACCGATGATCATCCCGCCGCCGTGGACGTGGTAGACCAGCGGCGTCGGTCCGGTCGCCGCGGTGGGGCGGCAGATGAGCAGGCTGACCTCCGGGGCTCCGTCGGGGCCGGGCACCGACCGCTCCTCCACGGCGAAGGCGCCGCCGCGCCGCAGGTCCTCCAGCGACGGCGGCTCCAGGCCCGGGAGCCCCTGCCGCATGACCGGGATGAGGTCGGGCGTCAGGGGTGGGAAGCCGCCCACCGCCGCCAGCGCCGCAGCGCACTCCGGGTCGAAGGGCACCGGTGTGGTGCCCCCGGTCTGCGTGGTGGCTGCCGTGCTCGTGCTGGTCATCGTCGACCCCTCGCCCTCGCTGTCGGTGCTGTCGCTGCTGCCCGTCCGCCACCCTCGGCGGACCCGGTCTGCGCAGCCTGCCCGTCCCAGGTGCCAGCGAGCCACCGACGTCTGGCGGGAGCGGCCCGCCAGACGTCGGGGTCGTCAGCGCTCCGCCGTCAGCGCTCCGCGCGCGCGAGGGCCTCGCGGACCGCGTCGGCGCCGGCCGGCCTGGCGGTGGTGAAGTCGTCACCGGCGGCGTACGGCCACCCGTAGGCCGGGCGACCCGGCTCCGCTCGCCAGCTGCCGGCGAGGTCGCCGCCGTCCACGGCGTCGTAGCCGATGACGTCGAGGAAGGCCACGGCCACGGCCTTCGCGTCGTCGTCGTCCCCGAAGACGGTCAGGGCGGTGCGCTCGGCGTCGCCGGAGGGCCGGGCCAGGGACCGCAGCGACTCCGAGTAGATGTTGTTGAAGACCTTCACCACGGAGCTGTCCGCCAGGTGCTGCTGGGTGAGGGCGCTGGAGGTGGTGGAGCCGTCGTCGAGGACGGCCACCTGCCCGTCCCGCTGCGGGTAGTAGTTGCCGGTGTCGAGGACGACCTTCCCGGCCAGCGGCGCCGGGTCGACGTCGGTGGTGTTCTTCAGCGGGATGGTCAGGACGACGACGTCACCGGCGCGCGCGGCCTCGCCCGCGCTGGCGGCGCGGGCGCGCGGCCCGAGGGTGGAGACGAGCTCGGTGAGGGTCTCGGGGCCACGGGAGTTGGCGATGACCACGTCGAGGCCGGCGTCCACGGCCAGCTGCGCCACGGCCGAGCCGATGCGGCCGGCGCCGATGATCCCGACGGTGTGGGTGGTGCTGCTCATGCCAGGCACAACACCTCCGCCGGGACCGTGCTTCCGGTCTGTGAGCAGCGCCACCGGCGTGTGCTCCGCCGCTGGTGACGGCGCGGCCCCTACCGTCGGGAGGGGCCGTCGGGGGACGGCGCGAGGCAGCCGGGGGCGGACGTGGACGAGCGCACCATCGATCTCAGGAACGCCGATCTCAGGAACGCCGGGTCGGCGGACGCCGCGGGCGGTCACGCGCTGGCGACGGCCCAGCTCGGCGGGACGGTCGGCGGGACGGTGCCTCTGCCCCGCCGCACGGGACGCACCCGCGCCGGCAGGTCGGCCGGCACCCGTCCGGACAGCACCACACCGACGGGCACCACACCGACGGGCACCACGCCGACAGGCCCGCTCCCCGACGTGCCCGCGCCGACGGCGTCACAGCCGGCGCGTCGGTGGCGCAAGCGCAAGTACGCGGCCGTCGCGGTGGTGTCGGGGGTGGTGTCGCTCCTCGTGGGCATGGGCATCGGCGGGGCCGGCAGCTCCACGCGCACCACCGACGCCGAGCGCCGCGCCGACGAGGCCGTCCGGCAGGTCCACGACGCGGACACCGCCATCGCTGACGCCCAGCACCAGATGGCCGCCGCCCAGCAGGCCGCGGACGCCGCTACCGCCGCGAGGGCCACGGCCGAGAAGGCGCTCGCCGGCGCCCAGGCCTCCGCCGACGCCGCCACCGCTCGCGCCAACGACCTCCAGGCCCGGCTGACGGCGGCGCAGGCCGCCGCGGCGAAGCCGACCTCGGCGCCGTCGGCGTCCACGTCGTCCTCCTCGAAGACCTCGACCGGTCCGGTGCAGCAGGACCAGGCCGGCACCTCGAAGGGTTCGACTGGCTCGGCGGTCACCTACGCCAACTGCGCCGCGGCGCGCGCCGCCGGTGCCGCCCCGGTGCGGGTGGGCGACCCCGGCTACAGCCGCAAGCTCGACCGCGACGGTGACGGCGTCGGCTGCGAGTGAGCCGCTGACCGGCGCGACCGGGCTCACGTGCCCGGCCGCGCCGCGGTGCGGTGGGTGAGGTGGACGAACCACGCGTCACCCTGCAGGTCCGCCACGCGCCACCGGCCGCCGCTCCAGACCAGGTGCTCGTCGGTCTCCGCGCGGTAGCCCTCCAGGTCGACTCGGGTGCCGTCGCGCAGGACCACCACGGAGGCGGCGACGTCGACCGTCGTGTGCACCAGGGCACCGCCGTCCTCACCGGTGACGGTGGTCATCACCGAGGTCAGCTCCGGGTCGCGCAGCGGGACGCCCTGCTCCTCCCTGCTGCGCAGCGCCGAGGCGATTCCGGCGCAGGTGACGCAGCCCGGCGTCTGCGCCGCCTCCAGGGGGGCGAGGTCACCGGTGGCGTAGCCGTGCGCGAAGGCCTGGACGTAGTAGTCGCTGAAGGCCAGCGCACCCTGCGCGTCCCGGCTGGCCACCGGCAGGGCGGGCGCGGTGGCGAGGATCCGCCCACCCGGTCCCGGTCCCGGTCCCGGTGACGGGGCTGGTGACGGGGCTGGTGACGCGTGTGCGCCGCGCGGACCGTGGGACGTGCCCGCCGAGGCCCCGTCGGCACCGGCCGGCGCGGAGCCGTGCGACAGCCCGGCGACCAGGACGGCCGCGGCGACGACGTCGACGACCAGCCAGGAGGCCGCCCTGCTGAGCAGCCACAGCACGGGCGCGCCCCCGACCACCGCCCCGAGGCAGACCAGGAGCGTGCGCCGGCGCCGCGACGCGACCTCGCCCGGCGTTCGCGGCCATGCGGACGGCACAGGCGGGAGCTGCTGGTCGATCATGGTCGGAAGGCTAGACAGGACGGCACCGACCGCGCTGATCATGGTCGGCGACCTGTGGACAACGCCGACCGCGGTGACCTGGCGTGGGAGGCTGCTGGTGTGGGCACACGCGCTCGCGGTGCAGCAGCCGCCGTCCTGCTGCTGAGCACCGCGGTCGCGCTCAGCGGCTGCTCGCTGCTGGCGGACGCCCCGGCCGACGACGCGCCGTCGGCGTCAGCACCGTCAGCCGGGGAGGGCGCCGGGTACGCCGTGCTGGAGCGGGACGCCGCCTCGGGAGAGCCGGTCCGGTACAGCTCGTGCCGGCCCGTCCGGTACGTCACCCACCTCGACGGCGCTCCCGCGGGGGTGGACCGGATCGTCGAGGAGGCGGTGGCCACCGTGGCCCGGGCGACCGGCCTCACCTTCGTGGACGAGGGCCCCACCGACGAGGAGCCCACCCCCGACCGCGGCGCGCAGCTGGCGCGGTACGGCGACGACGCCTGGGCCCCCGTGCTCATCGCCTGGACCGACGACACCACCATCCCCGACCTGCGCGGCGACACCGTGGGGCTGGCCGGCAGCCAGGCGTACACCGACAGCGCCGGCCGCAGCGCCTACGTCAGCGGTGACGTGGTCCTCGACGGACCGGACCTGTCCGACATCCTCACCGAGCGCACCGGGCGGGCGCAGGTGCGCTCGGTGGTGGTGCACGAGCTCGGGCACCTCGTGGGGCTCGACCACGTCGACGACCCGACGCAGCTCATGGACGCCGAGGACGACCCCGACGTCGTCGAGCCGGCCGCCGGCGACTTCGCGGGGCTCGCGGCCATGGGCGAGGGCCCGTGCGTGGAGGACCTCGCCACGCCCTGATCAGCTGCGGCCGAGCGCGGTCCCCAGGGCGGCCAGCACCGCCACCGCGACCAGCACCGCCGAGAGCAGCAGCGCGGTGGCGCTGAGCACCGCGCCCGCCACCGCGGTGCGCGGCACCGGGGTCCGCCGGCGCGCCACGAGGGCCGACGCCGCCAGGCCCAGCAGCCCGACGAGCGCTCCTGCCGCCCCGAGCGCGGGCAGCAGCATCGACAGCGCGGTGACCAGGAGGGCGGCCAGGCCGAGCCCGACGGGGACCAGCGCGACGTCGTCGACGGGCGCCTCGACCTCGTACGGCGCCGGCAGCTCGCCCGGGTGCGGGGCGGGCGCGCGGTCGTCGGGCACGCGCTCACGGTAGCCACCGGTGCGCCCCCGCGGGGGGGAGCGCACGATGGGGCGGTGACCGCTCCCCTCGCCGTCGCCAGCGACGGCCAGCACTCCCAGCACTCCCAGCACTCCCCGGTGGAGCACCTCGACGTCGTCGTCATCGGTGCCGGCATCTCGGGCATCGGCGCCGGGCGCTACCTGGCCGCCGAGCTGCCCGGCACGTCGTTCGCCATCTTCGAGGCCCGCGGCGCCTCGGGCGGCACGTGGGACCTGTTCCGCTACCCCGGGGTGCGCTCCGACTCCGACCTGTCGACCTTCGGCTACGAGTTCAAGCCGTGGCTGGACGAGCAGGCCATCGCCGACGCCCCGCGCATCCTGCGCTACGTCCGCGAGGCCGCCACCGAAGGCGGTCTGGACGATCGGATCCGCTACCACCAGCGCGTGGTGGACCTGGCCTGGAGCAGCCGGAGCGCCCGGTGGACCGTGACCGTGGAGCGCACCGACCAGACCTCCGACGACGCCACCGACGACGACGAGCGGCCCGTGCGGTTCCAGCTGACGGCGGGCTGGGTGTTCGCGGGCACCGGCTACTACCGCTACGACGCCGGGTACACCCCCGAGCTGCCGGGGCTGGACCGGTTCGCGGCCACGCCCGGCAACACCGTGGTGCACCCGCAGCACTGGCCGCAGGACCTGGACCTGACCGGGAAGCGCGTCGTCGTCGTCGGCAGCGGGGCGACGGCGGTCACGGTGGTGCCGGCGATCGCCGGGCAGGCCGCCCACGTGACGATGCTGCAGCGCACGCCCACCTACGTCATGCCGGTCTCCCGCGGGGACGCCCTCGGCGCGCGGCTGCGCCGCTGGTTCGGTGACGAGCGGGGCGCGGCGCTGACCCGCCGCAAGAACATCGCCAAGCAGCGCGCGGTGTGGCGCTTCTGCCAGCAGCACCCCCGGCTGGCGCGAGCGATCTACCGCCGCGTCGTGACGAAGCAGCTGCCTGAGGGCTACGACGTCGACACGCACTTCAACCCGCCGTACGACCCGTGGGACCAGCGCCTGTGCGCCTCCCCCGACGGCGACCTCTTCGCGGCGATCCGCTCGGGCCGGGCCTCGGTGGTCACCGGCGCGATCGCCTCCTTCGACGCCACCGGCGTCCGGCTGGTCAGCGGGCAGCGGCTGGAGGCGGACGTCGTGGTCACGGCCACGGGCCTGGCGGTGCAGGTGTTCGGCGGCACCCGGGTGGAGGTGGACGGCGAGGAGGTCAGGCTCTCCGAGCGGCTCGCCTACAAGGGGATGATGCTGTCCGGGGTGCCCAACCTGGCCTTCGCGATCGGGTACACCAACTCCTCCTGGACGCTCAAGGTCGGGCTGCTGTGCGAGCACTTCGTGCGGCTGCTGCGCCACATGGCCGAGCACGGCTACGACACCGCCCGTCCCGTCCCCTCCGACCCCGACATGCCGACCCGGCCCTACCTCGACTTCGCCGCCGGGTACATCCAGCGCGCCGTCGGGGAGCTGCCGCGACAGGGCAGCCGGCCGCCGTGGACGACGTCGATGGACTACCACTCCGACCTCGCCCTGCTGCGCACCGGAGACGTGGTGGACCCCGAGCTGCAGCTCACCTCGGTGGCGCGGCCGTCGCAGGACCTGTTCGTCCAGCTGCCCGCCGGGCCGCGGCTGTGCTTCCGGGACACCGGAGGCACCGGAGGCACCGGAGGCACCGGCGAGGACGACGACGAGCGCCGCGAGGTGGTGCTGCTCGTCGCCGGTCTCGGACAGGACCTGACCGCATGGCCGGACGCCCTCGTCGACGCGCTCGTGGCACGCGGGCTGCGGGTGGTGCGGTTCGACAACCGCGACATCGGACGCTCCAGCCGCATCGACGCCCCCGCCCCCGGGCTGGTCCGCCAGCTCCTGCGGCGGCCGCGGCCCGACGCGTACGACCTGGCGGACATGGCCGCCGACGCCGTCGGCCTGCTCGACCACCTCGGCGTGCAGCGCGCGCACCTGGTGGGGCAGTCGCTCGGCGGGATGGTCGCGCAGACCGTCGCCGCACGGCGGCCGGACCGGGTGGCGTCGCTGACGTCCCTGTACTCCACCACCGGTGCCGCGGGGGTCGGGGCGCCGACCCGGTCGACGCTGTGGCGGCTGCGCCACGCCCCCGCGGCCACCGTCGAGGTGGCCGTCCAGCGGCACGTCGCGATGATGCGCCACCTCGCCGGCCTCGGCTTCCCCCTCGACGACGACGCGCTGGCCGCCGAGGAAGCTCGCGCCCGCGGGTCGTGGGAGCGGGGCGGCGGGCCGGTGTCCCGGATCGGGCCGGCGCGGCAGATCCAGGCGATCGCGGCCAGTGGGGACCGGACGGCGGAGCTGGCGCGGGTGACGGCACCCACGCTGGTCATCAACGGTGACCGCGACGTCATGGTCGACCCCAGCGGCGGCGCCGCCACGGCCGCGGCGATCACCGGGGCGCGGCACGTCGTCATCCCCGGGATGGGCCACCACCTGCCGCCGGGTCTCGTGGACCGTCTGGCGGACCTGGTCGGTGACCACGTGGCAGCGGCCTCGGGTGCCTCCGGTGCCTCAGCGGCCAGTCCACTCGAAGGAGCACAGCAGTGAGCAGGCAGCGTCAGGGCGTCAACGGCGTGGTCAACGGCGTCGCGGGCAAGGTGTGCGTCGTGACCGGCGCGGGGTCGGGCATCGGACGTGCGCTGGCCCTGGAGCTGGCCCGGCGGGGTGCGCGCCTGGCCCTGTCGGACGTGTCCGAGGCGGGACTCGCCGAGACCGCGCAGCGCGCCCGGGCGCTGGGGGCGCGCGTGCACACCGCCCGGCTCGACGTCAGCGACCGCGAGGCGTTCTTCGCGTACGCCCGCGTCGTCGTCGACGAGCTGGGGGTGGTCCACCAGGTCTACAACAACGCGGGCGTGGCCAGCAGCGGCACCGTGGCGGACAGCGACTGGTCGGAGTACCAGCGGGTGCTGGGCATCAACCTGTTCGGGGTGATCCACGGGACGCAGGCGTTCTTGCCGCACCTGGTGGCCTCCGGGGACGGGCACGTCGTGAACATCTCCAGCCTCAACGGGTTCATGGCGCAGAGCGGGCTGTCGGCGTACAGCGCGAGCAAGTTCGGGGTGCGCGGGTTCACCGAGGCGCTGCGGGCGGAGGTGCTGACCGCCGGTCAGCCGGTGCGCGTGACGGTCGTGCACCCCGGCGGGGTGGCGACGAGCATCGCGACGTCCGCGCTCGAGCACGCCAAGGCCTCCGGGCACCGCGTGAGCGCGGCCGAGGAGGCGCAGCAGAAGCGCTACAACGAGAAGCTGCTGCGGATGCCGCCGGAGCAGGCGGCGCGGATCGTCGTCGACGGGGTCGAGGCGGGCCGGCCGCGGGTGCTGGTCGGGCGTGACGCGAAGGTCGTCGACGCCGTCGTGCGCCTCCTGCCGGCGCACTACCCGGCCCTCGTGGCGCGGCTGGCTCGCCGCACCTCGCGCTCCGGATGACCCGGCCCCTCAGGAGACCGGCACGGGCACCGGGTCGGTACGGAGGTTGATCGAGACGGACCGCAGCAGGGGCTCGGCGCCAGCAGCGACGCGCAGCTCGTCGCCGTCGGCCAGGACGCCCCACGCGCGCAGCTCGGTGACGTGCTCGAGGACGATGCGGTCCACGTGCTCGGAGACGAGGTCGTCAGGACGCAGGGCGCTCATGAGGCCGAGGGGCCAGGGGTTCTCCTCCACGGAGGTCGCGAGCATCGTCGCCAGGGCGTGCCGGACGTGGTCGCCCATCACGTGCTGAGCGGACACGTAGCGGGCAGTGCACTCGACGGCCGCGGCGACGACGAGGGCGCGGGCCCAGGCCCTGTCCCTGGCGTCCACCGCGTCCCAGCCGAGGATGTCGGGACCGCGCTCCAGCCCGTCGTCGCTGAGCGACACGAGCGCCCACCGTGAGCAGGCCAGGGAGAGCACGCGAGAGCGCCAGCGCTCGACAGCCGTGGACCCGATGAGCGCGACGCCGAGCCGCACGGAGAGCGCGGCCTCAGAGGGGAGGGGAGCGTCGTCATCGTCGTCTGCGTCGTGGCAGTCGTGTGCGTCTGCGGTGAGGTCGGTGAGGTCGTCGAGGTCCTCGCACTCCCCGACCCACTCCAGGAACTGCCCCACCAGGTTGACCAGGGGCAGCTCATCGAGGAACTGCTGGAAGGCCGGGTCTTCCACGGCGCGGTGCAGCACGAGGAGGGCGTCGTCGTTGGAGACGAAGGGCTCGGGCCGCTGCGGGTACCCGTCCTCAGGCGCCTGCCGCTGCCGCGGGATGCTCGGACGCGTGCGGCGCTGGGCGGAGGTGCGGCGAGCGGCGGACTTCGAGGTGCGGCGGCGTGAACGCGGGCTCATGTCCGCACTCTGCCGGGCGGCGAGACCGCGGTGGGCTGCACGAAGACCACCTGTGGACAACTCCTGTCCTCGCGCAGCTCCGAGCTGCGTGTGGGCGCCTCACGCGGCGGGGAGGTCGTCGAACAGGCACGGCTCCTCCCCGTCGCCGGGGTCACCGTCAGCACCTGGGCGCGGCTGCGGTGGTGCGTCGGTCAAGGCCGCACGGGTCCAGTCCGTCGACCACGCCACCCCCGCCGGCCCACCGGGAGGATCTGGGCGACCATCCGGTGGCCAGCCCACCCACGCGGGCAGCACATCAGCCAGCAACCGGTGCACCCACCCCGGCAGCTCACCCCCGCCCTCAGGACCGCCATCAGCACCGTCACCAGCACCGTCACCAGGACCGTCGTCGGGACCGTCGTCGGGGTCCAGCAGCACCTGGGGGCTGACGCGGTAGGTGTGCCCGGTCGGCGCGGTCCACACCACCGCGTCCCCCGGCCCTGGCTGCGCAGCGGTCCGCGCCACCGCCACGCTCCAGCCGTGCCCGGGACGGGCGTGCTCCCCGGCCTGCTTGAGCAGGTGCTCCACCTGCGCCAGCAGCTGCAGGTTCGTCGCCTCCGTCGCCCCGCCACTGTCATAGGCCTGGACGTGGTCGATCTGCCCACCCCCAGCACCACCACCACCGCCCCCACCACCGGCGGGACCGTGGTCCAACCCCACCGGACGGGTCGAGGACGGCATCGTCGAAGACCACCACCGCAGCCCCACCAACCGCGCCAACGCCGTCGAGGGGCGCCACGCGCCCTCCTCCACTGCCACCGCCGCCCCGCACACCGGGTCGGCCAGCACCCGCCGCCACATCCCGTCCGCGGCGATCCGCAACGCCGCCACCGCACCGATGGGCCCGTACCCGGCCAGCTGCGCCCCGATCGTGCTCACCCCGGCGGCCACCGTCCACGGCAGCACCAGGTGCACCACCGGCCTGGAGGCGGCGGTGCGGGCGATCGGGTACCACGTGCCGCACACCCCGGAGGTGCCGGCGACCTCGAGTGCTGCGCTCGCCCACTCCACCAGCGCCGCGATGCGGTGAGCGTCCAGGGAGCCCACCGCGCCCCGGCCGAAGGCCCGGCCCTGCTCCTTGGCAGCAGCACGTTCAGCGGCGCGGGCCTCCTCCTGGCGGCGTCGGGCGCGGGCGTCCATCGCCGCGGTGATCACCGCGATGTCCTCGGCGGGTCCGCGCAGCTGCAGCGCCGCCTGCCCGTCCGGTTCAGACCAGCGGGAGGTGGAGCACGCCGCGCGGGCCTTGGCCGCGCGCCGTTGGGCGGCGGGGCCGTCAGCGCGGGCCACCGCGGTGTTCAGACGCTTGGTCCACGCCCGCCGGTTCGGGCCCAGCCCCGCCCCCGCGGTGGGACGGGTGGTCGCAGACGCCGCAGGCTTCTGCGGGGCACCCTCTTCATCACCACCGTCACCGTCAGTACGGGCGTCACCTGCGTCACCGGCGTCAGTGCGGGCCAGGTCCTGCCCGGCCCCTGCGGCGGTCCAGGCCGCGGTGCCGGTGGCCTTGCCCAGCAGCTCCCGGCGCACCGCCGCAGCGACCTGTTCGGCGTGGGCGGCAGCTGCTGCCTCCGCTTCGGCGTCGACCTGCGCCCGATCGGCAGCGGCCCGAGCCCGCACCTCCTCTCGCGTCAGCGGCACCAGCCCGGCCTGGGCGCGGGCAGCGTCCTCAGCGGCACGCTGCGCCTCCAGCGCCCGCTCACGGGCAGCGCTCTCGGACTCCAGCGCGCTCAGGTAGGAGGTCGTGCGCACCGCGGACAGCTGCTCCAGCAGCCAGCTCCCGGCCCCCGCGGGCAGGGCTCCGGCAGCCATCGCCGAAGCCACATCCCGGTGAGCCCCCACCGCTGCCAGACCCCGCTCGACCAACGCCTCAGAGGCCACCGACCCGATGCCGAGCCGGGCGCACAGCTCCGAGGGAGCAGTCGAGCGGACCCGCATGGCCCACGGGCGGCCCGTGCCGTCACGGGCGCTGGCAGCACGCGCATCAGCGACGTCGGCTTCAGCCTCGGCCTGGCGTCGGGAGGCGAACACCCCGGCGAGCTGGTCACGGCGGGCGGCCAGTGCTGCGAGCTGGCGCTCGCACGCCGCGACCGCCTCGACCAGCTCCGCATCGCTGACCCCGGGACAGGCACTGTCGGTGGTGTCGGTGGAGCAGCAGGCCGCCGGCAGGTCGGCGGCCAGGTCGGCCCAGAGCTCCTCCACCGCCGCCACCAGCCCGACCCCGGGAACGCGCGCCGCCCACAGCAGCGCCACCTCCTCGCGCACCCCGACCAGGCACGCCTCCGGCAGCAGCGCCGGCGCCGCTGCAGCCGAGCGCTCGTCGTCGTCGTCCTCTTCCAGGTGCAGCACCTGGGTGTCAGAGGCGAGCTCGTAGCCGTCGGGGTGGGCCACTGAGCGCCACCACAGGTGCGCAGCGATGCGCTCCTCCAGCCGCGAGACCGGCCCCTGACCCATGCCCACACCCGATCACCCACCACCGACAACCCGGGCTGACCAGGCCTGATGCCCGCACTCGCGCCAGCTGGCCACCACCCCGAGGGTGGACGCATGAAGCCGGTCACCAACGAGGCGATGCTCATCACCTACGCCGACAGCCTCGGCGGCGACCTCGCCCAGCTCCAGCAGCTGCTCGACCACGAGCTGTCCGGCGCCTTCGGCGGCGTGCACGTGCTGCCGTTCTACCCGTCGTCGGGTGACCGCGGCTTCGCCGTCGTCCACTACGACACCGTCGACCCGCGCTTCGGCACCTGGGACGACATCGAGCGCCTCGCCGAGCACCACACCGTCATGGTCGACTTCATGATCAACCACGTCTCGGTCCGCTCCGCCGAGTTCCGGGACTACCTCGCCCGCGGC
Organism: Quadrisphaera sp. RL12-1S; assembly: GCF_014270065.1. Classification (NCBI taxonomy): domain Bacteria; kingdom Bacillati; phylum Actinomycetota; class Actinomycetes; order Kineosporiales; family Kineosporiaceae; genus Quadrisphaera; species Quadrisphaera oryzae. The sequence goes on along the minus strand of NZ_JACNME010000002.1, from coordinate 97,591 downwards.
GACGCCTCCCCCTACCGCGAGATGTTCATCCGCTGGGACGAGTTCTGGCCCGGCGGCGCCCCCACCCCCGAGGACCTCGAGACTCTGTACAGCCGCCGCGAGGGCGGCCCGGTGCGCACCTACACGCGCGCCGACGGCACCGACGTGCAGCTGTGGAGCACCTTCTTCGCCGAGCAGGTCGACGTCGACCCCTTCGCCGCAGCCACCCAGGAGCACTACCGCCGCACCCTGGGCCGGCTCGCGCAGCTGGTGCCGATCGTGCGGTTCGACGCGTTCGCCTACGCCTCCAAGCGCCCCGGCACCAGCTGCTTCTTCGTGGAGCCGGAGGTGTGGCAGGTGCTCGACATCGGCATGGAGCCCCTCCGGGCAGCGGGTACGCAGATGCTCCCCGAGGTCCACGAGCGCTACGAGATCCAGCTCGCCATGGCCGAGCGCGGCCTGTGGGTCTACGACTTCGCGCTGCCGATGCTCACCCTCCACGCCCTCATGACCGGCCGCACCGACCGCCTGCGGCACTGGCTCGAGATCTGCCCCCGCCGTCAGTTCACCACCCTCGACACCCACGACGGCATCGGCGTGGTCGACGTCGCGGGGCTGCTGTCCGAGGACGAGGTCGACCTCGTCAGCGAGCGCGTCAGCGCCGTCATCGCTGACAGCCGGCACCTCGTCACGGGCCGCGAGCCCGTCATCCGCCGCGACGGCCAGAAGGCCCGCCGCTACCAGCTCATGTGCACCTTCCACGACGCTCTCAGCGACGACGACGCCCACCTGCTCGCCCGCGTGCTCCAGCTCTTCGTGCCCGGGATCCCGCAGGTCTACTACGTGGGAGCGCTCTTCGGCGGCAACGACCTCGAGGCCCTCGAGGCCGTCGGCGACCCGCGGGCCATCAACCGCCACGACTACACGGTCGAGGAGGTCCGCGAGCGCGTCACCGACCCGCACGTGGCGCTGCTCCTCGACGTCCTGCGGTGGCGCAACCGGTGCGCGGCGTTCGACGGCGACCTCACCGTCACCGAGACCGACCGGCCCGGTGAGCTGCTGCTGCGCTGGACCGCTCCCGGTAGCAGCGCACAGCTGCGTGCCGACCTGCGCGAGCACACGTGGCAGGTCACCGAGACCGCGGACCAGGAGGACGACGACGACGCCGTCCCGACCGCGGTGTTCCGGAGCCTGCGCCCGCTCAGCTGAGCGCTACCGCCCGAGGGAGCCGACCCAGAGGTAGTAGCCGCCGACGAGAGCTCCCAGCAGACCGAGGCGCACCACGACGTACTCGAGCTTCGAGGACGCCTGACGACGACGGACGCGCCGGTCCTGTACCGCCCGTCCCGACGCGGCACGCTCCGAGCGCGTCGAGCGGCGCGTCGGTGCGGCGACCGACCCGAGCACCGCGAGCGACGGCACGGACACGGGCGCCGTGCGCTCCTCCCACGCCGACGCCGTGAGCACCGGCGGTGAGGTCGCACCGGCGAGCAGGTCGCGGAGCTGGGCGGTGACGGCGCTGACGTCGTCGTCGTCGAACCGGCGGGGCAGGGAGCGCAGGTGGTCCGCGAGGTGCGCGTCACCGACGGCCACCACGCCCGCCTCGACCGCGGTCGGCGGGAGTGTCTTGCCGACGAGGCAGAGCACCGACGCGACGGCCGTGCGGTGCTGGGGCGCGAGCAGCGACGCGACGTCGGAGGCCATGCGCGCGGCGTTCTCGCAGTCGCGGGTCTTGCGCCAGCTGCCGAGGCGCAGCTCCGCCCCGGTCACGGTGATGTCACCGGACCAGCGCTTGGCGTCGACCACCACCACCCCGCCCGGGCCGACGGCGACGTGGTCGAGGTTCGCCTTGGGACGGCCGGGCCAGTGGACGTCGTGCAGGAGCTGCCACCCGTCGGCTTCGAGCACCTCGAGCGCGGCGGCGGTGCGCTGCTCCCCCTCCGCGCCGGCTGTCCACTGGTGCAGCTGCGCCTCCAGGGAGGTGATGTCGTGCTGCGTGCGCGCGAGCAGCTCGCGCTTGCGCGCCAGCTGCGTCTCGATCGCCTCGGCTCGCTGCGCGGCACGGCCCCCCGGGGTCACGATGTGGCCTCTCGACCGTCGCGCCGACCCTTCCGACGGTTTCGGATCCCGCCGACCACCGGCACGAGCACCAGGCCCGCCGCACCCGCAGCCATGACCGTCGACGCTGCCCCGGACAGGAGGCTGTCGTCACGGCAGTCCCGCAGCACGGCGTTGGCGGCGGACACGTCGACCTTCGCGTCGAACCAGCGCGTGTAGGCAGCCGCTACCTCTCCCGCGCTCTCCGCGACATGCCGCTCCTGAGTGGCGGTCGCGCTCTGCAACTGCTGGCGAGCCCTTTCCACCTGGCCCTCGGCGTCGGTGGCCGCGGTCTGCGCCTCCTGCTGAGCGGTCGTGGCGGCAGTCAGCGCGTCATCAACGCGGGTCTGGGCCGCCTCGGCTGAGGCCTGCGACTGGGTGTCCGCGGCCTTCGCCGACTTCAGTCCGGCCTGCGCCTGGGACAGCTCCGACTTGGCGTCCGCCAGCTGGCTCTGCGCGGTGGCGAGCTGGGAGGAGTAGTAGGACTCCATGGTGGTGCCGCGTGACTCGTCCAGTGACGAGGTCAGCGAGCGGACGTCGCTCTCGTAGTACTCGACGTCGTACTCGGCGGAGCTGACCTTCGACTCCGCCATCGACAGCTCATAGGAGGTGTCGCTCCCGTAGTAGCCGGGACTGGAGTACAGGTCGGTCTGCGCTTGGGAGGCCTCATCCGACTTCTGGTCGGCGGCCTGCTGCAGCTCCTCGGCCCGGTGCTCGGCGCTGTCGGCCTCAGAGACGGCCTTGTGCGCGGCGGCCACGGCAGCGGTGTCCCGACGGGTGACATCAGAGTCGGATTGCGGGGACACGAACGCGGCGGTGACCGCCTGCTGACGCGTCCAGGTCTGCAGGGGACTCCCGCACGAGGTGGACCGCACCGGCAGCGCCACGACCGCTGCCGCTCCAGCGAGCAGCAGGACGACGACGTGGGTGCGCCGGGACGTGATGAGCCGCCTCAGGCTCATGAGACGTCCACCCGCCAGTCGTCGCGAACGAGGTCCTCGCGGTTGAACGACACAGGGTCCCCGCCATCGAGGGTGATGAAGTAGTCGCCGGCGTCCTCGACATCGCTGAGGGTGAACGGAAGCACGCAGCGAGACCCGTCATAGGTCCCTGCGCCGAGGTGGGTGGATCCCAGCACGGTGCCGTCACCGCTGGTGATGACGACGTCGGAACCTTCACCCAACCCGGACGAGGCTGCCGTGCAGGTGGTGCCCAGAGCGTCCGCGCCAGTCGCCGACAGGTGCACAGCGCCGGTGATCGTGTGGCTGGAGCTGACCCCGAGGACGAGGTACCCGGCGACCACCGCGCAGAGGAGCCCGACGCCGACCGCGCCCGACCCAGCCGCGACAGCTCGCCGGGTGGTGGTGGGACCGTGTCCGTGGACAGCGGATCCGGCGTGGCCCGTCGAAGGGGGACCACTGGAGTCGTCCGGCAGCCCCGACCCCCTCGGCGAGGGCAGCTCGAGCAGCTGGCGCAGCGTCGCCGCTGAGGTGCGGGCGCCGTCGTCGGCCGCTACAGGCACCTGAACGCCTGTGCTGCTCGCTGCCAGCGGCGCCGCACATCGCGCGCACAGGTCGTCGCCAGGCACCGCCGCTCGACACGCGGGGCAGCGCACGAGTGCGAGGGGACCCCGGCTCACCGGGCGCCTCCGGTCAGTGCAGCGGGGCGCTGCTGGTCGGGCTCTCCGAGACGCAGCGCGATCTCGTCCCCGATGCGGACGTAGGCGGCGAAGACGACGATCGTGAAGCCCGCCACCGCCGTGCCGAGCCATCCACCCGACAGGTCGTCGTACAAGCCGTGGAGCACCGAGACGAGACCGAGACCGAGGGCGACGAGGACCACGGCCGAGCGGCGGTACCAGTACGCCAGCCCGATGAAGTACGCGAGCACCCCGGCCAGGCACCCGTGGAAGAGACCTCCCGACAGCAGGCGCCAGATGGTGGCAGCCGTCATGTCGCCATAGGTGCCTGCGCCCAGGTCGGACAGCTGCTCGTAGAGGCCCGTGTAGCTGATCGCCTCCACAGCGCCGAACGTCAGGCCGCTGACGACCCCGGCGAAGATGAACGTGCGAGGGGTCCAGGACCGACGGCTCAGGAAGACGAACAGCAAGACGGGAAGCGCCTTGACCGCCTCTTCCGGCAGCCCGACGCCGAAGACGTAGTCGGGCAGCTGCGGGGCGTCCGAGAGGACCCACTCCTCGATCGCGATGGCCAGCGCGGTTCCGACGAAGGCCGTGAAGAGGCTGATGCGCACGAGCAGCCACCGGTCCTGCGGCTCGGGAGCGATGACCCGGTGCAGGACCAGCCCCCACAGCAGGGCGAAGTAGACCGCGAAGCCTGTGGCGATCACTCGCGACTCCGTCTCACCCGATGCCTGCAGCAGGGCGAACGGAGCGACGGCGAAGAGCGCGAACGGCCCCACCCAGCCGCGCCAGAAGCCGGGCTCACGCGCCCAGGCGATGAGCGGCTGCAACGTCAGTGACACCTTGACCGAAGGTGCTGTCGGCAAGGGCGACATGACCGTCTCCGCCGGGCTGACGGGAGCACCCCGGCGATGCCCGCAGCTACCGCAGAACGCGGCCGCGGACACGAGTCCGGCCCCGCAGGCGGCGCATCCAGCGCTGTCCAGGACCGCGTCGTGCGCAAAGGCGGTGTCGACGTGCGCGGTCACCCCAGCGCCCGGGTCGGTGTTGCTCGTCACGAGTGCTCTCCCAGCGGCAGGACGCGGCGCGGGTGCTCCGCCCTCCGCGTCCTTGTCGACGGGCTGCGCCGCTGAGTTGAGCGGCGTCCTTCGCCCAGCCGAACCCACCCGCCGATGACCCGCCACCCGTCAGCCGCTGGTCGGCCCCTCCGTCGCCAGCTGCCGGGCCCTCTTGACGTCGAAGGACCAGTCGGCCGGCAGGTCCCACTCGCCGTCCCACTCCTCCCACTGCTCGTCGGTGAGGTCGAGCTCCGCCTCCCGCTCGTCCACCGCCTCGCCGCGCACGTACCAGCCGACCGCGGCGAACTCGCCCTCGCAGGTGGTCACGGCGTGCAGCACCACCGACGGGTGCGCGGCGCTGAGCGCCCGGAAGACCGCGGTGGGCTGGGAGTAGGCGGTGACCAGCTCGTAGACCAGCCGGTCCTCGTTCTCGTGCTCCAGCGAGGAGTCCTTCTCTGGCAGGCTCGTGCCCCACAGCTCCAGGGCGCGGTCGCGGTCCCACGCGTCGAGCTCCATGCCGGTCGGCACGACGGCCTCCAGCGAGAACGGACGCTCGACGGTCGCGGCCCGCGAGCGGTCGAGCCGCTTCCCCAGCCCGCCGAGCCACCCCGGGAGGCGGTGGGTGCCAGGACCGCCGGCGGTGCTGCCGCCACGACCTGGGGACGCCGCCGCGTGCGCCTTCACCGCCGCCAGAGCAGCCGGGTCGGTGGACCACACCGTGACCGTCGAGACCGCGCTGTTGGACACGCGGCCCAGCGTGCCAGCGCCCCCCGACACCAGCGTCAGGCACCGCGGTCAGGCGTGCTGGCCGGGGGCCCACAGCCCATCGTCGAGGCTGTCGACCAGCTAGTGGCCGTCCTGCCAGACGAGGACGACGTCGTTCTCGACGTTCCCACCCCCGAGCTCGGCGATGCCCCCGTCGCTGGTGGACATGGCGGCGTCAGAGATCGCCACCGACAGGTGGACGGCGGCGCGCTCCGGGGTGAAGGAGGTGACGGTGACGGCCGTGGGCTCGAAGTCCATCATCAGGAAGCGCCCACCCCGCTGGTCGACCAGGTCGATCGCCCTCACCGCAGAGGCGCAGGTGGCGCACTGCGGGGTGGAGAGCTCCTCGATCCAGGCGGGGTCACCGCTGGTGTACCCGTACTCGTAGGAGGCGACGAAGTACCGCGCTGCCTCTGCCGCCCCCTCGGCGTCCCTCCTGGCCACCGGCGCCGTCGGCGGCGGCCCCGGGGCGGGCAGCTCCTCGTGAGCCTGCACCGTCTGCGCCACGTGCTCCAACCCCCTGTCCCCGAACAGCAGGTAGGACCCCGTGACCCACACCACGAAGGTCACCAGGGGCAGCGTCACGAAGTACCCACCGGCCAGTCCCAGGGCGACGAGGGCGAAGGCGCCCGCGCGCCGGAGACGACGGCGCGCCCGGTGCTCGGGCGCCTCCGGCAGCGGCAGGGCTGAGACCCGGTGTTCGATGATGCCCCGGAGGCTAGGGAGGCCGGGCACGCGCGTGCTCGTCCTGGCCGTGCCCCTGTGGACAACTCGGCCGTCGTCGGCGCCGCCCGGACGTCAGCGGGAGGGCTTGGCCTCGCTCGACCACTGCGCACCGCACGCACGGCACGCCGTGTCGACCCACGGCCGCGGCGGAGGCGGGTACGGCATGAAGCAGCCGCCCCACACGGCGTCGCCGCGCTCGACCTCGGCCCGCGCCTGCGCGTTCGGGTACCCGAGCACCAGCCGCACACCCTCCCGCTCCCCGCAGCCGGGGCACAGCAGCGGCCTGGTCATCACGCCATGGTGCCTCGCGGGCGCCGGCGCTGCCAGGCTGGTCCGGTGACCGACGCGGACGCCGGGGAGCGGCGGGTGCGGATGCGCGACGGAGTGGAGCTGTGGACGTCGTCGTCCTGGGTGACCGACGGGGACGACGACGAGGGGCCGCCGGCGCTCGTGCTGGTGCACGGAGGTCCGGGCCTGTGGGACTACCTCGAGCCGGTGGCGGCGTGCGTGGCCGACTCGCTGACCACCCACCGGTACGACCAGCGCGGCTGCGGACGCTCCGAGCCCAGCGACGTGCAGTCGATCGCGCGAGCGGTCGCCGACCTAGAGGAGCTGCGGGAGGCCTTCGGCCACGAGCGGTGGGCGGTCTTCGGGCACTCCTTCGGGGCGACGATCGCCGCGCGGTACGCCGCAGCGCACCCGGACCGCGTCGGCGCCCTGGTGTGGTGCGCGGGGACGGGACCGGACTGGCCGTCGCAGCGCGCGCAAGCCGGGGCCGCGATGGCGAGCCGGCTGACCGCAGCTGAGATGGAGGAGCACAAGCAGATTGAGGAGCTCGGGCAGCGCGGGCGGACGTGGGCGCAGGAGGTGCGGTGGCGCACGCTGCAGTGGCTGCCCGACCACCCCGCCCCTGCGACATCCGCGACGGTGGCGGCGGTGGAGTCCTTCGCTGCCACTCCCCTGCCGGTCAACGAGCACGCGAACCGCGCGATGGCGGCCGAGGAGTTCGGGCGCGACCCCGGCGAGGCGCTGGCGGAGCTGACGGGGATCAACGTGCCGGTGCTCCTCATCCGCGGCGCGGAGGACCCGCGGCCCGCGACGGGGACGCTCGCGGTGGCCGCAGCACTGCCGCGCGCCGAGCTGGCGGTCGTGGAGAGGGCAGGTCACCTGCCGTGGGAAGACCAGCCGGCAGAGTTCGAGATGCTGGTGACGGGGTTCCTGCGGACTCACACCTGACGACACGCTCGGACGGCTGTGTCGAGATCGCCGTGGTGCAGGGGCTCGCCGGCGAGCTTGAGCACTGTCGGCCAGGCCAGCGAGGCACAGCCCTGCGCCCTGACGGCCTCCCCGCTCAACACGGCGAACTGCCACTGGTCGAGGTCGAGCGCGTCGTAGGCGCGAGGGTCGATCTCGGTGTGGAGGCAGAAGACGTACACCTGCGCGTGGTGGGTGGCCACGTCCGCTCGGCCGGCGCCGTCCGTCCAGATGCGGCTGCGCAGACCCCCGAAGCGCGGCACCGCAGCTCGGCGCTGCGGCCACGCCTGCAGCCGTGCTGCGCTCTTGACCTCGATCGTCGTCCCGTCGAGGGCTGTCACGTCGTGCTCAGCCCACTCCTCCCGCACACCGCGACCTCCGACTGCGCACTGCACGAGGAACTCGGCCAGCAGACCACGCGTGGTGTTGCTGCGCAGGTCGCCCATGGCGAACCGCCAGAAGTCGCCGACTCCGGCATCCACACCGAGGAACCGCTCCGACCCGGTCAGCGGGCGCTCCTCGGCCGCCGGCACGACGGGCGGGATCCAGGTCGGCGCGAGCTCGGTCACCCCAGCACCATCGGCAGCCTCGTGGGACGGCTCGATCGCGCGAGCGAGTGCACCAGCGCGGCATCGGCGTGATCGACGTCCTGGTCTCCTGACGGGGACCGCCTGGACGCACCACCGACCCGACACAGCTCCAGCGAGGCCGCCGCGACCGGGACGGCCTCGTGTGGCGCTACGAGCGGTCCGCGTCAGCGGCCTGACGGGACGGGGACCGGCACGAGCCGACCTGCGTTCGACGTCCACGCCTCGGCCACGTGCACCTGCCAGCGGACGTCGTCCGCGAGCGCGGCGCGGCTGGCAGCCGCGTACGGCCCCATGACGTCCGTGCCTGCGGGCAACGCCTCGCCCTTGCGGTCGGCCAGCACGTAGTCGATGACCACGCGCTCGACACGCGCCACGCCGAAGGCCTCCAGCAGGAGCCGCGTGTTCGCCTCGACCCAGATGAGGTGATCGAGGCCCTGCAGGACGAGCATCGGGTCGCTGCCGGGCGTCGTCTCGATGACGTGCAGCGTCCCGTCGTCGTCGAGCGCCACCAGGTCGATGAAGCCGGTCCCCCCGGCGGGGCGGTACGTCGGCACCTCGCGCAGCACCGACCGTCCGACCTCGCGCTCCACGAGCGGCATCACCTGCGGCAGCAGCGCGGGCAGAGCGCTGGAGAACCAGTGCTCCGCGCGCTGCTCGCTCTCCTTGGCCACCGCCCGGCCGGCGCAGGCCTCCCGCACCTCCTCGAGGATCGCCCTCGCGAACTCGTCCGAGAGCGCCCCGGGCCGGATCGCGTGCCGGCCCTCGTGGCTGAGGCGCCGGTCGGTGGAGTGGACGCCGGTGCGGACCACCGTCTCGTCGGTGGACGCCATCACCGACAGCACCCGCAGACCGCGGTAGGTCCACGTGCGCGACGCGCTGCGCGGCGTCGGGACCAGCGGCAGGTCGGTCAGCTCGTCGACGGCGCGGGCCAGGGCGGCGGCGACGTCCTCGGCGTGGTCGTGCGGCAGGGGCTTGACCTGCCCGCGCAGCACCGTCGACGCCTCCCGGACCGCCACCTGCGCCTCTTCACGGGTCAGCGGCCGGCACGGGTGGGCACCGTCCACGGGCCCGTACGTCCAGACCGACACGCGCCCGGGCCGCAGGTAGGCGGCTCGCACCCGCGACGCCCGGACCGGGCTGCTGCCTCCCCCCGCCTCCTCGGGGAAGGCGAGCGCCAAGGGCACCCCCACCGCCTCGGAGTGGTGCAGCCCGTACGCCAGCGCCTGCTCCGCCTGGTTCCAGGCCAGCCCCGGCTGGACGACGACGACGAGCGCCGCCGGCGCCAGGTAGAACCGCGCCCAGCTCGGCAGCCTCACGGGTCCGGTGCCCGGCTCCGGGCGGAACACCTGCACGTCGTCAGCGATCGCGCGGGCCACGCCCGTCGGGTCGATCGGCTCGTTCCAGGGCATCGGCGCGTCTCCGGGTGTCGGGCGGGCAGGCGGCTGGTCGCACGCTCACCCGACGGATCGGCACTCCCGCCGCCCCACCTTGATCCACCTCACCCGGGACGTCGCTGCGCCGGTGGGCCGTCCGTGCTGCGCCTCCTAGACCACGACAGGACGACGACGGGACGTCCCACCCGAAGGTGGACCAGCGCAGAGGATGCTGAGGCGCAGCCGCTTCCGGAGGCGCGAGGTGGCGAGGCACGAGCGGAGGAGGGCCTGTGCAGCTCAGCGATATGCAGCTCGACCGGGCCCAGGGGGTGCTCCTGGGCCAGGCGGTCGGTGACGCCCTGGGCGTTCCCTACGAGTTCGTCCCGCAGGAGCGGCTGCCGCACCTCGGTGACGCCACCGGAGGCCGCGCCGAGATGCTCGGCGGTGGGCTCGGCGACTACGCCCCCGGCGAGTACAGCGACGACACGCAGATGGCCGTGATCATCGCTGAGGTGTCCTCGCGCGGGCTCGACCTCACCTCCGCCGAGGCGCTCGACGAGATCGCCGATGGGTTCATCGCCTGGGCCGCGGACGGCCCGGCTGACATCGGCATCCAGACGGCGAAGGTGCTCGGCGCAACGTCGCCCGGCCCCGGCTCTGCCGGGCGCCTCCGCGGTTCCTGCGCCGCACTCGCCGCCGCTGGTGAGCGCACTGGCGGCAACGGAGCCCTCATGCGCACGGGCGTCGTCGGGCTGACGCGACTGCACGACCGCGAGGCCACCGCCCGCGCCGCGCGAGCCGTGGCCGAGCTGACGCACGCCGACCCGGACGCCGGCGACTCGTGCGTGCTGTGGAGCGAGGCGGTGCGGATCGCCGTGCTGGACGGGCGCCTCGACGTCGAGAGCGGCCTCGACCTCCTCCCTCCGGATCGCCGACAGCTCTGGGGACGCCGCCTTGCTTCAGCTGCCCGCGGCGAGCGCGACCCGGCTGCGAGCAACGGGTGGACCGTCGCCGCGCTCCAGGACGCGTGGACGGCGATCACCTCCACGCCGCAGCACCACCTCGAGCCGGCGCTGCACGCCGCGGTCCGCACGGGGAACGACACGGACACCGTCGCGGCGATCGCGGGAGCGCTCCTCGGCGCTCGCTGGGGCGCCGGCCTGGTCCCGCCCGACTGGCGCCGCCTCGTCCACGGCATCGGCGGCCGCCGTGCCGCTGACCTGAAGCGGCTCGCCCGGGACACCGCAGCGTCGGGCTGGACTGGGTAGACGGGAACTGGCTCAGCGGGAGCGTCCGTGGTCCGATCGACGGGTTCGTCGAAACGCCGCCCAACTCGAGGTTCGCTCCCGTCGCCCTCGCATCTGCTCGCGATCAGGTAAGGCATCACGTTGTTCTTCGGCCAGCTGCCTCGGTGAGCACGACTTACCTTGGGGTAAAGAATCCCTCTTGTGAGTGCGCACGCGGCGTGATCGCCATCCGTTCCCCATTCGTCAGCTGGTCGCCCCGATCCTCAGGAAATCACCCTCACCAAAGGACTGCCACCGTGTGAAGTCTCGCTCTTCGATCAGAACGACCCGTCTGCTGGTCGCGATAGCACGCGCCTCCTTGGTGAAGGACGAGGTGGTGACAAAGACAGCAATGGTGGCTCTATGCTCGTCGTAGCACATTCCGACGAACTGCTGCATCTCCCGGCTTGTGACCTTGTGTCCGAAGTATCGCTTGCACTGGACCACCATCTTGTGGCCGTTCCGAGTTGCGATGACATCGGCGCCCCGATCATTTGCGCCTCCGACGACAGCGGCGTTGAACCATCCGTCGCGGCGCAGAAGACGAGCAACTTGCTCTTCAAACTGTTTCGGCGACAAGCTTTTCGTGTACCCAAAGTCCTGGTCCATCTGCATCTGGCGTTCATATCGGGCCTGCACCAGCGCACGAGCTGCACGGCGCTTACGACTTCTTCGCCTGAGTGCGAGGACAATCAAGGCGAGCAAGACGCAGATGATGGGCCATCTGAAGATCCCAGCGCTGTCCCACACGGCCGACAAGAAGGCGAAGATGACGCTGAGGACAGCGCCCGCGACAACCATCAAAACCGCGGCCGCTCCGAGGACATCAGAAGCGGTCGTCTTCTTGCGGCGGCGTCGGGACACCTTTGCTCCTCACGTGGCTCTGCATGCATCGTTTCCGGGACGGGACGTGCAGCCGGGGAACGACACGCATCATCCGCGCCTCAGGCGCTGGCCGCCGACGCCGCATGCACGACGTCCGCGGGCATCCGCCGACGCAGCTCCCATGTGACAGCCATCGGCCTCTCCCCGCGGTGCTCGCCGTACGTCGCCGTCCCGAGGCAGAGGAACGGCGGCGTCCCCATCTCCCCCTTCGGCGCTTCTCGCGTGAACAGGACCACGTGCGACCCGGCCGCCTCGTGCTCCACGTACCGCCGCCCCGTCGGTGACTCCGGCGACGTCGCGTTCTGGCTCTCCCAGTGGAACAGCCGCGGCGAGAGCGCGTAGTCGCGGTACATCGTGGTCGGGGTGAAGGCGCGCTCGTCCTTGCGGAGGTTCACGAGCAGCGCGTCCACCGCGGTCCTCTCGCACCAGGCCACCCCGCTGACGTGACCGGCGGTCGACCGCTTCTCGTCGGCGTAGTCGAGACCCGCAAGCAGCTCGTCACGCCGGTACGTGGCGTGGCTGAGCACCGGCAGGTGCGCCAACGCCGGGCTGAGCGGCTTCGGTGCGTGCCGCGCCCGCTCCACCGCACCGGCCATCAGTTGCTGGACCTCCGCCACCACCGCGGGGTGGGCCCGGAGGTGGGCGAAGCCCTCCTCGTACGACCTGAATCCACCGCGGTTCGGCCACAGCGTGAAGAACAACATCCGCGCGAGCCGCTGCTCGCGATCGCTCAGGTCCTCGTAGGGCACTGCCCCCGGGGTGAGGAAGCGGGCGTAGGCACGGGCGCGCTCGTCGTCGTCGACGTGCACTAGAGCCGCCACGCGCTTCAACAGCGCGGCCTCCCCCGTACCGCCTTCCGGCGTCGGCAGACCCGCAGCGCGCAGCAGCGCGGTCCAGCTGCCGTAGGTTCCGCGATCGCGGTAGACGTCGGCGACCTCACGACCGCTCTCGTCGAGGTACTCCTGCAGCGTCGGCACCCGACCGCCCGAGGCGTAGCTGCGGACGTCGGCCAGCAGCTCCTCCTTGGCCATCCTCAGGGAAGAGCGCACGTTGGACAGCACGATCTTCTGGCTCACAGCGTCGAGCACCAGCTGCGACCCGGGCGGCAGGTACGGGAAGCCCTGCTCGAGCTGAGCCTCCAGCTGCGACCGCGTCGCGCCGGTCAGCGCGCGGTACCTCACGTCGAAGCGGTACTCAGCGCGGTGCTGCCCGATGAAGTCGAGCACCGTCAGCACCGCCTTGTTCGGCGCGCGTCGCAGCCCGCGCCCGAGCTGCTGCAGGAAGACCGTCGCCGACTGCGTGGGACGCAGGAGCATGATCGTGTCGACGTCAGGGACGTCGAGGCCCTCGTTGAAGAGGTCAACGGCGAACAGACACCGCACATCCCCGGCCGCCAGCGCTCGGAACGCCTGCTCGCGCTCGTGCGCTGGTGTGCCGCCGTGGACGGCGAGCGCGGGGATGCCGTCCTCGCTGAAGCGCCGCGCCATGTACTGCGCGTGCGCCACGGACACGCAGAAGCCGAGCGCGCGCATGCTGTCGACGTCGGTGACCCGATCCCGCAAGGTGCTGAGCACGATGCGGGTGCGGGCGTCGTTTCCCGTGTAGACGTCGGACAGGCCGTTGAGGTCGTACCCCGCCCGCCGCCCGTAGTCGACGCGCGTGAGGTTCGTGCCGTCGTGCACGCCGAAGTAGTGGAACGGGCACAGCAGGTCCGCCTCGAGCGCCGTCCACAGCCGCAGCTCGAAGGCCGTGCGCCCGTCGAAGAAGCTGCGGACGTCGACGCCGTCACCGCGCTCCGGCGTCGCCGTGAGCCCCAGCAGCTCGGCGGGACGCAGGTGGTCGAGCAGCCGCCGGTAGCTCGACGCGTCAGCGTGGTGGAACTCGTCGACGACGACGACGTCGAACCGATCGGGGTCGAGCAGCGCGAGGCGTTGGGCGGTGAGCGACTGGACGCTGGCGAACACGTGCCGCCACTGCTCGGCCTTGTACTCGCCGACGTGCAGCTCGCCGAAGGAGCCGTCCTTGAGCACCTCGCGGTAGGTGCGCAGCGACTGCTCGAGGATCTCCTTGCGGTGAGCGACGAACAGCAGCCGCGGCTCGCCGCGGCGCTCCGCCGCCCACTGCTCACGGATCCGGCGGAAGTCGAGCGCGGCGACCACGGTCTTGCCCGTGCCTGTGGCCGCGACGACGAGGTTGCGGTGCCGGTCGTGGACGGTCCGCTCGACGTCCAGCGCTTCGAGGATCTCCACCTGGTGAGGACGCGCCTGCACGTCGAGCCCGGAGACGGGGACGACGAGCGTGGTGCGCGGCCCGCCGCCCTGCTCGACGAGCGCGCGGTCGAGCAGGGCGGCGTCGCGGTCGGGGTCGTAGTCGAGGAACCCGGCGTCGTTCCAGTACGTGTCGAAGGTCGCCTCGAACTTGCGCACCAGCGTGGGCGTGGCGACCGAGGAGATGCGGACGTTCCACTCCAGCCCGTCGACCAGCGCCGACTTCGACAGGTTCGAGCTGCCGACGTAGCCGGTGTCGAATCCCGACCCGCGGCGGAACAGCCACGCCTTGGCGTGCAGCTTGGTGCTCTGCGTCTCGTAACGGACCTTCACCTGCGCGCCGTAGCGGCGGACCAGCACGTCGAGGGCCTTGCGCTCGGTGGCACCGCAGTAGGTGGTGGTGATGACCCGCAGCGGGCGTCCGCGCTCCGCAAGCTCCTTGAGGGAGTCCTCGAGCACCCGGATGCCGTGCCAGCGGACGAACGCGCACAGCAGGTCGACGTCGTCAGCGCTGGCCATCTCGGCGCGCAGCTCGGCGCCGAGGTTGGGTTCGCCGTGGCTGTTGGTGAGCAGGGCGACGTCGGACAGCGGCGTCACGGGTCGGTGGTGGGGCCAGCCCTCCCCCAGCCCGGCGAGGCGCAGGGCCAGGAGCTGCTCGATCTGGCTGACGTGGTCGTCCTCAGGCGCTCCGACGAGGTCGAGGACGCGATTCACGAGATTGGCGCGCTGCTCGGGCCTGGCGCTCGCCAGGGCTCGCTGGACGGCAACGGCGACGTGGCGGGTGAGGACGTCGGGGGCGGCGGCGTCGGGAACGGTGCCGTGCTCCGCGACGAGGTCGGAGGCCTCGAGCGCCTGGTGCAGCCGCTGGGTGAGGAGGGCCTCGTAGGCACCGGGCGGGGTTACAGCGGTCACGCTGCGAGTTTGTCACGGCGCACGGAAGTGATGCCGAAGGATCCATTTGCAGTCAGGCCAGGCCTCCTCGACGAGAAGAAAACAACCATTGAGGCGACAACTTTCCGGCAATCTCTTAACCGACAAATACGCACCTAGAGAGATCCTTACCGCCACAGGATCACAAATTCCAATACATGGTTGTCCATGAGTTTGCGTGTCAAGCGCAGAAGCCTACACACCCTCGCATTACCCATAGCTTCCTAGTACTGATAAGCTAATTTCGTGCCAAGCGAGCAGCAGACCTCCAATAAGTTCGGTCGCCTATCTGACCTCGGGAACGAGGCAACAGTCGAGACTTTCTTTGTGGCCCGCCTTCTTCAAGACCTTGGCTACGAAGATTCTGAGATCAAGCCCAAGATGTCCATGAGAGAATTGTCTATCAATCGGGGGAGATCCCAGGAACGGTGGCGCCCGGACTTTGGAGTAGCGCCATCCGGCACTCTGCGATGGATTATCGAGGCTAAGGGTACCGAGGAAAGCATCGACGATTGGACCGGTCAAGCAGCTAGCTACTGCTTCGAATTCAACAGGACCGCGCGTGCAGGTGCCGCCACAGTCGACTACTTTCTTTTGACCAATGGCGTCGAATCCCGCCTTTATCGGTGGGACAGTGACACTCCGCTGGTCACAACGGCCTGGCACGATTTCGCCGATGGCAATGCAAACTATCTAGCCTTGCGTGAAATTGTAGCAAAGAACAACATGCGTCGAACGCGAGGCATCATTGAGGCCCAGCCCTCAGAGACGTTTCAGCTACAGAAGTTGTCAGTAGCGGAACTAAATACACATTTTGCCTGGATTCATCGAACAATCTACAAGCGTGAAAACTTAAGCTATACCGCTGCATTTATGGAGTTCGTTAAGGTTATCTTCCTGAAACTGTGGTCGGACCGACAGGTCATAGCGTCGCCCGCAGCCAGGAGGCTTGCCAACGGCTCACTATCAGTGCCTGCTAGCGAAGTCTATTTTTCGAGGCAGTGGATCGAATCACGAGAGCAAGAAACCGCCAACCCGCTCGACGCGATTCTTTTCAAGGGGCGTATAGAGGCCTTCGAGCTCGAGATTGCCAACAACAGTAAACGACGCATCTTCGCACCAAGTGAGCGAATTAACCTCTCAGCCGAAACTCTAAAGGCCATCACTGGCCGCCTCGAGCACATCGACCTCCATAGCATTGACGAAGATTTGAACGGCCGAATGTTCGAAACATTCCTGAACTCAACTTTGCGCGGCAAGGACCTTGGTCAGTACTTCACGCCTCGCAGCATCGTGAAACTCGCCACTGGGATCGCAGATCTTCATGCGGATCAGCACAGGGTGGACCGGGTAATCGACGCATGCTGCGGAACGGGGGGGTTTTTGATCGAAGCACTCTCGGTCCTGCAGCAGAAGATTGACCAAAATGCATCTCTAAGTAACATCGAAAAGGAACAGCTCAAGCGCAAAGTTGCTAATGAATCCTTGATCGGAGTCGATATCGCTCGAGATCCTGCTCTGGCTCGGATCGCCCGTATTAACATGTATCTGCACGGAGATGGCGGAAGTAAGATTTTTCAACTTGACGCCTTGGATAAAAGCGTTCGTAGGCAAGAGACCGATGACGTAGAGTTGGTGCAGGAGAAGGCCGCCTTTAAACAGCTCGTCAGCAACAGTTTGAACGAGCACACTGGCGGACCGCGCGCGGGCGTTGCTGACGTTGCACTAACCAATCCCCCATTTGCCAAAGAGTACAATCGCAAGCAGATGTCGGACAATGAACTCCTGGATAGCTATGAACTTGCTTTTAATAGTGAAGGCGGTGGGCGGGCACCTATCCAGGCCGTTTCATCGATGCATCTCTTCTTTGAACGGTACTACGAACTACTCGCTCCACGGGGTCGCCTGATCTCGGTAGTTGACGATGGAATCTTAGGCGGCCCGAGCCACTCTCGACTTCGCTCATGGCTCCGTTCACATTTCATTATCGAAGCTGTCATCTCGCTTCCCGGAGATGCATTCCAGCGCTCTCAAGCTCGCGTCAAGACTTCCCTCCTAGTGCTTCGCAAGAAGTCTGAAGAGAGTGAGGAGCAGCCTGACGTCTTCATGTACTACTGCTCGTCAGTGGGTGTCGATGACTCGCCACGCCAACGCGTTCTTCCTATTGATGCGGTTAATAGAGAGAACGCCGACGCTGAGGTAGCCTCGGTGATCGACCTCTTCCGTAAATTCAAAACAGGCGCCCTTGCGAACCGGGATTGGGTCGTCCCAGCCAGCGCGATATCTGAACGCATGGACGTGAAGGCAGTAATGCCGCAACTTCGGCATAGGGAGATTGGATGGACCGCAGCTGGCCTACCTGGGATTCGCCTAGGTGATTATGTGGAGAATGTGTTGGCACTCGCAGATGCGGCTGCAAGACCGGTCAACTTCGATGAAGCCGGAACTGATGAAGTCACTTATTTGCGCGTCTCGTACGACGGATTCTGCGAGGCGGCCGAAACGGTATCGATTGGCGACTTGCCACGAGGAAGGTATACCTGGGTCAGGGCTGGCGATATTGCAATTAGTCACATCAATGCCATTCACGGAGCGGTTGGGATAGTCCCGGAGCACTTGGATGGCACTATTGTCACTAGCGAGTATACTCTAATTCGAAGTTCCTCAGACATACACACGTATGTGCTCTGGGCCATGCTGAGATCTTCTGAGGCACGAGCCGACATGTTACTTCGATCTACAGGAATAGGACGTACCCGGGTCAATTGGTCGACTTTGAGCGAGATGCTTCTTCCCCGCCCCCCGGAGGCGGTGGCTCATGAGATTATTGCCTCTTTGTCTTTGGCTGACGAGGCCGAAGCTCAAGCTGCCCGACAGCGCAGGAGCGCTTTGGACGCTGTTTCGCAAGGGCTCTTTCTTGAGACGCCACTCTCGGAGACCATAATTTCCGCTTTCAAGCCACCACGCTGACCCTTTCACAGGTGAACGCTGGGCCTTGTTCGGCCCGGTTGAGCCGTGTCCCAGCCTCTGGACCCAGGTCGTCCGCCGCGTGGCGGACGACCTGGGCTAAGCGTCAAGCATTGCCCGCGCCATCCGGGCGATCTCCCGCGTCGCCGGTGAAAGCACTGCACCGCGGCGGCTGACCAGTGCCACCGTGTCGTAGAGCGGGTCCGCGAACGGCACCACGTGCAGCCCCTCGGGGAACACCGCCGACTGCGTCACCGCCCTCGCCACGAACGTGTCCCCCAGCCCGCGGGCCACGAGCCGGAGCGCCGTCTCGACGTGCTCCACCTCGATGCTCGCCTCCAGCGACAGCCCCGCCAGCTGTGCCCTCTCGGCCAGCTGGCGGCGCGTGGGGTCGCGCCAGCCGTAGTGCGCGTCGTAGAGCACCAGCCGCGCCGCAGCCACGTCAGCGATCGACACCGCCTCCCGCAGCCGCGACGCATCAGCCGACACCCACAGCACCTCGTCGCGCAGCAGCGGCACCACGTCCAGCCCGTCGTCGTCGACGGGCAGCACAGCAAGACCCGCCTCGAGCTCGCCGGAGACCACGGAGGCCGCCACCTCCACCGAGTTCTGGCCGATGAACCTCGCCCGCACCGCGGGGTAGCGGGTGTGGAACTGCTCCACCAGACCGGCCAGCGCGTAGTGGTCGGCGTTGCGCAGCAGCCCGAACGACGCCGTCCCACCCCCCAGCGCCCCGAGCGCCGCCACCGCACGCGCGCCAGCGTCGGCGGCCGTTACGGCCTGCTCCGCGTAGGGCGCCAGCTCACGACCCGCCGCCGTCACCACCAGTCGGCGGGCCCCGCGGACGAACAGCTCACCGCCGGACTCCTCCTCCAGCCGACGCACCAGCTCCGACACCGACGCCTGCGTCATCCCGAGCTCCCGGGCCGCGCCCGTGAAGCTCCCCGTCTTGAGCGAAGCGAGGAACGCCCGCAGCTGCACCAACGTCACGCCGCTCAGTATCCACAAGGAAACCCTGCGCTTCGCACAAGACGTCGCCCTCTTGTCCTGGTGATGCGCGTCTCCCTACCGTCGCTGACGTGCTCTCCACGCCCGCCGTCCTCACCTCCCTCGCCGGCCGCTTCACCACCCTGAAGGCCCCCGCCGTCGACGCCCCGCCCGCCCAGCACGACCCCGCCGTCGCCAGCCGCGTCCGCCAGATGCTGCTCGACATCGAGGCCGGCGGCATGGACGCCGTGCTCAAGCACGCCGCGGAGCTGGACCGCTGGGACGGCCGCGACGTCGAGCTCTCCCCCGCCGACATCGCCAAGTCCGCCGACGCCCTCCCGCGAGACCTCCGCGAGGCCATCGAGCTCGGCGCCCGCCGCACCCAGGCCTTCGCGAAGGTCCAGCGAAACCACCTCGTCGACGTCGAGACCGAGCTCGAGCCGGGCCTCGTCGTCGGCCACCGCTACATCCCCGTCGGCCGCGTCGGCGCCTACCTGCCCGCCGGCCGCTTCCCGCTGACTGCGAGCGCGTTCATGACGGTCGGCGTCGCGAAGGCCGCCGGCGTGGGCGACGTCGTCGCCTGCACCCCGCCCCAGCCCGACGGGCGCGCCAACCCCGCGGTCGTCTACGCCGCGCACGTGTCCGGCGTCGACAGGGTCTTCGTGCTCGGCGGCGTGCAGGCGCTCGCCGCGATGGCCTTCGGCCTGGTCGGTGACGGCCCGGTCGACATGCTGGTCGGTGCGGGCAACGCCTACGTGGCCGAGGCCAAGCGGCAGCTGTTCGGTCGGGTGGCCATCGACCTGCCCGCCGGCCCCAGCGAGGTCGCGGTGATCGCTGACGAGACCGCCGACCCGGTGCTCGTCGCCGCGGACCTGCTCGGCCAGGCCGAGCACGGCCCCACCTCCCCCGCCGCGCTGGTCACCACCTCCCACGCGCTGGGCGTCGCCGTCGTCGCGGAGGTCGAGAAGCAGCTCGCCACCCTGGCCACCCGCGACATCGCCGGCCCCGCCTGGCGCGACTTCGGCTCGGTGCTCGTCGCCGATGACCGCGAGACCGCCGCCACCCTCATGGACGACCTCGCCCCCGAGCACCTCGAGGTCCAGACCGCCGACGACGACTGGTACCACGCCCGGCTCCGCAACTACGGCTCCCTCTTCCTCGGGGAGGCGTCCACCGTCGCCTACTCCGACAAGGGCATGGCCGGCACCAACCACGTGCTCCCCACCGCCGGCGGCGCCAAGCACAGCGCGGGCCTGTCGGTCTCGCGCTTCCTCAAGCCGCTGACCTACCAGCGCGTGACCCAGGAGGCGACGCCGCTGCTGGCCACGGCCGTGCAGGTCATCTCCGACTCCGAGGGCATGGCCGCCCACAGCGCCACCGCCACGCTCCGCACCGCCCGCTGGTCCGCCTGACCCTCTGCCACCTCGAGCCACCAGGAGCGACATGAGCACCACCGCACCCTCGACGACGACGGGAGGCGGCCTCAAGCGCGAGCTCAAGGTCGCCGACGCCGCCGCCTTCTCCGTCGGCCTCATCGGCCCCGTCGGCGTCATGGCCCTGCTGGGCGCCGGCGCCGCCGGCATCCTCGGCCCGGGCGCGACGTGGGCGTTCGTCTTCGCGCTCGTCGCCGTCTCGCTGGTGGCGTACGGCTTCGTGAAGCTGTCGCGCCACATCTCCCACACCGGCTCGGTGTACGCGCTGGTCGGCATCACGCTCGGCCCGCGCTCGGGCTTCGTCGCCGGGTGGGCGCTGTTCTTCGCCTACGTCACCATCGGCGCCGGCTCCGGCATGGAGATCGGCTTCTTCCTCGACCAGCTGCTCGACAGGCTCGGGGCCGGGTTCAGCGTCGACTACGCGCTGGTCTTCGTCGTCGCCCTGGCCGTCGTGCTGGTGCTGGCCCGGCGCGAGGTGCACGTCATCACGCGCTCCCTGCTGTACGCCGAGCTCATCGGCGCGGCGCTCGTGACGCTGCTGAGCGTCGTCATCCTCGTGCGCCTGGGCACGGGCACCGCGCCGGGCGGGCGCAGCCTGAACGCCGACTTCCTCAGTCTCCCGTCCGGCACGGGCGTCGCGACCATCGCCGCCGCCGCGGTGTTCGGCTTCCTCGCGTTCGCGGGCTTCGAGGGTGCCGCGGCGCTCGGTGAGGAGACGCAGGACCCCAAGCGCGACATCCCCCGCGCCCTCAAGATCGCCATCGTGGTGGTCGGGGCGTTCTACCTGCTCTCGATCGTCGCGCAGTCCCTCGGCTACGGCACCGACGAGGCCGGCACCCAGGCCTTCTCCTCCGCCGGTGCGCCTTACCTCGACCTGGGCACCGCCTACGTCGGCGCGTGGCTGGGCGACCTGCTCACCGTCGCCGCGATCGTCAGCCTCTTCGCCATCTTCCTCGGCACCGTCTCCGCGGCCGCGCGCATCCTGTTCGCCCTGGCGCGCGACACCGGCAGCCAGCGCGGCATCGCCCGCCTGTCCCCCACCGGCGCGCCGTCGACGGCGCTGGTGGTCGCCGGGGTGCTGACGCTCCTCGTCGTCGTCATCGAGCGGCTGACCGTCACCTCCGGTGCGCTCAACGCCACCTACTACGCCCTCACCATCGGGACCATCGCGCTGCTCGTCGCGTACGTGCTGGCGACGGCCGGCGCCATCCGCTTCCTGTTCTTCCGCGGTGCGGCCAAGGCGCCGCGGTGGCAGGTGGTGGTGCCGGTGCTCGGCCTGGCGCTGGTCATCTACACGATCTACCGCAACGCCGTGGGCCTCGAGGCGCCGTACTCGTGGTTCCCGTGGGTGGTGCTCGCCTGGCTCGTGCTCGGCGTGGCGATCTCCTTCGCGCCGGGGCTCGCCGGGCGCGTGCGGGCGAGCCTGGAGCGGTCGCAGTCATGAGCTCGACGACGACGACGCGGGTGGCGGCGTGCCAGCTGGCGCCGACCGTCGGCGACCTCCCTGCCAATGCTGAGGTGTCGGCGACGGCGGTGCGGACGGCGATCAGCGCGGGCGCGGACGTCGTCGTCCTGCCGGAGCTGGTGACGTCGGGCTACGTGTTCTCCTCCCCCGAGGAGGCGCGGGGCGTGGCGGTGACGCCCGAGCACGGCGTCTTCGCGGCCTGGGCCGCGGCGTGCACCGCCCGTGACGGGGCCGTGGTGGTCGGCGGGTTCTGCGAGCTCGGCGACGACGGCCTGCTCTACAACTCAGCCGCGGTGGTCGACGCCAGCGGCGTGCGCGCGGTGTACCGCAAGGCGCACCTGTGGGACCGGGAGAAGCTGGTCTTCACCCCCGGCTCCTCGGCGCCGCCCGTGGTGGACACCGCGCACGGGCGCATCGCCGTGATGGTCTGCTACGACCTCGAGTTCCCCGAGTGGACCCGGACCGCCGCGCTCCCTACAGCCGAGCGGCCCGGGGCGGACCTCATCGCCGTACCGACCAACTGGCCGCTCGTGCCGCGCCCCGCGGGCGAGCGGGTGCCGGAGGTGGTCATCGCCATGGCGGCGGCACGGGTCAACCACGTGGCCATCGCGTGCGCCGACCGGTCCGGCACCGAGCGCGGCGTGGACTGGAACGAGGGCACGAGCATCGTCAGCGCCGACGGCTGGGTGGTGTCCGAGGTGGGCGCCGGGACGGGCGTGGCGTGGGCCGACCTCGACCTGGCGGCGTCGCGGGACAAGCGGCTGACGGAGCACGCCCACCTCCTGGACGACCGCCGCCCCGAGCTGTACGGGGCCGTGGTCTAGGGCCGTGGTCTAGGGCGGGGTGACGGCGCGGTCTCGGCGCACGGCTCCGGGAAGTGGCCCCTTGGGCGTGACTGATCGGTCACACCCAAGGGGCGCATCTGCGGAGCCTCACGAACAAGCGGCACGCCGCTGTCATCCCAGGAGGGGTCACGACACGCACCTCACGGTCCCGCGAGCAGCGCCAGGGGTGACCTTGGCTGGAGGACGTGTCCTGGACCGCCACCTCACGACGGCTGACCGCGCTCTGCGCCGCAGCCACCATCGGCCTGCTCGGCCTCGGGACGACGACGGCGGCTGCTGCCGCTCCGTCGGTGAACCGGGTCCAGGGCGACGACCGCTACGCCACCGCAGCCGCCGTCTCGAGGGCCCTCGTGCCGACCGCCGTCTCGGGGCAGGTCGTCTACATCGCCTCGGGTGAGAACTTCCCCGACGCCCTGGCCACCGGCCCGGCCACGCAGCAGCACGCCTCACCGGCGCCGCTCCTGCTGGTCCCGAGGTCGGGGGCCCTACCCGCGTCCGTCACCGCGGAGCTCGACCGCCTCAAGCCCGCCGACATCCGTGTCGTCGGTGGCGGCGGTGCCGTCACCGACGACGTCGTCCAGCAGCTGCGGAACTGGGACGACAGCCCCAGCCGCATCTCCGGCTCGACCCGCTACGGCACGGCGGCCGCCATCACCGCCGCGGCCGGCGTCAGGACCGGAGGCACCGTCTACCTGGCGACCGGGCTGAACTACCCCGACGCGCTGGCCGCCTCCGCCGTCGCCACCCGCTCCCGCAGCGCCCTGCTGCTCACCCCGCAGGACTCGCTGCCGCTCGAGACGAGCAACGCCCTCAAGGACCTCGCTCCGACCCGGGTGGTGGTCCTCGGGTCGAGCGGGGTCGTGTCCGACGGCGTCGTCGGCCAGGTCAAGGCGGCCGTGCCCGGCGCGGGCGTCGACCGCGTCGGCGGCAGCGACCGCTACGCGACGGCGGCTCTCGTCTCCCAGCTCGGCTTCCCTGGCACCGCGGACGGCGCGTTCGTGGCCACCGGCGCCAACTTCCCCGACGCGCTGGCCGCGGGACCGCTGGCCGCCTCGAAGGGCCAGCCGCTGCTGCTCGCCCGGGACTCATGCGCGCCCGCGGCCACCACCGCGGAGTTCGCGCGACTCAAGGGCTCCAGCGTCACGGTGCTCGGTGGTACGCGGGCGGTGTCCGACGCCGCGGCGAGCATGAGCGTCTGCGCCTCGGCTCCGCCGCCGGCCGCCCCCGCGGGCAAGACGTACGGCGGCGGCTCGCTGCTGGTCGGCAAGGACATCCCCGCGGGCACGTACATCTCGACGAAGAACGACAGCTGCTACTGGGAGCGCGCCTCGAACGCGTCCGGCAAGACCGACGCCATCCTCGCCAACGACATCACCAGCGGTCAGTCGATCGTGACGATCCTGCCCACAGACGTCGTCTTCAAGAGCAGCCGGTGCAGCGCCTGGAGCGCCGTCGACACCACGCCGCGTCCGCAGACGTCCATCGGCGAGGGTGATTGGCTCGTCAACATCCACGTCGCGCCGGGTACGTACCAGTCCAGGAGCAACGACTCCTGCTACTGGCAGCGCAGCAGCGCCGCCACGGGCGGCAGCGACACGATCATCGCCAACGACATCGTCGAGAAGGGCGCCACCGCGACCGTCGAAATCAGCGCTGACGACGTCATGTTCACGTCGAGCCGCTGCGGCACCTGGTCCAAGGTCGGCTGACGACGGGTGTGACCGCGGCGCCCTGACATCGCGGGGACAGCCGCCGGTGGTCTGGATGATGGCGGCTCCGGGAAGTGGCCCCTTGGGAGTGATCATCCGATCACCCCCAAGGGGCCACTTCTCGGAGCCGGCTGACCGGCTCGCCGTCACGGCTGCGTCACCACCCGGTGACGTGCGGCCCGCCTCCCCCCACGAGAGCGCCGCACCTCCCACGACGACGCCTGTCAGCACGGGCGCCCCGGTCAGCCGCAGCCGACCGGGGCGCCCTACGCCGTCACCCCCTCGTCGCCGCGTCGCGCCCCGCGGCGATCCGCTCCGCCACGCGCCACGCGTTGGCCATGATCGTCAGCGTCGGGTTGGCGCCGGTGCCGGTCGGGAACGAGCTGCCGTCCACCACGAAGAGGTTCTCGACGGTGTGCGCCCGGCAGTCCCGGTCCAGCACCGACGTCTCCGGGTCGTTCCCCATGCGCGCGGTGCCGTGCTGGTGGGAGCAGTTGCCGGTGACGCGGTCCGGGTAGACCTTCTGCACGCTGGTGGCGCCCGCCGCCTCGAGGATCTCCGCGCTCCTGTCGATGAGGAACCGCCCCATCGCCAGGTCGTTCTCGTGGGGGGTGAGGGTGATGCGCGCCACCGGCAGGCCCCAGTCGTCGACCACCTCGTCGTCCAGGTCCACGCGGTTGTCGTGCTGCGGGAGGTCGTGCACCACCATCGAGGCGGCCATCGAGTGGTTGAAGTGCTCCCTGTCCACGCGCTTGGCCTCCGCGCCCCACGCGGGACGGTCGGGCAGCGACCAGTTGATGGGCAGCGGGATGCCGACCCCCGACGTCGCCATGTGGCCGCCGCCGGCGAACCCGCGGCTGTCGTCGTGCCCGTAGAACTCGAACGAGCTCGCGCTGACGTACCCACCGCCCGCCCACGCGTAGATCGGGTCGTCGAAGGTGGCGACGGCGGAGCTGAACTCGTGGAAGGTCACGTTCCGGCCCACCAGGTCGTTCTCGTTGCCCAGGCCGTGGGGGTGGGCCGCGGAGCGCGACAGCAGCATGAGCCGGGCGGTCTCCACCGCCCCGCACGCCAGGACGACGACGTCGGCGCGCTGCTCGTGCAGGCGCCCCTCGGCGTCCTCGTACACCGCGCCGGTCGCGCGCCCGCGCGCGTCGACGGTGATCTCCCGCACCACGCTGTCAGGCCGCAGGTCGTAGCGCCCCGTGGCGACGGCCTGAGGCACGAAGACGTTGAGCGCGCTCGACCGCGTCCCTGACGGGTCACCGTGCTGCTGCGCGAAGGCGCTCAGCACCGTCGCCGGGCGCCCGTCGAACGGCTGCGACAGCGCCGCCTGCGGGGTGGGGAAGGTGTTCCACCCCAGGGCTGCAGCACCCCGGTGGTACTTCTCCGCGTACCGCGACATGGGCATCGGCGGGCACGGGTAGCCCTTGGACCGGAACGACTCGTACCTGTTGGCGCCCGCCTGCCCGGAGACGCCGAAGGCCCACTCCACCGCGGTGTAGTACGGCTCGAGCTCGGCGTAGCTGATCGGCCAGTCGGCCAGGGAGGCGCCGGGGACGTCACCGACCACGGAGTGGAACCTGAAGTCCTCCTCCGTGAAGCGCGGCAGCCAGCCCTGCCAGTGCACGGTGCCGCCGCCCACCATCTGGGGGACCGGGCAGAACAGCTGCGTGGTGGCGGGCTCGTCCACGCCGGTGCGGTGGGTGCGGGGGTTCAGCAGCGGGTCCGGCCACAGGTCGTACCGGTTGATGCTCGCCAGCTCGTCACCGCTGAAGGTCTCCTTGGTGCGCCAGGGGCCCTTCTCCAGGGCCACGACCCGCAGGCCGCTCTCGGTGAGCACCTTGGCGGCGGTGGCACCCGAGGCGCCGGCACCGATGATGAGGACGTCGGTGGGGTCGTGCCGGGTCCCGGCGGTCGTCTGGCTGGTCATGACAGGCCCTCCGTGCCGGGGTGGACGCGGTCCTCGGCGAAGTAGTCGATGGTCGTGTAGCGGCCCTGGTGGACCTCGGCGAGGCTCGCGGGCCCCGGGAAGCCGATGACCTTCCAGCCCACGTGGTCGCGGTTGCCGCCGTAGACGGGGTCGGCGTAGAAGCCCTGGCGGGTGTGCAGCGCCAGGAGCGGCACGAAGCCGAGGTCGACCTCGGCGCTGGTCTGCTGCAGCGCAGCCTCGACGGGCGCGCCGTAGAGGGCGACCTTGGCGCGGGCTGCGTCCGCCTCCTGCTCGCGCCCCTCGGGGCGCTCGACCTCGCGCAGCACGTCGTCCTGCTCCTCGCCGCTGAGGTCGACGAACCGCCCGCCGCGCCGCTCGGCGGCGGCGTCCAGGGCGCGGACACCGGCCACGTAGCGGGCCCGCACCACCTCGAGGCGCTGCGTCCACGCGTCGAGCCGGCGGCCGGTGAGCACCTCGAAGCCGTTGCCGTCCGGGGCCGCGTAGATGCGGTCGGTCCCTGACAGGTACCCGTCGAGGAAGTCGATGGTCCCGGCCTCGGCAGCACCCGGGGTGTCGTCCGTGGGGATCATGCGCGCCATGGCGGCGGCGATCGTCGCGCGCTGGTGCGGGTCGAAGAAGGTGTCGTTCACTTCCGCCTCGCCAGCGCCACCGCGAGGATGATGATCACACCGCGGACCACCTGCTGCTGGCTGGTGTCGAGCCCGGCGAGCACCAGCCCGTTGTTGATGAGGCCGATGAGCAGCGCTCCGACGAAGGTGCCGATCACGGCACCGGATCCGCCGAACAGGCTCGTGCCGCCCAGGATCACCGCGGCGATCGCGGAGAGCTCGTCGCCGGTGCCCCACTGGAAGCGCCCGGACTCCAGCCGGCCCGCGTAGAGCATGCCCGCCAGCGACGCGAGCACCGAGGAGATGACGAGCACCGAGAACGTGATCCGGCGGGTGTTCACGCCGGTGAAGTCCGCCGCCATCCGGTTGCCGCCGGTGGCGAGCACCTGCCGGCCGAACCGGGTCTTGGCCAGACCCACGGCGCCGACGGCGACCACGATCGCCATCCACACGAGCAGCCCCGGCACGGGCCCGAAGTTCCCGCCCCCGAAGACGAGGTTGTACGTGCTGTTGAGGATCGGCTGCGGCGCGGAGTCGGTGATCCACTGGGCGACGCCGACGGCGATGCCCAGCATGCCCAGCGTCACGAGGAACGAGGGGATGTTGAGCATGCTGACGAGGGCGCCGTTGATGCAGCCGACCACGAGGCCGACGAGCAGGCCCGCGGCGATGCCAGCCACGAGCCCGTACGAGGAGATGGCCATCGCGGTGACGACGCTGGCCAGGCCGGCGGTGGAGCCCACTGACAGGTCGATCTGGGCGCAGGCGATGACGTAGGTCATCCCCACGGCGATGATCGCGATGATCGCCGACTGCCGCACGATGTTGAGCAGGTTGTTGGTGGACAGGAAGCCGTTGTCGCCGAGGGTGACCGCGAAGGCGGCGAAGATGACGACGAAGCCGATGTAGATGATGTAGCGGCGCCAGTCGAGCCGCTGCAGGAGGCTCTCGCGCTGCGGCGCTGCCTGAGCAGCGGCGGCGGTGGCGGGTGGTGACGACGTGGTCGACATGGTCAGGCTCCTTGCACGGAGAGTTGGAGGGAGTTCTCGTCGGGGATGGCGTCCCGGTCCAGGACGCGGTGCACCGAGCCCTCGCGGAGCACGACCACGCGGTCGCTCACGGCGAGCAGCTCCGGGTACTCGGAGGAGATGACGAGCACGCCCATCCCGGCGTCGGCCAGGTCGCGGATGGTCTCGAGGATCTCCGTCTTGGTGCCGATGTCGACGCCCGCCGTCGGCTCGTCCATGACCAGCACCGAGGGCTGCGTGCCGAGCCACTTGGCGATGACGACCTTCTGCTGGTTGCCGCCGGAGAGCCGGCGGACCGCCTTGGAGTCGTCGGCGACCTTGACGCGGAAGCGCTCCACCAGACGCCGGGCCTCGCCGCGGGCGGCGCGGTCGTCGACCAGCGGGCCCGCCCGGAACCTGCCGAGCAGCGGCAGCAGGAGGTTGTCGCGCACGGAGTGATCGAGCACCAGTCCCTGGGCTCGGCGGTCCTCGGGGATCATGGCGATCCCCGCGGCGATGGCGCGCCGGGGGTCGCCCAGGCGCACGGTCTTCCCCCGCACCAGCACCTCGCCGGACCGGATCGGGTCGATGCCGAACAGGGCCCTGGCCAGCTCGGTGCGCCCGCTGCCCATGAGGCCCGCGATGCCGACGATCTCGCCGGCGCCCACCGAGAAGGACACCCCCTGCACGCGGGGACCTGCGGTCACCTCGCGCAGCTCCAGCACCGGCGGGGCGCCGGCGTCGGCGTCCGGACGCTCCCCGCGGCGCCGGTAGGTCATCTCCCCCTCGAGGGCCTGGCCGACGATCCCCTCGATGACCTCGGCCGGCGTCGTGTCGACGAGGCGCTCGGTCATGAGGCGTCGGCCGTCGCGCAGGACCGTGATCCGGTCGGCGATCCGGAACACCTCGTCCATGCGGTGGGAGATGTAGATGACCGAGATGCCGCGCGCCTTCAGCCGTCCGACCAGCTCGAAGAGGGCGTCGGCCTCGTGACGGGCCAGGCTCGCCGTGGGCTCGTCCATGATGAGCACGCGGGCGTCCTGGGCGAGCGCCTTGGCGATCTCCGTGAGCTGCCAGTAGGCCGTGCCGAGCCTGCCGACCACCGCGCGCGGGTCGACGTCGACTGCCATCTGCGCGAAGACCTCCCGCGCCCGGGACTCCGCCTCCCGGTCCTTGATGATGCCGCCGGAGAGCGGCTCCACGCCGAGGAAGATGTTCTGGGCCACGGTCAGGGTGGGGACCAGGCTGAACTCCTGGAACACCATGCCGATGCCGGCGGCCCGCGCGTCGTGGGTGCTGCGGACGTCGACCTCGCGGCCGTCGACCTCGATGGTGCCGGCGTCCTTGCTGTAGACCCCCTGCAGGATCTTCATCAGCGTCGACTTGCCGGCGCCGTTGCCGCCGGCCAGCGCGTGCACCTCACCGCGGCTGACCTCGAAGTCGACGTCGGTGAGCACGCGCACCGCGTCGAAGGACTTGTCGATGCCGTGCATCCGCACGGCGGGCGGGGCCTGCGACACCGGCTCGGACACCATCGCGGACGTCACTTGACGAAGGAGTCGCGGAGCTGGGCAGGGGCGTCCTGGGAGTAGACGGTCTTCCAGGCGTCCAGGACGTTGTCGTGGGTCACGCCCAGGGAGGGCAGCGCCACGTACGCCGGCACCTGCTGCCCGATGAGGCTCAGCGCGGCCAGGCGCGCCTCGGTGACGCCCTGCTCGTAGGGGCGCTGTGCGCCGAGACCCACGACGTTGCGGTCCTGCGCCAGCGCGATGGCGACGTTCAGGCCGAGGTCCTGCGTGGCGACCTTGAGGTCGTCACGGCCTGCGGCGCGCGCCGCGGCGAGCACGCCCTCGGCGGGAACGTCCCACACGGCCCAGATGCCGCTCAGGTCGGGGTTCTGGCTGAGCATGGCAGCGGACACCCGCTGGGCGTCCCCGGCGAAGTCGGGACCGGCGATCCCCTGCTCGGCGACGATCTTGATGTCCGGGTAGTCCTTGGCGATGGTCTCCTTGAAGCCCTGGTAGCGCTGCTTGGTGACGAAGAAGTCGGCCTCGTGGAAGACCAGGCCGATGGTCCCCTTGCCGCCGAGCGCGCGGGCCATGAGGTGCGCGGAGATGACGCCGTTGCCGTAGTTGTCCGCGGAGACGGTCGAGACGTAGTCCTTCCCGGCCACGAACCCCTTGGGCACGTTGTCCATGAAGACGAGCTTGGTGCCGGCCGCGGCCGCGGCCCGGTACGCGCCGGCCGTGGCCACCGGGTCGGTGGGCAGGGAGACCATGACGCTGGGCTTGCGGGTCATCGCGTTCTCGATGTCGGAGACCTGCTGCGCCGGGTCGAAGTTCGCGTCGGTGCTGGAGACGACCGTGATGCCCAGGCGACCGAACTCGTCCTGCAACCCCTTGATCTGCGAGGTCGACCAGTCGTCACCGGCGTAGTGCATGGTGATCGCGGCGGTGGCGCCCAGCCCCTTGACCTGCGCGACCTGGGCGTCGGTGAGGGTCGCGGCGTCGGCGCTGGCGGGCTTCTCCCCGTTCGGCCCGGTGCTGAGGACCTGGGACTCCACCGAGGCGAGCGAGGCGTCCACCTTGGCGTCGAAGGCCTTGTCGGCGCCGCCGGCGGGGGCCGAGGCGCTGGTGCCGGCGGCGCTGCACGAGGTGAGCAGGAGGCACATCGCCGCGGGGACGGCGGCGAGGCGGACGGCCGCACCGAGGCGGCGGCGCAGGACGGAGGTGGGCATGGCGAAGGCCTTCCGGTCGCGGGTGGGGGTGGGGCGTGCGGTGAGGCGGTGAGGCGGTGAGGCGGTGGGGCGGTGGGGCGTCAGGCGGTGGCGCGGTTCGGCAGGCCGCTGAGCAGACCCCGGAGGTGGGCGAGGCTGGCCGCGGCCGCCTCCTGGGGCGACCCGTCAGCGGAGTCGAGCTCGACCATGAGCCAGCTGTCGTAGCCGGTCTCGGCGACGGCGGCGAGGACGTCGGCGAGGTCGAGGTCGCCCTGCCCGAGGGGCAGGAACGCTCCGGTGCGCAGGTCGATGTCCTTGAGGTGCACGTGCTTGAGGCGGTCCGGGTAGCGCCGGACGAGCGCCGCCGGGTCTCCACCGCCGGCGGCGAGGTGGGCGGTGTCGGGGCAGAACCCGATGCGCGTGCGGTCCATGAGCCTCTCGAGCTCCGCCGGGGACTCGACGATGGTCGACAGGTGCGGGTGGTAGCTGGCCTCGAGGCCGTGGTCGGCGGCCAGGTCGTCGACCACGTCGAGCGCGGCGCCGAGGCGGTCGTAGTCGGCGTCGGGCGTCCCTGCGGCGCGGCGGGCGCCGCCGCCGACCACCAGGCGCGAGGCACCGAAGCGCTGGGCCAGCTCGCAGCTGCGGCGCAGGCGGGCCATCTCGTCCGGCAGCGCGTCCGCGTAGACGAAGTTCGCCCCCGCGTAGACGCTGACCAGCTCCACCTGCGCCGCCGCCAGCGCCTCCAGGAGCACCTCCGGCGTGTCGGCGAGGGCCGCGAGGTTGCCGTCGAAGACCTCGGTGCCCTCGTAGCCGACGGCGCCGATCTGCTGGACCGCCTCGACCACCGACCCTTGGGACAGGTAGTGGAGGTCCTTGGTGCTGGTGACACCGGCGGGGTGTCCGACGACCCCTCCCCAGGTGATGGTGTGGTGCCCGATGCGCATCGTCGCGTCCTCCTGGGTGCCTGGCGGAGGCACCACACCGACGTGGCACCGACGGCCTCGCGGGCGGTCGGGAGGGAGCGGACGCCGCCTCGGCGCGGCCGTCCTCCCCACCCGTCCAGCGCACCCGCTCGACCGGTGCCATGAGTGTGAACGTTCGCCTAGAGGCGCGTCAAGGGTTTTGGGCGAACGTTCGCCCTGTCTGTCAGGACCCCTTCTCCCACCCCTCGGACGGGCAGCTCGAGAGGAGGCTCAGGCGCGACGGGTCGACTGCCGCACCACGAGCTCCGGCACGGCCGGGGTGGTGTCGACGTCGTCCCCGGAGATCAGCGCCAGCAGGATCTCCATGCACCGCGAGCCGACCACCCCGAAGGACTGGCGGACCGTGGTGAGCGGCGGGTGCACCTGCGGGGCGAACTCGTTGTCGTCGAAACTGACCACGGACACGTCGCCGGGGACGGACAGCCCCGCCTCGTGGACGGCCCGGACGAACCCCAGGGCCATGAGGTCCGACGCGACGAAGACCGCCCCGGGCAGCCCCTGCGCCACCATCTCGCGACCGATCTCGTAGCCGCTGTCACCGGACCAGTCCCCCAGCCGCAGCGCCCCCGGCTCGATGCCGTGGACCCGGAGCTCGGCCTCCCAGCCCCGCAGGCGCACCTGCCCGTCGAGCCACTCCTGGTTGCCCGCCAGGTGGGCGACGTCCCGGTGGCCGAGCTCCACGAGGTGGCGGACCGCCAGGCGGGCGCCCAGCTCCTGGTCCTCGTAGAACACGGTCATCCCCGGCTGGCTCGCCTCCCCGGGAGCCAGCACCACGACCGGGATCTCCGACGGCGTCTCCTGCGCCACGTGGGCCAGGTCCACGCGGGGGGCGATCACCACCACCCCTTCCACGCCGCGCTCCATGAAGTCGCCGAGGGTGTCGGCCACGAGGTCGCGGCTCGGGTGGCTCATGGTGGTGACGAGCGCGGTGTAGCCCGCCTCGCGGGCGGCGGACTCCACCGCGGTGAGCGTGCTCACCGGGCCGAAGCGCGGGGAGGCGTCAGCGATGACCCCGATCGTGCGGGACCGGCTGGTCTTCAGCGCCCGCGCCGCGTCGTTGCGGTGGTAGCCGAGCCTGGCGATCACCTCGAGGACCCGAGCGCGGGTGTCGCTCGAGACGCGCGGGCCGTCGTTGATGACGCGGGAGACGGTCTGGAAGGAGACGCCGGCCTCCCGGGCGACGTCCTTCAGCGACGGTGGACGGTTCCTAGACACTCAGGGCTCCGCGGGTGCAGCGCACCGACGACGCGCAGGTGGACATGTGAAGACCCCGCCCCCGACCTTCCTCGGTGCCGACCGAAGGTCATCCTCCACCGCGTGCGCTCGCGACCACCACTGACCCCGCGGGCGAGCCTGCCCGACCAGGCGCCGGGAGACACCTGCGGGTGACCCCGATGGGGTGCTCCAGCACCACCGGGCGCCCACCGGCGATCGTGGTGCGACGCTCGTGCCCGCCTCCGCGCCAGGTCGTCGGCGCTGACGGCGCCCGACGTGGGTGCTGATGGGCGTGCTGTTCGGAGCCGTCGGGGTGCTGGTCATCTCCACCACCCCGCTCCCGGCGTCCAGCGGGGACCGCACCACGTGGCTGGTGCGCCTCACCGACGTGCTGGCCCTCGTCAGCAGCGCCCTCTGCTTCCTCTTCGCCGGGCGCCTGACCCGCTCTGTGCGAGCTCGGCGTCAGCACCGCCGTCGACGACTTCGGCAGCGCCGTCCTGGAGTTCGGCCGCAGCTTCATCGTGGACATCGAGCGCGCCGACCGGGAGGCGCCCCTGGTGAGCGCCGCCTCGCGTCGCCTGCGCCCCGGGGATGCGCTCGGTGGCCGAGGGCGTCGAGGAGGAGCAGCAGGCGCAGTGGCTGCTCGCCCACGGGTGCGAGCTGGCCAGGGCTGGCTCTTCAGCCCCGCGGTCCCGCCCGAGCGGCTCACCGCGCTCCTCACCCCCGCCCGCCGCGGCACCGACGCCCCCCTCGCCACCGCCGCGGGCTCCTGACAGCCGTCGCCGACCGGTGGCAGCCTCGGACGGTGGACGACGACGACACCCGCCCCCGCCTGCGGGTCACCTCCGTGACGCTGGCCGCCTCCGACGCGCAGCGGCTGGCGGCCTTCTACTCCCGGCTGCTGGGCAGTCCGGTGACCGCGGACGAGCCCGGCTGGGCGCAGGTCCGTCCCGCCAGCCCGGACCTCGGGCCCGTGCTGAGCTTCGAGCACGACGCGCGCTTCACCCGCCCGACCTGGCCCAGCGAGCCGAGCGCGCAGCACGCGACCGCGCACCTCGACGTCCACGTCGACGACCTCGACGCCGCCGTCACCTGGGCCCTGGAGGTGGGCGCGGTGCTGGACCCGTTCCAGCCGCAGGACGACGTCCGCGTCCTGCGTGATCCCGACGGGCACCCCTTCTGCCTCTTCACCTGAGCACCGGAGCCGTCACGCCGCTGGTCCGGGAGGGTCAGGAGAGCACGTAGCGTGACGGGGTGCACTTCCCCGGCACAGCAGGCTTCGCAGTGCTCGACCTCGAGACCACCGGCTTCTCCCCGCGCACCGAGCGCGTCGTGGAGGTGGCGGTGGTCCACGTCTCCCCCGACGGCGTGGCCGGCGCGGAGTGGTCCACGCTCGTCCACCCCGGCCGGGCGGGCGTCGGCGCCACCCAGGTGCACGGCATCCGCCCCGCCGACGTGCGCTCCGCCCCGCGCTTCGCGGACGTCGTCGCGGCCCTGGTGGAGGTGCTCGCCGGGCGCGTGCTGGTGGCGCACAACACCGCCTTCGACGTGCCGTTCCTGCGCGCCGAGATGGAGCGCGCGGGCGTGCTCATGCCCGACGTGGCCCAGCTGTGCACCCTCGCGGAGAGCCGCCGCCACCTGCCGCACCTGCTCAAGCGCAAGCTGGCCGACTGCTGCGCCGCCGCCGGCGTCCGGCTCACCGGCGCCCACTCCGCCCTCGGTGACGCGCGCGCCACCGCCGAGCTGCTCACCTGCTACCTGCGCTCCGCGGGACCGGGCGCGCACACCGGGCTCCTGCGCCGCGCGACCACCACCGCCTGGCCCGCCGTCGCTCCCCCGCCGCACCCGCCCGTGCTGCGCCGGCGCGGAGCCGTGGCCGCACCCGCAGCACCGACAACACCGACAACACCGAGGACGACGACGACGGCGGCGCCACGGCTCGCAGCTCTGCCGTCGCTGCCGGCGTTGACTGCCGGCGACGCCGTCGTCTTCACCGGCGGTGACCCGGACGTGCGCGCCCTGCTGGAGGCCCGCTGCCGCCAGCGCGGCCTGCGCGTGACCAGTGCCGTCTCACGGCGCACGAGGCTGCTCGTCACCGACGACGTGCACTCCGGCACCCGCAAGGCCACCCGCGCCCTGGAGCTGGGCACGCCCGTGGCCGACCCCGCGACCGCGGCCGTGCTCATCGAGACGGCGCGCCCCGCGCCGGTGCCGGCGCCAGAAGTCGTCGACCTCCGCCCGAGCCGCGTTCGCGCCTGGTGAGCCCTCGGCGGCGTCCCCTGTGAGGCGCCGTCGCCGTGTCACGACCTGACGGAGCGGCCCGTCCTGGCACTGGCCGTCGCCTCGTGCGCCTCGCGAGGCCGCGGCACGGACGCGTCGAGCAGCCCGCGGGCCACCAGCCGGCGCTGCAGCGCGGGCAGCAGGTGGGCGTACGTGTCCGGGGTCAGCGGCCGGGTCCACTGACGCCACCGCACCCGGCGCGGCAGCGGCATCCCGAGGTCCGCCAGGAGGTCGTCGAGGGCGCCGAACGAGCCGCTCGGCAGCTGCGGCTCGCCGTGGGCGGCGGCGCGGGCGTGGGTGAGGTGGTAGCGGTCGGCGCGGCGCTCCACGTCGGCGCGCCGGCGCGGGCGCAGCTCCCCGGCCAGGTGGGCGGCCAGCCACACCGCCCCGACCTCGGCGGTCAGCGGGCTGCGGTAGGTGTTGCCCCACCCGGCGAACGCCAGCCGCGGCACGCGCAGCGGCAGGACGCGCCGGTCGAGGGCCATGACGCCGTCGTCGTCGAGGAGCGCCGCACGGACCTCGGGTGCCAGCAGCGACAGGTCCTGCTCGAAGCCCGTCGCCGCCACCACCACGTCGGCGGGCAGCCACCGCCCGTCGGACAGCACCACCCCCGGCTCGTCCCCGACGGCGGCCAGCGCCCGCACCGACACCTCGCGGCGCACCGCGACCCGCCCGGCGCGCACCGCCTCGAAGAAGCCGTCGGTGACGAGGCTGTCGGAGTGCGGCAGCGACACCGCGGGCAGCAGGCCCAGCTCGCGCAGCCCGCAGCGCCGGGCCACGTGCCGGGCCAGCAGCCAGGCCGTCGCCCGCCGCAGCGGGGCGTCGGCCAGCGCCAGCGCGCGCAGCGCCGGGCGGTCGTGGCGGGGGTCCAGCAGGTGCTCCCCGGCCCGCGTCAGCAGCAGGTGGCGGAACGTGAGGCCGGCGGCCAAGCGCTTGGGCACCTTCCAGCGCAGGGCCCGGGCCAGCACCGTGGTGGAGGCCGCCGTGGCGGCGCTGGCCGCCGCGACGTCGCACGCGGTCTTGCCCCAGCCGACCACCACCACCCGCTGTCCCGCGAGCGCAGCGCCGTCACCGAGCCGGGTGGGCTCGACGACCCGGCCGCCGGCCGCCTCGAACGCGTCACGGCCCGGCCAGTCGGGCACGTGGGGGGTGGAGAAGACGCCGCTGGCCATGACGAGCCAGTCGACGGCGTGCGTCGTCGTCGTCATCTCCGCGGCGGTGCCGGGGCCGGGGCCGGTGGTGCGCACCAGCCAGCCCTCGCCGTCGGCGGTGGGCTCGGCGGCCTCCACGCGCGTGCGCAGGTGGATGCGGTCCAGCAGCCCCTTGCTGCGCGCGTACTCGTGCAGGTAGGCGCGGACCTGGTCGCCACTCGGGTGCTCGGGGTGGTCGGCCGGCATGGGGGTGTCGGAGAAGGCGTAGGAGGTGCGGTCGTCCTGGGTGGACACCCCGGGGTAGGCGCGGGTGGTGCTCCACACGCCGCCGACGTCCGGTGCGGCCTCGAAGACGACCACGTCGTGCCCGCACGCCGTCAGCACGGCGGCGGTGGACAGGCCGGACGGACCGGCTCCCACGACAGCGACCCTCACGGAGATGCCCATCGGCACACCGGGCCGTCCGGTGGACGACGACGACGGAGGCGTCACCCGGCAGGACGCGTGCGGCTCCAGCGGCGCGGGCGGGGACCCGATGCCTGGACCGTGGAGCTGCAGACGACGGTGCACCGCGACCTGCCCGCCCTCCGTGACCTCGCGGAGCAGTGGCAGTCGCTGCACGAGACCTCCGGGACCGCCAACCCCTTCACCGGGCCGGACTGGGCGCTGCCCTGGCTGGAGCGCTTCGCCGACGGCACCCGCGACGAGCCGTTCGTGGTGGAGGTGCGCTCGGGCGAGCGGCTGGTGGGCGTGGCGCCCCTGTACGTGCGCTCGGTGGCGCGCGGGCTGGCGCGCGCCCTGCAGCCGGTGGGCACCGGGGCGGTGTGGGTGGGTCCGTACGAGCTGCCCGGGCTGCTGACCGCCGCCGGGCTGGAGCGGGACGCCACCCGCGCCGTGGTCGCCCGGCTGTGCGAGGAGCAGGCGAGCTGGGACTGGGCGCACCTGCTGCTGGGCGGTGGGTCCGCCGCGCCGTGGCTGGAGCCGGAGTGGCTGCCGGACTGGTCCTTCACCGTGCTGCAGCGCCGCTTGCGGGCCAACGTCTGGCTGGACCTCACCGTGGAGGACGTCTTCGCCGGGCGCCGCAACCTCAAGGAGTCGTTCCGGCGCGCCCGCAACCGGCTGACCCGCGACCTCGGCGCGGACGGCTGGGCGGTGACCCGCACCACCGACCCCGCCGAGGTGGGCGCGGCCCTGGGCCGGCTGGCCTCGCTGCACGGCTCGCGCGCCGGGCTGCGCGACGGGCGGCCCGTGCACGCGGACGTGCTGGAGGACACCCGGGTGCTCGACCTGCTGCACGACGTGGTGGGCCGGATGGCGCGGCGCAAGGCCGTCAGCGTCTACGAGCTGCGCCTGGAGGGGGTGGTGGAGGCGGCGCTGCTGGTGCTGCACACCGACACCGCCAGCTACAGCTCGATCTCCGGCGTGGCCGAGCGCGGGTGGCCGTACTCGGCGGTGACGCACCTGCAGTCGGTGGCCGTGGAGGACGCCCGCGCCGCGGGGCACCGCGTGTTCGACCTGTCGTGCGGGCCCAACCAGGCCAAGCTGCGCTGGAGCGACCAGGTGCGGACCGCCACGGAGTTCACCCTGGTGGGGCCGCGGCGCCGCTCGCGGGCGGCGCACCTGGCCGTGGCCGGGCACGGCGTGTGGGCCTCCTACGGCGAGGCGCGGCGGGCGCACCGCAGCTGACCCGCGCAGCGCCGGGTCGCCGTCGGATGGGTGATCGGCGAGGGTGAGGCGGTGCGCCTGCCCACCCCCCGAGCCGACCGCAGCGAGGACCGGGCGCAGGTGGTGGCCTGGGTGCGCGAGCACCTCGGCCACCTGTCCAGCGACGAGGTGCGCGCCTCGCCGGTGCGCGGGGGCCAGACGGCGGCGGACACCGCCCTGGCCACCCTGGACCTCACCGGCTACGCCGCCCGGCGCAGCAACGTGCTGCCCGAGTCCAGCCGCGGCGCGTCCCGCCTGTCGCCCTACATCCGGCACGGGCTGCTGACGCTGCCCGCCGTGTGGGACGCCGCCGGCAGCGCTCCCTCTCGGGACCGCGACAAGTTCCGCGACGAGCTCCTGTGGCAGGAGTACTCGCGCCACGTGTACGCCCGGGTCGGAGCCGCCAACGGGGCGCCGCTGCGCTTCGAGGCCCCCGTGCCCGCGCCGGGCAGCGCCCCGCCGGCTCCCCCGGTCAGCCCCGAGGACCCGTGGCCGCGGCAGATGGCGTGCATGGACGCCACCACCACCGAGCTGCGCGAGAACGGCTGGCTGGTCAACCAGACCCGCATGTGGCTGGCCTCGCAGTGGGCGGTGCGCGCCGGCGCCGACTGGCGCAGGGGCGAGGACGAGATGTTCCGCAACCTGCTCGACGGCTCGCGGGCGGCCAACCGCCTGGGCTGGCAGTGGGCGATCGGCACCGGCACCGGCCGGGTCTACGGGTTCAGCCGCTGGCAGGTGGAGAAGCGGGCTCCGCAGCTGTGCGCGGGCTGCGCGCTGCGCGAGGCCTGCCCGGTGCAGGACTGGCCGGAGGCGCAGTCGGGCCCGAAGGTCGACGGGCCCGACACCCTCGGCGGGGGCCAGGTCGACGAGGGCCAGACCGACGGCGGCCCGGAGCACCCGGTGCTGACCGGGGAGCCCGAGGCGGTGTGGCTGACGGCGGAGTCCCTCGGGGACGCCGACCCGGCGCTGTCGGCCCACCCGGACCTGCCGGCGGTCTTCGTCCTCGACGAGCCGCTGCTGCGCTCGCTGCGGCTGTCGGGCAAGCGCCTGGTGTTCCTCACCGAGGCGCTGGCGGACATCGGCGAGGCCCGCCCCCTGGAGGTGCACCTCGGTGACCCGGTCACCGAGCTGGCGGGCCGACCGCTCGCGACGACCTGGGCGTACGTGCCGGGGTTCAAGCGCCGCTCGGCGCAGCTGGACGTGGTGGCCCTGCACCCCTGGCCGTGGCTGCGGCGCCCGGGGTCCGGGTCGCTGCGCTCGTTCAGCGCCTGGGCCGGGCGGCCGAGCCGCCCGCGCCCGGCGAGGAAGAGCGGCGGCCGCCGCCGCTGACCTCGCGGCGCCGCGCGGCTACGCCTCGGGGTGCGCCTGCTTCCACGCGCGGAACGGCGACTCCGGGTCGGGGTGCTGGGCCTGCACCGCGGGCAGGGAGCGCTCGGCGACGGGCTTGGCGTACTCGTCGTAGAAGGTGGCGAGGGTGGTGTAGCGGTTGCCGTCCTCGTAGTGGCGGTCCTCCTGCTCGCGCGTGGCCACGTAGACCACCCGCTCGGGCTGGGCGTAGTACAGCGCGCCCAGGCACATCGGGCAGGGGTAGGCCGTGACGTAGACGTCGCAGCCCTCCAGCCCGGTCCGGCCCCGCTCGGCGAGCTGGCGGATGGCCGTGATCTCCGCGTGCGCGGTGAGGTCACCGGACTGGGCGACCTGGTTGGTCGCCTCGGCGAGCACCTCACCGCTGGAGCGGTCGACGACGACGGTCGCGAACGGCTTGCCGCCGGCCTCCACGTTGGCGAGCGCGAGCTCGACGGCCCGGTCGGCGTGCTGGTCCTGCGGAGCCTGCTCTGACACGTGTCCTCCTGCGGTGGGCGGGGTGGTTCCCCGTCGGCCAGCAGAACACCCGTTCGCGAGGTCCGCCACCGAGGCGACGTGCGGCCCCGCTGCGGCTGCGGCTGGTTCCTGGGGGCTGCGCTCCCGCCCCCGGCGGCACGCCGCGCGTCAGGAAGTCACGAGGTCACGCTCACGAGGGCGCGCAGGGCGGCGCCGGCCAGGGGTGACAGGCCCCGTCGGGGCAGGCGGTGCAGGTGGCGCAGGGAGACCGGGTCGCGCAGGCGGTCGAGGTCTCCGTCGGCCACCGCGCGGGCCACGAAGAGCGAGGCCTCCCGGTGCACCTCCAGGGCGCTGTGGCCGGTCGCCGGCAGCGCCACGAGCAGGCCCTGCGGCGCCAGGGAGACCACCCGCTCCGCCACCGGGCGCGGGGTGGTGAGGTCGCGCTCCCCCGAGACCACCACCACCGGGAACGCCGCCCGGCGCAGGCCCGCCACCAGGTCGAACGGCTCACCGGCGAACGCCGGCTGGTGGGTGGCGGCCTCGGCGTGGATGAGCTGCGGGTCGAGAGGCCCGCCGTCCGGCGGCTGCCCGAAGCCGAGCTGGCCGTAGGCGATGCCGGCCACGAGGTCCGGCTCCATGACGAAACGCTGCACAGACTCCGACGCCTCGGACGCCCCGAGGTCCGCCAGCCGGGACCACAGCCACCGCAGCCGGCCCCGCGCGCGG
Source organism: Quadrisphaera sp. RL12-1S (assembly GCF_014270065.1). Lineage (NCBI taxonomy): Bacteria > Bacillati > Actinomycetota > Actinomycetes > Kineosporiales > Kineosporiaceae > Quadrisphaera > Quadrisphaera oryzae. Next base: position 57,168 of record NZ_JACNME010000002.1, on the reverse strand, counting down.
GCCCTCAGCAGCCGTTCGAGGGCGGCGGGCCCGGCGAACTCGTGGACGAGGGTGACGACGGCGGTGAGCTCCCGCGCCATCTCCGCCTGCTGCTGGCGGTCGCGCCCCGCCGCGCCCGAGCCCAGCTCGCGCACCGCGGCGGCCACACCGGCCAGCGCGGGGTCCTCCCCGTCCCAGAGCAGGCGGCGGCGGTGCGCGCGGACCGCGGCGACGTCGTCCACCACCGACAGCATCGGCGAGTCGAGCACGAGCGCCGCCACGCGGTCGGGGTGGCGCACCGCGAACGCCTGCGCGACGTACGTGCCGTAGGACGCGCCGTAGAGCACGGCGCGCTCGACGTCGTCGTCGTCCAGCACCGCGACCAGGTCGTCCACCACGGACTCCACCGTCACCGCGGACACCGGGAGGTCGCGGCCCGCGGCGTCACGGCGGGACAGGCCGACGCCGCGGTGCTCGATCATGAGCGCGTCGATGCCGAGGGCTGCGGCGCGCCGCCGCCAGGTGCGGTACGGGACGGCGGAGGCCAGGCCGGGCCCACCGGGGACCACGAGCACCGGCAGTCCGCGCCGCCGGGCCGGCGGGGTGCCGCGCAGGTGGGTGAGGGGGAACGTCGGGCCGCCGCCGGGGTGCACGGGGCGGTGGAGGACGGCTCCGCCGCGGGCGATCAGGTGGCGGGCGGACCTCTCGACCCCGGGGCGGCGCACGCCCCCAGCATGGGATCAGCAGGTGGTGCCGGCGAGCGCGGCGTCGCTGAGCGCGTTCGTGCCGCCGAGGCCGTCGACCCACGTGGTGCGCAGCGCGGTGTACGCGTCGGCGGTGGCCCGCGGGAGGCACTGCTGCCGGGACAGCAGCAGGGGCAGGCCGAGGGCGGCGCCGGCGAGGGCGTCGGGGAAGTCCTCGCCGCTGGCCAGCACCACCTCGTCGCCGGTCTTGTCGACGGCCTCGGCCACCCGGGCGGCCGTCTCGTAGCGGTCGCTGCCGGCGATGCGCGTGACCTCGCCGGGGTGCTGCTGCTCGAGGGCGTCGGTGACGTCGGAGGACACCACCGACCCCCCGCCGACCACGGTGATGCGCCGCGGGTCGAGCGCCTGCAGGGCCGCGAGGGTGGCGTCCGGCAGTGCGCCGCCGGTGGTGAGGAGCAGCGGGGCGCCGTCGTGGGCGGCGGCGGCCCCGGCGGACAGCGCGTCGGCGTAGCCCTCGCCGGAGGCGATGAAGACCTCGTGGCTCTGCCCGGTGAACTCGCTGGTGGCGACCGCCGCGGCGGTGGCGTACCGGTCGTCGCCGGCGAGGCGGTGCACGCCCCAGGCCGCGTGCCGCTGGAGCTGGGCCACCACGTCGTCGCTGACCGCCGCCGGGCCACCGACCACCCAGATCACCCCGGGACCGACCTGCTGCAGCTCCGCGAGCGTGGACGACGGGATGCCCGTGGCCGTGACGGTGAGCACCGGACCGCCGAGGGAGGCCGCCAGCGGGGCGGCGGCCAGGGCGTCGGCGTAGCTGTCCCCGTTGACGACGACGACGTCGACCGCCGGGTCCGGGAAGGCGTTGTCGCTGACGGAGGCGGCGGTGCCGAACCTGTCGGCGCCCCACCAGCGGTCGCTGCCGGGGGCGCTGCCGCCGGCCTGCGCGGGAGCGGCACCCACCGCCAGCAGCACTGCCGCGGCGGAGAGGGCGGCGAGCGTGCGCGCGCGCGGAGACCTGCTCACGCCACCCCCCGCCCCTGATGCCGGTCTGAGAGGTCAACGGTCGCAGCAGGCGACGCGCTCCGCAGGGTGACGCGCGCTCCCCCAGGGACTTCGGAGGATCTCCGGGGGTCCCGGTCAGGTGCTCTCGCAGCGAGCGCCCCGCCGGAGCGGACCGCCGGTGAGCGCCACGGCCGTCGCCGCGACGAAGCCGGGGACCATGAGCGCGGCCATCGCGAGCACGGTCTCGTCCCCGACGACCCCGGTCAGCGGCGTGACGGCCGCCCCCACGAGGAAGCCCGAGCCGCCGAGCAGCGAGCTGGCGGTGCCCGCCGAGCGCCGGCCCGCCTCCTGCGCGAGCACGGTGCTCGCCGGCAGCGTGAACCCCATGCCGGCGACGACGACGGTGAGCAGCGGCCACACCGCGCCCAGGGCGGCGGAGCCGCCGCCCTGGGCGGCCGCTGCCGCGGTGACGAGCAGGACGAGCGCACCCGCCGTCGACAGCAGCAGGCCGGCGCGCCGCAGGGCCCTCGCGCCGAGGCGCACCACGGTGAGGCGGAAGACCAGGCTGGTGAGCGCCATCGCGGCGGCGTTGGTGGCGAACACCAGGGAGTACGTGCCGCTGCTGATCCCGAGGGCGCCCTGCAGCACGATCGACGAGCCGCCGATGTAGACGAAGAAGCCCGCCGTGGCCAGGCACTGCACCGCGACGGGGTGGACGAAGGCGCGGTCGTGAGCCAGGTCGCTGACGCGCGCGCCCAGCGCCCGGACCCCGCCGCGCTGGCGGTGCTCGCGCGGCAGCGTCTCCGGGACGCCGACCAGCGCCGCGCCGAGCATGAGCGCCCCCAGCGCGGCCATGAGACCGAAGACCGCCCGCCAGTCGGCCACCTCGAGGACCAGCCCGCCGACGGCCGGGGCGACGACCGGAGCCAGCAGGGTGATCGCGGCCAGGGTGCCGAACGCCTTCGCAGCCGCCGGTCCCTCGTGGGAGTCGCTGACCACGGCCCGCCCCACGGCCACGCCCGCTCCGGCGACGAGTCCCTGCAGGACGCGCAGGAGCACGAGCAGCGGGGCGCTCGGCGCCAGGGCGCACAGCAGCGACACCAGGGTGAAGGCCGTGGCGCTGAGGACGACGACGCCGCGCCGCCCCCGCCCGTCGCTGACGGGCCCGGCCACCAGCTGGCCGACGGCCAGCCCCACGATGAAGCCGGTGATGGTCAGCTGGGCGCCCGTGGAGCTGGTCGCGAGCGCCTCACGGACCTGCGGGAGCGCGGCGAGGTAGGTGTCGGTGGCGAACGGGCCGATGCCCGTCACGAGCGCGAGGGCCAGGAGCGACGGTCGGCGCGTCGTCGAGCTCGGGTGGCCGGGTCGCTCGGTGGTCGCCATGAGCAACCATCCTGCGCCCCGGCCACCCCGGGCGCCCGGTCAGCGGTCGCAGCCGGTGCCGTCTCCGTCGCGGTCGAACTTCGGGTCCCAGCCGGGGTCGCCGCGGTGGATGGGCGCCTTGCCGGCGGCGCGCACCGCGGTGCAGTTCTTGTAGCTGACCTTGCTGGTCGGCTTGCTGGTCGGCTTGCTGGTCGGCGTGCTGGTGGGCTTCGCGGCGGGCTTGACGGTCGCCGTCGTCGCCGTCGTCGTCGGCTTGGGGGTGGCCGTCGGGGAGCTGGGCCGGGGCGCGGCGGCGCTGGTGGGCAGCGGCTCCTTCGGGCACGTCGTGAGGACGGCCCTGCTGGCGTCGCGCTCCGCCGCGGTCATCCACACGCCGTACTTGAGCTTCACGGCCACCTGCCGCGCCACGTACGCGCAGCGAAACGCGGTGTTGGGCGGCAGCCACGTGGCGGCGTCGCTGTCTCCCTTGGCGCCGTTGAGCGGTCCGTCGGCGGCGAGGAGGTTGAGCGGGTCGTTGGCGAACGCCGTGCGGCGGGCCGCGGTCCAGCTCTGCGCGCCCTTCTGCCAGGCGTCCGACAGCGGCACCACGTGGTCGATCTGCACCGCGGCGCTGGTGCTGGGGCCGCGCCTGAAGGCGATGGTGCGGCCGGAGTACAGGTCGGCCAGGGTGCCGGTGGCCACCACGCAGCTGCGGGTGCCGGGCACGAAGGTGACGGCCGTGAGGTCCCGCTTGAGCACGTCGTCGCGCGTGTCGCAGCCGTTCTTGTCGACGTCGGCCCAGGCAGCGCCGAACTGGTCGCGGGTGTAGCCGGTCTTGGGCGCGCGGCCCTTCACGGTCACCGAGGCCAGGGCTCCCAGCGCGGTCTGGACACCCGCTGACGACGACGACGCGGCGGTCGCGGTGGCAGTGGCGGTGGCGGTCGCGGCGACCACCGGGCGGGTGGTGGAGGTCGACGACGCGGCGGACACCGGCGGCGCCGCCCCGGCGGCGCCGGACAGGGCCACCACCACGGCCGCGAGGCCGGTGGTGGCGGCGGTGAACGCGACGGTCCGCGCGACGGGCGTGCTGGAGCGTCTGGCCACACGGCCTCCCGGGGTGAGTGCTGGCAGCGGGAGGACGTCCGCCCGCAGTCGCGTCACACGGTAGGGAGGTGATCACCTTCAGTGACCACGACGCGCCGAGGCGTCCTGCGGTGGCTGCTCAGCCACACCTCGGCCGAGGGCTGGGGCGTGTGGTGGGGTCGAGATCGGCCAGGGACATGGCGAGCCCGCCGACGAACGTGTCGCCGAGGCCGATCGTCGTCGGCATGGCCGCGTCGAGGTGCGCCGCGGCCACGCAGCTGATCGCTCTACCGCAGGGTCTGGAGGCCGCCTCCAGCGCTGTGGCCAGCTCGGCGGCGCGCGGTTGGCGAGGCAGCTCGCGCACCGCGGCCACGTCTGCGGCGGTGAACTCGTCACCGCGCAGGTAGCGGGTGCCGGCGAGGGCGTTCGCCGTCGACAGTGCCGGACGGAGACGCTCGGCATGCCTCCCGTGAGCGGCGGCCCAGTGCCCCGTGTGCACCACCAGCGTGGTGCGCTCAGGGAGCGCGGCGGACAGCTGGCGCAGCGCGGCGAGCACTGCGGGAGGGTCGAGCAGGTCGACGGGGTGGCCGACCAGCTGCTGGAGCTCGTCCTCGTTCATGCTCAGCACGTCGACGAACGGGAGCAGCCTTTCGTGCACCACCCGACGCAGCGCCGGACGGTGGTACCCGGCGTCCTCGAAGAGGACGAGTGCGTCGGCGGGCAACGAGGTCATGTGGGCGAGCAGGTCGTCCAGGCGGGAGCGCAGCAAGGCCTCGTCCTGCATGGAGTTGAAGTTGGAGACGCCGAAGACGCGTGCGCCCGTGAGCTCCTCACCCAGCCGGGGACTGAGGAGCATCGACCGGTTGGGCGGGTCATTGGCGTAGATCTGCCGGTTGGCCCGCCGGGCGGCGACAACGCCACCGTCCGCCAGCGGCACGCTCGCTCCTGGCGGCACCTGGATGATGACGTGCGGGTCTACGGTGTCCTCCGAAGCGCTGCAGATCCAACGCACGCTGGGCGGGATGAGGCTACGGACCTGGTCGTCGATCGAGACCAGGTGCACCGTGCTGGGAACGCCGAGGACTGCCATGGCGAGGGCGGCCCGCACGCAGGTCCCCCCGACCGTGGTGCGCCGCTCGCTCCGGGCGGCGAACGCCTCGAGGACCGCTGAGGAGTCCACGAAGCGCTCGCCGCCGCTGTCGGCCCGGACGAACCCGAGGATCGAGCAGACCAGGTCGCGCTCGGTGACCACCGCGAAGGCGCGTCCAGCGGTGGCGTCGAGGTCGGCAGAGGTGATCCGATGCTCGGCCACGAGGTCGGCCAGGACGCTGGAGTCCCAGCTGACCTCGTAGTCGAGGCACCCCCCGAGGCCGAGGACCACGCGGCGAGCGTCTCCGACCGGGGGGACCTCGTCGAGGGGGGTGCGACTCATCAGGCGGCTCCGCCGAGGTGCTCGGGTCAGGTGGGGCGGGTCAGTACAGGGAGGCCTTGCCGGCGGCGTCGAAGAGGTCGATCTTCTGGGCCGCGGTGACCTTCATGGCAGCGATGCACGGCGGCTGGATGGAGTTGGGCTCACGCAGCCCGCCGTCGGCCAGCACCTCGCGCATCTTGGCGTGGTAGGCGACCTTGATGTCACTAGAGATGTTGATCTTGTTGACTCCGAGTCGCACCGACTCCCCGATCTCGGCATCGGGGTTGTTCGACCCGCCGTGAAGGACCAGCGGCACGCCGACCTTCCCCTTGATCTCCGTCAAGAGGTCGAGCTTGAGCTCGGCCTTCATCCACGAGGGGTAGATGCCGTGGCAGGTCCCGATGGCGATGGCGAGGCTGTCCACGCCGGTCTGGGCGACGAACGACACCGCATCCTCGGGGTCGGTGTAGATGATCTGGGCGGTGCCCGCCTCGGCCTCGGAGTCCGTCTTGCCGATGGTCCCCAGCTCCCCCTCCACGGAGACACCCACTGCGTGCGCGGCGTCGACCGCCTGCCTGGTGAGGCGGACGTTCTCCTCGAACGGCAGGGTGGAGCCGTCGAACATCACCGAGGTGAAGCCGGCCTGGATGGCGTGGATGATCTGCTCGTAGGTGCCACCGTGGTCGAAGTGGATGGTCACCGGCACCGAGGAGCGGTGCGCGCGCTGGGTGATGGCAGCCATGAGCTCGTCACCGGTGTGCGACAGCTCGTCGGGGTGGATGGCGATGATGACCGGCGCCTTCTTCTCCTCGCTGATGGCGAAGACGCCCTGGGCCATGTTCCAGTCAGAGATGTTGAACGCCGGCACGGCGAAGTTGTTCTTGTTGGCCACGGACAGCAGGTCGGTCCCGTTGATGAGCACAGCGGTCTCCTCGGTTCTCTTCGACGACCAGGGGGTCGTTGGGGGTCTGGGAAGGGGGTGGCGTAAGGGGCTCGTCAGACCTTGACGGCGCCGGCGGTCATGCCGCCCATGAAGTAGCGCTGGAAGAAGGCGAAGAGGACGAGCACAGGGACGCACCCGAGGACGCTCATCGCCATCATTTCGTTCCACTCGTAGGAGTGCTGTCCCATGAGCAGCTGGATGCCGATCGGCACGGTCCGCATGTCGGGGGTGCGGGTGAGCGTCAGCGCGAACAGGTACTCGTTCCAGGCGATCATGAAGGTGTACACGCCCACCGAGACGAGGCCGGGCACCGAGATGGGCACGAGGATCTTGAAGAGAGCGGTCAGCGGCCCGGCGCCATCGACCTTCACAGCTTCGTCCAGCTCGCGCGGGAGGGTATTGAAGTAGCCCGTCATCATGATGATCGCGTAGGGCAGCGTGAACACCATGTAGGTCAAGATCAGCCCCGGGTAGGTGTTGTAGAGGCCGAGGCCGACCACCAGACCGAAGTACGGGATGAGCAGGGTTATCGGCGGTACCGCCTGCACGCTGATGATGACCACGTTGACGGCGCGCTTCCCGGGGAACTCGTAGCGGCTGAACGCGTAGGCCGCGAGCACCGAGACGAAGAGCGTGAGCACCGTGACGGCGCCCGCCACGACGTAGCTGTTGACGAAGAACCGCACCTTCGCGGGGTCGGTGAGAATGGTCGCATAGGCGTGGAACGAGAAGCTCTCGGTCACCAGCCGCGGCGGGAACTCGAAGATCTCACTGTTGGCCTTGAACGAGGTCGACAGCATCCACAGCACCGGGAGCGCCGCGAAGCAGGCGCCCAGCAACAGCGCCACGACCAAGGCGGTCTTCTGCAGCGCCCTCTGGCGCCTCAGCCCCGCGGGGAGCTGCCGCGTGGGGATCGTCGTGGTCACGATCAGTCCCTCGCCTTCTGGTGTCGGACGTACAGGACAGCCAGCACCATCGACAAGAGGAAGACGACGACGGCGGCCGCCGAGGCCACCGCGAAGTCGAAGTCTGCGAAGGCCAGCTTGTACGTGTAGGTGCTGAGCACCTCGGTGGCCGAGACGGGACCACCGCCGGTGGTCATCCAGATCAGCGCGAACTGCTGGGTGGTCCAGATGACGTCCAGCAGGGCCATCGAGACGATGATCGGCTGCAGCTGCGGCAGCGTCACGCTGAAGAACCGCTGCACGGGTCCGGCGCCGTCCACGCGGGCGGCCTCGTAGAGGTCCGCCGAGATGCCCTGCAGGCCCGCGAGCAGCGAGACCATGAAGAACGGGTAGCCGGACCAGATGTTGATGAAGGTCACCGCCCACAGCGCGGTGTGCGGCGAGCTGAGCCACTCCGTGCGCCCGTCCGTCGCGCCGAGGGTGCCCAGCAGGTAGTTCACCACGCCGTGGGGGTTCAGCAGCATGCGCCACAGCACCGCGGTGATGGCGATGGTGAAGAGCCACGGGAGGATGTAGAAGACGCGGAACACCGCTCGCACCCGCTGGCTGAGCAGCGGGGTGTTGAGCAGGAGCGCGAAGGCCAGCCCGATGGCGAAGTGGGCCACCACGCTCGTCCCTGTGAAGACTGCGGTGTTCTTGACGGCGGTGTAGAAGACCGGGTCGGTGAGGACCTGGGCGTAGTTGTCGAAGCCGATGAAGGTCGACCTGCGGGCGGTGATGACGCGGTTGAACAGCGAGTACCAGACCACCATGGCGATCGGGGTGGCCATGAGGACCGCCAGGAGCACCAGCGTTGGGGACAGGAAGCCGTACGGCGTCAGCCTGCGGCGCCAGGCACGGGCGGCGTGGCCGGGCGGGGGCGCGGCCGGGTCCGAGGCAGCACCGGACGGGTCCAGCGCCCTCGGCAGGGTGGGGGTTGCCACAACGAGATCTCCTGGTTCGGTAGTGGACCGCCCCCGGTCGCACCGCAGTGGGCGCGACCAGGGGGTGGGCTGGCCGGTCGGGGTCCGGCTCAGAACTCCTTCATCCAGGCCGCCTGCGCGTTCTTGAGCGTGGTTGCCGTGTCCTGGCTGCCCTGCAGCTCGAGCTGCAGCTGCTCACCGAGGTCGCGCATGAGGGTCTCCGCCACCGGCAGCCCCACGAACTCGTTGGCGGGGGTGCCCGCGCTCCAGACGTCGAACGCCTGCTTGAAGGATGCGTCGTTCTTGACGTAGTCCGGGACGGCGGTCTTGTTGCCGGGGAAGGCGTTCGCAGCGGTGGCGAGCTTGCCGTTGGTCTCGGCGCTGAGGAGGTACTCGACCAGCTTGAAGGCCTGCGCCTTGTGCTTGCTGTTCTCAGCGACGCCGATGCCCCACGAGGCGTACGGCACACCGCGCTTGCCGGTGTAGCCGTCCTTGGCGGGAATGGCCGAGACGGTGAACTTCAGGTTCGGCGCGTCCTTGCGGATGGTGTTGATGTGCGCCAGGGAGTCGATCATCATGCCGACGCGGCCGTTGGTGAACTCCTCGACCTTGTCCTGCTCCTTGAGGGTGGCGGTGCCCGGGGCGAGCACCCCCGCCTTGTTGAGCTCGTTGACGTAGTCGATGGTGCTGGTCACGTCGGCGTTGGTGAGGTCGGGCTTGCCGTCCTTGAGCATCGACCCGCCGGACGCCCAGTTCCACGACATGACGTCGTTCTGCACGCCGTTGGGGGCGTCGAGCGAGAGTGGAAGGATCCAGCCGCTCGCCTTGCCGCCGGCCGTGATGGCCTTGGCGTCAGCCGCGAACTCCGTGCGGGTGCTCGGCGGCTCGGCGACGCCCGCCTGTGCCAGCAGGTCGTCGTTGGTGAACATCATGTAGGCGAAGTTCACGACGGGGATCATGTAGGTGGACCCGTCCACCTTGACCTGGCTCGCCAGCTGGCTGTCGTCGTAGCCGGCGTCCTTCATGAGCCCCGACAGGTCGGCCAGGGCGTTCTGGTCGTGGAACTCGTTGACCCAGGCCCCGTCGAGCCCGACGACGTCGCTCATGGTCCCCGAGGCGGCGCCGGCGGTGACCTGCTCCTTGGTGGACGCGTAGGGCCCCGAGAGCAGCTTGACCTTGATGCCGGGGTTCTTGGCCTCGAAGTCGTCCATGAGACCTCGCAGCTCCCCGGCCGGCAGCTCCGGCTCCCACCACTGCGAGAACTCGAGCGTCACGTCGCCGCCGCTGCTCCCGCCGGACCCCGTGTCCGCGCTGGAGCCACCGCCGCACGCGCTGACCAGCGCCAGCGCCGAGACGCCAACGGCCGCCGCGAGCGCGCGCCGCATCCGAGCACCCTTGCCCATGTGTAGTCCTCCATCTGCTTCCGCTTGCTGCGCCTCAGTGCGCTCTCCCAGCGGGATGGCTGCAAGTTAGTGCGGCTTTTACGCAAGGTCAAGCAGCGAGCCGCAGAAGCCTGCGCGTCCCGAGGTCAACAAACCAGCCTTGACGCGCGACGAAGCGCACTGGCCAAGGCTTCGCGCAGCACCAGCAGTGGCGGACGCGCTCGTCGGAACCTAGACGACTCTTGCAATTTCATGCTACTTTTTGCAGGTGTCTGCTGCAAACGCTGTCGAATCTCCGCAAGGGCCTCGCCGGATCCCCGCAGGTCGCAAGGTCGAGCTGGCGTCCTACGTCACGGAGCACGGCCAGGTGAGCGTGACCCAGCTGGCCAAGCACTTCCAGGTGTCCCTGGACACCATCCGCCGAGACCTTGACCAGCTCGGCACCGAGGGCGTGGTCATCCGCACGCACGGTGGTGCGATGAGCCCGTCGGCGGTGCCGCGCATCGAGACCGCCGTCGACGTGCGGCGGCGCATGCAGGCGAGCGCGAAGGACGTCATCGGCGAGCTGGCGGCCGGCCTGGTCGCCGACGGGTCGGCGGTGATGCTGAACGGCGGCACCACCGTGCTTGCGGTCGGGCGCGCGCTGCGCGACCACCGCGACCTCACCGTCGCCACCAACAACCTGCTGCTCTCCTCCGAGCTGAATCCGGCTGCGGTGCGTGACCTGTGCCTGTTCGGCGGCACGGTGCGCCACAGCTCGCAGACCACCGTCGGACCCGTGGTGTTCCGCAGCGGCCTCACGGGCGGTGAGGTGGACGTGCAGTGCGACCTGGCGCTCATCGCCGTGGGCGCCGCGTCTCTCGAGGGCGGCTACTCCGGGTCCAACCTGTCCGAGGCCGCGATGATGCGGGAGATGATGGACCGCGCCACCGAGGTGGCGATGCTGGTGGACAGCTCCAAGTTCGGGCGCCGGATGTTCGCGCAGGTTGCAGAGCTGGGCGGCGTCGACTACCTGGTCTCGGACGCCCCGCCCCCAGCTGACATGGCCCGTGCGCTCGCCGAGGCACGAGTGGAGGTCGTCGTCCCGGCGCCCTGAGCACCACCTCCGCACCCAGCAGCGCCTGCTGGTCAGTCGACGGTGAGGGTGCCCTCGCGGATGGCGGCCATCACCGCGCCGTGCCGGGTGCCCACCTCGTACTTGGCGAGGATGCTCGACACGTGGTTCTTGACCGTGTTCTCGCTGATGAACAGCGTGGCGGCGATCTCGGCGTTGGTCTTCTGCTGAGCCAGGAAGTGCAGCACCTCCCGCTCGCGCGGCGAGATCCGGGCCTTGGGCACCGGGTGCGCCGGCGCGGCGGGCTCGACCACCTCGGCCATGCGGGAGAAGAACATCTCCAGCGACTCCGACCCCTCGTGCCTGGAGAGCCGCTCGGCCAGCAGGCGCCGCACCCGCAGGTACAGGTCCAGCAGCTCGAACTCGGACAGGCCGTCGAGGTCGTCGTGCGCCCGCAGGTCGACGACGTTCACCGTCGTCATCCGCAGCCGCCCGGCGTCACGTCGTCGCGCATCTGCACAGTTTGTGACCATACGCGACGCAGCGCTACGCCCTGAGCACAAGACGTCATGGGTGCCGACGGCTGCGGCCGTGAGACGGTGCCGTCGTGGGGGCCGCGGTGAGGGGGTCCGCCGGGGGTGGTGACGAGCTCGACCTCGACGGCGACGACGACGACGGCGACCGCGACGACGCTGACGGCGGCGGCCGACGGCCTGCTGTGCGCGCCGGGACGGACGCGCCGCGCCGCAGGCGGCGGGTGGTGGCCGCGGCCGTCGTCGTCGTGCTGGTGGCGCTGGGGGTGGGCGTGGTGGCGCAGCGGCGCGCCGCGGACCGCGGCCCCACCCGGCTGGACGGGTCGGCGAGCGCCCAGGAGCTGTCCCGGTGCTCGACGAGCCCGCCCGCGCCGGCACGGCCCTCCCTGACGACGGCCTCGCGGAGGACGTGGGCGTGCGGCGGGGGACCGAGCGGCTGCTGGCGGTGGCGCCCGCGGCGTCGTACTGGGTGGCGCTGGGGACGACCCCGGGCACGGTGTGCCTGGTGGTGCGCCCGACCGAGGACGTGCTGGGCCGCGGCGGGCTGTGCACGTCCGCTGCGGACGCGGCGACCGGGATCGCGCTGCCGCCGGGCGGCGGGCCGGGCGGGACGCTGCTGCCCGCCGGGGCGAGCACGCGAGAGGTGCTGGCCGCCGGTGACGCCGAGCTGGTGCCGGGGCTGTGGGTGGACACCGAGACGGCGTCCGGGGTGGTGCGGGCGGCGGTGCTCGGCACGTCCACCCGGCTGCCCGCGGTGCCGCTGACGGTGCGCCGCGGCACCGGGTGGCTGCCCGTGCTGCTCACCGCCCCGGGGCGCCCGTACGCGGTGGTGCTGGCGTGCCTGCGCCCCGTGCCGGTGCGCCTCAGCCTGGACGGCGAGGACGCCCCCGCGCAGCGCTGCCCCGACGACGTGCTCGTGCGGCCGTTCACCGGGGACGGCCAGCCGGTGCAGGTGGGCCTGCAGGCGCCCGAGGGCCTGGTGTGGGCCGCCGAGGTGGTGACCTGCACCGGCGGCCCCGCCGGTGCGGCGCTCTGCTGAGAGCGGTCCCTCGGCGCGCCTCAGGCCAGGTGGGCGTAGACGGGCAGGTCGACGGCGTCAGCCGGCGGCGCGATGAGCTTCTCCCCCAGCTTCAGGCGTCGCACGGCCCGGCTGGAGGCGAGCCCCACCAGCGCGCCCAGCACCCGGATCTCGGCGGTGCGGCGCGGGTTGCCGATCCGCGGGGTGCCCGGCGGCAGCTTCTGCGCGGCGTCGACCAGGGGCCGCAGGACCCGCTCGTAGGCGTCCAGCGCCGCGGCGGGCGAGGCACCCGGCCGCGTCAGCTCACCGGCCAGCACGTGGGCGCCGACCAGGGCGAGCGTGGTGGACATGCCCGAGATCGGCGACGCGCAGTGCGCGGCGTCGCCGGCGAGCACCACCCGGCCCCTCGACCAGCGCGGCAGCACCGCCTGGCCGAGCGCCTCGACGTAGTACGGCTGGGTGTCGAGCGCGGCGGTGAGCCGCTCGCCGACGGGGCCGGTGCCGGCGTAGAGGCGCTGCAGCACGTGCGCCGTGGCCCGGGGCTCGAGCTCGTCCAGGCCCGGCACGTCGGACAGGAACGTCAGCAGCCCCCGCGTGGTGCCCTCGTCGTCGGGGCGCAGGTGGGCGCTGCGGCCCCGGCCGAGCACCTGCCAGGTCCAGTAGCGGTCGTCGCCGGGCTCGCGGGGGACGGTGAGGTAGGCGCAGTAGGCGCCGAGCTCGCGGACGTGGCCCTCGCCGAACACGCGCCGTCGGGTGCGCGAGCGCAGGCCCTCCGCGACGACGACGACGTCGAAGCGCTCGCGCGCGCCGGAGGCGAAGGTGACGTCGACCCCGCCGCCGGTGTCGTCGCCGGTGTCGTCGACCTCGGCGACCTGGTCCCCGAAGCGCCACTCGACGCGACCGGGCAGCCCGTCGCAGCTGTCCACCAGCAGGCGGCTCAGGCGCCCCCGGAGCACCTCCACCTCGGCGGTCGGTCCGCCGGTCTGGGAGGTGGAGGCGGGGAACTCCCCGAGCACGCGGCCGCGCTCGTCGAGGAAGCGGGTGCCCTCCTCGCCGGTGGTGTGCGCGAGCACGCGCTGCTCCAGGCCCATCCGGCGCAGCACCTCGCGGCCGGCGCCGCGGACGTCCACGTTGTGGCCGCCCGCGCGCAGCTCGGGTGCGCGCTCCACCACCGTGACCGACGTGCCGGCGCGGGCCAGCCAGTGCGCCAGCGCCGGGCCGGCGATGCTGGCGCCGCTGATGAGGACCTTCGAGATGGCCACGGCCACTCCTCGTCGCTAGACTGCCTAGTAGATAGACAATCTAGCGAACAGGGGTGACCGGTGCACTTCGAGCCGGACGACGTGACGCGGGCCCTGCAGGCCTTCACCGACGCCAGCCGCGAGCTGCTGGCGCGGGTCTCGCGGCAGCAGGGCCTGGGCACCACCGACGTCACCGCGCTCTACCTGCTCGGGAACCACGGCCCGCTGGGGGTGGCTGACCTGTCCGAGCGGCTCGGCATCCGCACCGCCTCGGCCACGGTGCTGGTGGACCGGCTCGCCGCCGCCGGCCATGTGCACCGGCACCCGCACCCCACCGACCGCCGGCGCACGCTCGTCGTCCTCGACGAGGGCGCCCGCGCGGCGAACGACGCCGCGTGGTCGGCCCCCATCGCCGGCCTCGACGCGGTCAGCCGCGAGCTGCCTCCCGACGAGCGGGAGGTGGTGCTCGCCTTCCTGCGGCGCGCCACCGAGGCCCTCGACCGGGGCGCCACCGCAGCACCCTGACCCGCCGGTCAGCGGCGGCGGTGGGCCCGCTTCTGGGCGAACATCCGCTGGTCGGCCACGTGCACGAGGGCGGTGACGGCGTCACCGTCGGCCGGGTGCAGCGCCACCCCGGCGCTGACGCCCACGGCGACCTCGCCGAAGCCTGTGGGCACCGGCTCGGTGACGTCCTGGCAGACCTGGGCCACCACCGCGGCCACCTGCTCGGCGGCGACCACCGGGTCCAGACCGGGCAGGGCCAGCAGGAACTCGTCCCCGCCGAGGCGGCAGACCAGGTCCGCGCGGCGCAGGCGCCGGCGCAGCCGGGCGGCCAGGGCCACCAGCAGCTCGTCACCGGCGGCGTGGCCGTGGGTGTCGTTGACGGCCTTGAACCCGTCCAGGTCCAGCAGCACCACCGCCAGCGCGCTGCCCCCGGCGCGGGCGTCCCACAGGGCGGTCTCCAGGCGCGTCTCGAAGCGGCGGCGGTTGTCTAGGCCCGTGAGCGGGTCGGTGAACGCCAGCTGCTCGATGCGCGCCAGGTGCGCGGCGCTGCGGTCGCGCTCGGCGGCCAGCTCGCGCTGGGCGAGGACGTGCTCGGTGACGTCGGTCTGCACGCCGATGTACTGCGCGAGCACGCCGTCGTCGTCGCGCACCGGAGACAGGTGGATCTCGTTCCACCACGGCTCGCGGTCGGCGCCGCGGTGGTTGAGGACCACGCCGGTCCACTCGCGGCCGGCGCGGATGGCCGAGCGGATGGAGGCGACCACCCCCGGGTCGGTCTCCGGGCCCTGCAGGAAGCGGCAGTTGCGGCCGAGCACCTGCTCGGCGGGCAGGCCGCTCAGCCGCTCGAAGGCGGGGTTGACGTACACCAGCGGCTGGTCGGGGCGGCGCAGCTCGGCGATGCAGACGCCGCTGGTGGAGGCGGCCAGCGCACGGCGCAGCAGCGCGTCGGTCACCTCGCCGCCCAGGACGCCGCTGCCGGTGGGGCCGCTCGGGACGTCCCCCGGCCTCGCCGGGCGCGAGGCGCGGCGGGAGCCGCCCACCTCGGCCGCCGGCACCACCGCCTGCTGGGGGACGACGACGGGCCGCGCCTCGTCCTGGGCCGCCACCCGCGCGAGCAGCGCTCGCCCGGCGGCGGCCACGGTGGAGCGCTCGTAGGTGAGGGCGTACTCGAAGCGGCGGGCCGGGTCGGGTCCGTCGTCGCCGAGGTCGCGGGCCAGGAGCGCCGCGGCGAAGTGCGGGGCGATCACCACCACGTCCCACTCCCCGCGCACCGGGTCGTCCGCGGACAGGGTGGCGCCGCGCACGCCGGGCATCGGCTCGGCGGGCAGGTCCTCCCCGAGGGCGCACACGAAGGCGGTGCGCTCGGCGAGGTCGCGGTAGCGGCCGGTGGTGGCGGGCGTGAAGTGCCGCGCCTCCTGGAAGGTGGAGGCCACCACGCAGGTGCTTCCCTGGCGCAGCGCCTCCCGCTCCAGCTGCTTGCTGAGCTCCACGAGCAGCTTCTTGGGCGCGCGACGCAGCTCCACGCCCTCGGGCAGGAGGGCGAACGGGCTGGAGGTCAGCGGGTCCGGACCGGCGCCCGTGCCGCGGCGCGGCAGCTGCAGGGACCCGGTGGGCGGGTGGTCGGCGGGCACCGCCTGGGGCCGGCCGAAGAGCCAGCCCTGGCCCAGCCCGGCGCCGAGCGCCTGCGCCAGGCGCAGGTGGTCGGCGTGCTCGATGCCCTCGGCCAGCACCAGGGCGCCGCTGTCCTCGGCGTAGGCGTTGACGGCGTTCATCACCTGCGCGACGTCGGGGCCGGGCGCGTCCTGCACGAGGCGCAGGTCCAGCTTCACCACGTCGGGGCGCAGCAGCGGCATGAACGCCAGCGAGAGCTCCTCGGCACCGACGTCGTCCAGGGCCACCGCCCACCCGGCCTCGCGGACCCGCTCCACGGTGCGCAGCAGCTCCGCCGGGCGCTTGGCGAGGGCCCGCTCGGTCAGCTCCACCACCACCCGCAGGTGGCCGGGGGCGCTGGCGGCGATCTCCAGGAGCACGTCGAGCGGGGCGCTGTCGAGCACCTCCGGCTCCACGTTGACGAACAGCGACAGCGGCTCCACCAGGCCGTGCACCGCGGCGCCGCGGAAGGCGGCGGCGCGGCAGGCGGCGTCCAGCTCGGAGAGCAGGCCGTGGCGGCGGGCCGTGCCGAACAGGGCGTCCGGCAGGTGCAGCGGGGAGTCGAGGGGACCGCGCACCAGGGCCTCGTGCGCGACGACGGCCCCGGTGGACAGGTCCACGATCGGCTGGAACCAGCTGACCAGCCGCTGCTCGCGCAGCAGGCGCCGCAGCTCGTCCCCGCCGTCACGGGGGTCGCCCTCGACGTCTGAGGAGTGGTCTGCGAGCAGGCCGACCAGGTCTGCGTGCGGCTCGACGGCGGTCATGACGGCTCCGAACGTGGTGCTGACCGCCCGAGCGCTCGACCGGTGAGGGTGCATCGACGCGTTCTCACCTCACCTTGACCAGGCTGAACAAGCTGTGGCGCGCTCTCGCCCGATCGGGCCCGTCACAGGTCCACCACCTCGAACTCCAGCAGCGCCGAGCCGGTGGCCACCGGGCGGCGCGGGGCGGGTCCGCCGTCGCCGTCGCTGTGGGCCACCCGGGCGCTGCCGTCGCGCCAGGCCTCGAAGGCCTCGCGGCTGGCCCACTGCGTCACCACGAAGTACCGGCTCTCCCCGGCCACCGGGCGCAGCAGCTGGAAGCCCTCGAAGCCCTCGGCGCCGTCCACGGCGTGCCGGCGCGCGGCGAAGCGCCGCTCCACCTCGGGACCGGCGCCGTCGGGGACGTCGAGGGCGTTGATGATGACGACGGACACGGGCGGACCTCCTGGCGCGAGCGGGGGTCCGATCATCGCCCCGGTCGCCCGGGGCCCTCCGGCCGGGGAGCGGATCTGCGCCTCCCCTCACTGCGCCTCCCCTCACTGCGCGTCACGGCGCGCCACGGCGGGCCGCGGCCGCCGGTGATCCCAAAAGCCTCCCGGGGCGGCCCCGCCGGGCCTAGGTTCCGGCACGTGCAGGTCTTCCCCGAGCCCCCGTCGGACCCCCGGCCCCGGTCCACGCGCCTGACGGTGGTGGTGCTGGCCGGTGCGCTGTGCGCCGTGGCCGCAGGGGCCGTCCTGTCCGCGCCGCCCGCGCACTCGGCGGTGCTGGCGGACGTCAGCGCTGCGCAGGCACCGGCCCAGAAGGCGGCCATCGCCGCGATCCAGCAGGGCACCGACGCCGAGCGCACTGCGAAGGGCCTGGACGCCCTGCACCGCGACGCGGCGCTGGACGCGGTGGCGCAGAAGTGGTCGGACCGGATGGCCGCCAAGGCCGACGGCGGTGCGGGCAGCTCCGCGCTGGTCCACTCCCCCGCTGAGCCCGCCTACGACTACACCAGGACGATGCCCGGGGGGTGGCGCGGCGCCGCGGAGAACATCGCCTACAACTCCGGCTCGGGCCCGCAGATGCAGCAGATGTGGATGGACTCCGCCGGCCACCGCGCCAACATCGACAACGGCGCCTTCGACACGGTCGGCTACGGCATCTCCTACGACCGCGCCGGCCGCATGTGGGGCACCGTGGTCTTCGGCGACTACTACGCCGGCCCGTGGGCGGGCACCGCCACGCCGTCGTCGTCCCCGTCCTCCTCCCCCTCGTCCTCCCCTGCGGCGACGCCGGCTCCGGCGGTGCCCACGCGGGTGGTCAAGGGCGAGGACCGCTACCGCACCGGCGCCGCTCTGGCCGCGGAGGTGGCCAGCGCGCCGACGACCGCGGTGGTCGTGTCCGGGGAGAAGCTGGTGGACAGCGTGCCGGCGGCGCCGCTGGCCCGGAAGCTCGGCGGCCCCCTGCTGCTCACCACCACCGGTGGGCTGTCACCGGCCGCGGCGGACCTGCTGCGGGCCACGCCGTCCATCCGCTCGGTGGTGGTGGTCGGCGGGGAGGCCAGCGTCTCCCCGGCCGTGGTGGCGGACCTGCAGGCGCTCGGGCTGACCGTGACCCGCGTGGCCGGCGCCGACCGCTACGGCACGGCCCTGGCCGTGGCCGCCCGGCCGGAGCTCGCCGGCAGCTCGGTGGCGTACGTGGCGCGCGGCAGCGGGTCGCTGGCCGACGCCGTGGCGGTGGGCGGCACCGCCGCGGCTCTCGGCGCGCCCGTGCTGCTGGCCCCGCCGCGCGCCGCGGACGTGACCACGGCCCTGGCGGCCGCGACCAGCGGGCGCACCGTGGTGGTGGTCGGCGGGACCACCTCGGTGCCCGCCGACGTGGCCACGGCCCTCGGCGCCGACGAGCGGCTCGCCGGGAACGACCGCTACGGCACCGCCGCCGCCGTGGCCGACCACGCGGTGGCCCGGGGCGTCGCCACGAAGCGCGTGCTGGTGGCCTCCGGTGACGACGCGCGCCTGGCCGACGCGCTGGTCTCCGGCGCCGCCGGCCAGGTGGTGCTGCTGGTCCGCCCCAGCGGCTGGGGCACCGCGACCACCGCCTGGCTCACCGGGCACGGTGTGGGCGAGGCGCTCGTGGTGGGCGGCGCGACCCCCACCCGCTGAGGCCTGCCGCCGGACGCCGTGGCGGCGCACCGCCTGGGCGGCCCGGCAGGTGGCGCTGACCTGCGGCTGAGAGCGCGTCGAGGATCCCCGCGGCAACCGGTCGCGGCCAGCCGCGGGCGCCGCGGTCGGGCACCTCGGAGGATGTGCCCCTTCAGCGTGACCAGCCGACCACGCCCAAGGGGCCGATCCTCCGAGGCGGCGGAACACCACCGCCGAGGGCCGGCATCCGACCCTGGTGAGCGGCTCCTCCAGATCCTCTGAGGTCTCAGGCGCCGCCGAGCAGCAGGTTGCGGCGCAGCTCCTCGAAGCGGTCCGGCTCCGGCTCGGGGCCGTGCTCGACCGGCTGCGCCGTGGTCCACGTGCTGGGGTCGGCGTGCTCGGGCAGCGTCCCGAAGCGCGCCCTCCGGGCCGCGGCGCCGTCGTCGACGTCACGGGGCTGGTCGTCGCTCACGGGCTGATCGTCTCGCCGGTGGACCCGGCGGGCAACGCCCGCGCCCCCACTCGTGAGGTCACAGCAGGCCGAGCTGCCGGCCGGCCAGGACCGCCACGGCGCCAGCGCCCACGGCCACCACCACGACGGCGAGCGCCACGGCCTGCAGCCACCGGCCCCGCGGTGCGCCGGCGGCGGCCACCACGAGCCCCGTCACCGTGGCCGCGGCGCACCACCACAGGTCCTCGTCGGCCGGGCCGGTGCTCTCAGCCACGCCGACCAGCGGCTCCAGGGCCACGGCAGCCCCCGCGAGCGCCGCCGAGGCCGACGCCGGCCAGCCGCGGACCCAGCGGAGGGTCCCGAGCGCGCCGAACAGGGGCCCGGCGAGGAGCGCCAGCACCGCCCAGGCCAGCACGCGACGGGGGTCCTCACCGCGTCCCGCGAGCACCACGAGCGCTCCGTAGAAGCCGGCCAGCAGGCACAGCTGGGTGACCAGCCCGGCCAGCGCTGCCCAGGGCAGCGACGGCGGCCGGACGCGTCGGCCCGCCCACCAGGTGAGCAGGCACCACAGACCGGCGGAGCCGCCGAGCCGGTCCCACGGGGCCGGCAGCGCGTCGTAGGCGGCGAAGCTGACCACCCCCGCCACCAGCCCGGTCACCGCGGCGGTCCGCGCGGTCGCCGCCCGGGACAGCTCGGGGAGGACGACGGCGTCGGCGCTGGGCGTGAGCACCCCGGCGACGCCCCTCACGCCGCACCGGCCGGGCGCTCGTCGTCGTCGTCCACCCAGCCCGACGCCACGATCACGGTGAGCTCCTGGACCGCGGGGACCCGCACGCCCAGCGCCCCCGGGTCCGTGGTGAGCACCTGGTCGGCCTCGAGCAGCTCGCCCGTCCCCTCGTCGACCACGAGCAGCAGCTGCAGCGGCAGGCCGTGCGCGCTGCCGTCGTCGTCCAGCGTGATCGCTCGCCCCGGGCGGCCGAGCCGGTCGGCGAGGGGGCCCCGGTCGGTGGCTCCGGGCAGGCCGGCCACCAGCCGCCAGACCCGTGCGCGGTCGACAGGGTCGAGCGGCTGCTCCGCGAAGAGCGCCGCCACCCCCTCGACGACGTCCACCGGCACCGGGATGCCCGTGCCGTGGTGGCGGTGGACGGCGTCGGCCCAGGCCTGCGGGTCGTCCCACGGGAGGGTCGCGACGTCCACCGGCGGGAACAGGACGAGGCCGTCCTGTCCGAACACCTGCTCGCTGACGCCGTCGCCGCCGCGGTCCGGCGGGCCGAGGGCGGCGTCGAGGGTCTCCTGGCTGCCGGCCCGGGCCACCTGCACGGGACCCCGCACCTGGCGGGAGCGGCCGCTGCCGTCCGGGGCCGTCCAGGTCTCGGACTGGGTGGCTGCCAGCGCTGACGAGGACGTGCCGCCGGCCACCGCGGTGCTGAGGTACCAGCCGTCGGTGCGGACGTACGCGAACCGCGCGTGGTCGGGTGCTGGCAGCGCCGCGGCGGCGGCTGCGATGCGCTCGAGCGCTGGCGCGGCCGGCTGGCCCTGCGGCAGCGCGTACGGCAGCACCGGCGGGACGTCGGCCACGGCGGTGCCGCTGCTGGGCAGGCGCACCAGCACGCCCGCCGCGGTGAGCGCGGCGACGGTCCCACCGGCCAGCACCCACCGCCGCGCGGGCCCGGTCGCCCGCGCGGCCCCGGTCCCGGCGGGCGCAGCGGTGAGCAGCGGCCCCCGCCGCCCGGAGGTGATGTCGCGCAGCAGGGCCTGCGCCGCGGGGTCCGCAGCGGCCCCGCGCAGGGCGGCGGGGGGCACGGGGTTGCTGTGGCGCAGCACCTGCCGGGCCTGGAGGACGCGCGCGTCGGGCGTGCTCATCTCGGGCTCCTCTGCTGGACGGGGTGGCGAGGGGTGGCCAGGGCCCGGGGAGGTCCGGTCCCCGGGCCAGGTGCGCCGGGGGCGGGGTCGCGCAGCTGCGCCTCCAGACGGCGCCGGGCCCGGTGGAGCCGTACCCGGAACGCGGCGCGGGAGCAGCCGAGCACCTCGGCGGCCTCCCCGGCGTCCAGCTCCTCCCAGCCGACGAGGCGCAGCACCTCGCGGTCCGGCGCGCTGAGCCGGGCGAGGGCTTCGGCGAGCCGGTCGTCCGCGGGCGCGCCGACCACGACCGGCGGGTCGCCCTGCGCGTCGGCGAGGCGCTGGTGCAGCCGGTCCAGGCGCTGGCGCCGCCGCAGCTCGTTGGCCAGCACGCGCCGGGCGACCGCGAGCAGCCACCCCCGCGGGTGCTCGGGCGGTGCGGCGAGCCGGCGCCAGGCGACGACGAAGACCTCGGCGGCCACGTCGTGCGCGGTCGCCGCGTCGACCCGGCGCAGGCCGTAGCCGAGCACCGCGCCGTAGTGGTCGGCGAAGAGCTGGCCGAACTCGTCCTCGGTCACACCCGGGGACTGTCCGGCAGGGCCGTGGTCGTTACAGGTCCCTCGCCGGAGCAGGCCGGGTCAGCAGCAGCCGTGCTTCACCCGCGGGTCGACCACCGGGTAGCCGGGGGCCACGGGGACCGCGGTGCCGTCGTCGAAGATCTCCTGGCGGCGTCGGCGCCCGCTCGCCTCGTCGTGCTGCTGCAGCAGCTCGATGACGTTGCCGTCCGGGTCGGCGATGTAGACCTGCTCCACGTAGTCGTCCCGCACGCGGTACCCGCCCACGCGCTCCTGGCCGCGCTCGCGCAGGCGCTGGACGTACGGCGGGATCGAGTCGACCAGGAGCGCGAGGTGGTTGACGAGGCCCGTGCGCAGCTCGTCGGGCTCCCAGTGCGGGGAGTTCTCGGCCAGCCGGCCCTCGCGGTGCTCCTGCACGACGTGGATCTCGGCCAGGCCGAGGCGGAAGTAGGCGCCGCGGAAGACGAAGTCGGTGGGCCGGACCTCCTCCTCGCAGCCCAGCACGTCCACGTAGAAGGAGCGGGTGCGCTCGAGGTCGGCCACCACCAGGCACACGTGGTGCAGGACGACGGCGGGGGCTGCGGCACCGGTGCTCATGAGGGTCCTCTCGTCGGTGAGCGGTCCTGAGGATCGTGCACCGGCGCCTGCGCAGCGGTCGACGCCTGCGCCGGACGAGCGCTCAGGGCGAACCCCTGTGCGTCTTCGGGGCGCTTCCGACGCAGGCCCGCTGCTGGATGCCGCTCGCGCACTTCACTGCCGGCACCACTGACCGCGAAGGAGCGCTCATGTCGTTCACCACCGCACTGCTGGCCGTCGCCGCCAGCGTGGCCGTCCTGCTCGTGCTCATCGTCCGGTGGAAGGTGCATCCGTTCGTGGCGATGGCCGGTGTCGCCGTCGTCCTCGGACTCGCGTGCGGGATCCCCCTGGTCAGCGGCACCACGGGCGGGAAGACCACGGACGGCCTGGTGGCCGTGCTGCTCACGGCGATGGGCAAGAGCGTTCCCCACGTGCTCGTCCTCGTCGGGTTCGGCTGCATCATCGGTGAGATCATCTCCCGGTCCGGGGGCGGCGAGCTGCTCGGCCGCAAGCTCGTGGAGATCACCGGAGGCCGGCGCGCCGTGCTGGCCGTGTGCCTGGCCGGCCTGCTGGTGGGCAGCACGATCTTCTTCGACACCGCCGTCATCCTGCTGGCCCCGGTGGTCATCGCGGTGGCCCGCCAGGTGCACCGCAACGCCGCCGTGCTGGCGGTGCCGATGGCCGTCGCCGTGCTGGCGGTGCACTCCGTCATCCCGCCGCACCCGGGCGCCGTGGCCGTGGCCAGCGCCCTCGGGGCCGACGACGGGCTGCTCATCGCGTTCGGCCTGGCCACGATGCTGCCCGGCGCTGCGCTCGGCTGCTGGTGCGCCTACCGCACCGCCAGCCGCCTGGAGGCGCGCGGGCTGCTCATCAGCCCTGACGACGAGGACGACCCGGAGAGCTCCGGCGCCGCCGCGCCCCGCCCCGGTGGCTCCGGTGGCTCCGGTGGCTCCGGTGCCACCACCGCCCTCCGCCCGGCGCCGTCCCTCACCACGACCGACCGCCCGCCGGCCACGCGGCAGGTGCCGCACCTGCTGGGGCGTCTCGTCGTCGTCCTCGTGCTCCCCGTGGTCCTCATCCTCGTTGCGACCCTCGCCTCCGTGCTGTGGGACTCCTCGGCGCTCGGGGTGCTCCACGTGCTGCAGTTCCTCGGCACCGCCGAGGTGGCGCTCCCGCTGACCACCGTGGTGGCGTGGCTGGTGCTGACCCCCCGCGAGCAGCGCCGCGTCACGGGCATGTCCGAGGTGGGACGGGTGGGCCTGCGCCCGGTCGGCGAGATCGTGCTGTCCACCGGTGGTGGCATCGCCCTCGGCGGCGTCATCGCCGCGGCGGGCGTCGGCCCGGCGCTGGTGCACGGCCTGCAGTCTGCGGGGCTGCCGCTGGTGGCGTTCGGCTTCCTGCTGTCGGTGCTCCTGCGGGCCTCGCTGGGGACGACGACGGCGGCCGTCACCACCGTGGCGACGCTGCTCGCGGGCTCCGTGGACGTCAGCTCGATGGGGGCGGCGCACGTGGCGCTGCTCGCCGTGGGCGTCTGCGCGGGCGGGGTGTGCCTCTCGCACGTCAACGACGCCGGCTTCTGGGTCCTCTCGCGCTACTTCACCATCAGCGAGATGACGATGCTGCGCACCTGGACCGTCGGCGTGACGATCATGGGTGTGGTCTGCATGGCGCTGACCACGGTGCTGTGGTTCACCGTGCCCATGACGGCCTGAGGCCTCAGGGCCGGGCGGCGGCGGCCAGCACGGCCGCCGCCGCCGCGGTGTCCGTGACCAGGTCCGTCACGAGGCCGGCGGCCACCGCGCCCCCGATGACGGCGGCCCGCTCCGGGCCGCGCGCCAGCAGCACCCGGCGGGGCACCCCGCGCAGCTGGTCCAGCCCGATCCCCACGCGCAGCGCGTCCACGCCGGTGGGCACGTGACGGCCGGCGCGGTCCACGAAGAAGCCCAGCAGGTGACCGACGGCCCCGTCCTGCGCCGCCTCGGCCAGGGCCTGGGCGGCCACGGGGGCGTGCGCCCCGGTGCCGTCGAAGCGCTGCAGGGACCCGGCCCCGAAGAGCGCGACGTCAGCGCGGCAGCCCACCTCGAGCGCCTCCTGGACGACGTGGCGGCGGCGCGCCACCGCGGCCCGCTCCGCGGTGCGGTGGACGAAGGGCGTCGGCACGTCGACGTGCCGGGCTCCCAGCAGGTGGGCGGCCTCCGCCCCCACCCCCGCTCCCCCGCCACCGCGGCGCCCGGGCCTGCCCGACCCGAGCAGCTCGACCACCACCGCGGGGCGGGGCAGCAGCGCGGTGAAGCCCAGGACGGGCGCCATCGTGCGGCTCGACGCGATGCCGAACCGGCTCGCCGGCTCCAGCACCCCCGCCAGCACGCGGGCCGCCTCGCGTCCCGCCAGGCGCTGGTCGGCCTGCTGGGAGCGCCCGAGCGACTGCACCACGCGGCACGTGCGCAGCGCGCGGCCGCCACCCCGACGGCGCAGCAGGGCGGTCAGGAGGCGCTCCAGCTCGCGGTCGCGGTCGACGGGCTCGCCGACGGTGATGCGCACCACCCCGCGGCGCCGGCCCTCGTCGAGCAGGCGCGAGACGCTGACCCGGCTGAAGGAGAGCTCGTCGGCGACCTCCTGCTGCGTGCGCCCCTCCAGCCAGTACCGGCGCGCGACGAGCTGCAGCAGGTGCTCCCGCTGCAGCTCGTCGTCGGTGCCCCTCGCCACAGCGGCCTCCGCGGGTCGGTCAGGCGGTGAGGTCGAGCAGCACCTTGCTGGCGCGCGTCCGGTCCCCGGCGAGGTCGAACGCCGCCCTGGCGTCGGCCACGGGGTAGGTCTGCGTGAGCACGGCGTCGACGGGGAGTCCGTCCGCCAGGAGCGCGACGGCGTCGTGGATCTCCGTGGTGAAGCGGAACGCGCCGCGCACGTCCACCTCGTGGGTCACGGTGAGGTTGCCGGGGAAGGGCACGGACCCGGGCGGCAGGAGCCCCAGCTGCACCACCACCCCGCCGCGCACGACGTGCTCGACGCAGGTGGTGAGCGCCGGAGGGGCGCCCGAGGCCTCGATGGCGACGTCGACGTCGAGCGGCCCGTCGCTGGTCAGCGAGGCCGACAGCGCGTCGGCCCTCTCCACCCGGGTCGCCCCGACGGCGAGTGCGACCTGCAGGGCCTCGTCGACCAGGTCGCTGACCACCACCTCGGCCGCGCCGGCGTGCCGGGCCGCCGCGGCCACGAGCGCGCCGATCGGGCCGGCGCCGGTGACCAGCACCCGGCGGCCGTCGAGGTCGCCGGCGCGGTGCAGCGCGTGCAGAGCCACCGCGAGCGGCTCCGCGAGCGCCGCGCGCTGCAGGCCGTGACCGGCGGAGAGCTGCTCGGGCAGGCCCACCACCTGCTCGGCGGGCACCACGAGCACATCGGTGAAGCCCCCCTGCACGTGCGGCAGGTGCGCGGCGCTGCCGAGGTAGCGGGTGCGGGGGCAGGTGTTGGGGCGCCCCGCCCGGCACTGGCGGCACTGCCCGCACGGGGTGGCCGGGTGCACGGTGACCGCGGTGCCGACCGCCGGGGCGTCCACGCCCGCGGTGACGCCGTCGCCGAGCGCCTCGACGGTGCCGGAGACCTCGTGGCCGAGCACGAGGGGCTCCCGGACGAGGAAGTCGCCCACCCCGCCGCGGTGGTAGTAGTGCAGGTCGGAGCCGCAGATGCCGCCGTAGGCGATGCGCACCGCGACCTGGCCGTGGCCGGGGGCGGGGGTGGGCAGCTCCTCGACGCGCAGGTCCCCCGCGGCGCGGGTGGTCACAGCACGCACGTCATGCCTCCGTCCACGTAGACGACCTGGCCGTTGACGAAGTCGGAGGCGGGGCTGGCCAGGAACAGCAGGGCCCCCACGAGGTCCCTCACGTCGCCCCACCGGCCGGCGGGCGTGCGTCCGCGCACCCAGGCGCTGAACTGCTCGTCCGCCACCAGGGCCTGCGTCAGCTCGGTGTCGAAGTAGCCCGGCCCGATGGCGTTGACGCAGATGCCGGAGGGGGCGAGGTCGGCGCACATGCCCTTGGTGAGCATCTTCAGGCCGCCCTTGGTGGCGGCGTACGGCGTGATGCCGGGGCGCGTCACCTCCGACTGCAGCGAGGCGATGTTGATGATCTTGCCCCGGCCGCGCGGCGCCATGCGCCGGGCCACCTCGCGCCCCACGAAGAAGGCGCTGGTGAGGTTGGTGGCCAGCAGCTGGTGCCACTTCTCGTCCGGGAACTCCAGCAGCGGCTGGCGGTGCTGCATCCCCGTGTTGTTGACCAGGACGCCGATCGGGCCGGCCTCCTCCTCCACCCGGGCCACGCCCTCGCGGACGGCACCGGCGTCGGTGCCGTCGAACGGCACGGCCAGCACGCGACCGCCCGCGTCGGCGGCCCGGCGGCCCGCCTCGGAGGTCTCGAGCTGCTCGCGCGCGGCCTCCAGGCGCTGCGGGTCGCGGGCGTTGAGCACCACGGTGCACCCGGCCTCGAGCAGGCCGTGGGCCAGCGCGAGGCCGATGCCCCGGCTGGAGCCGGTGACCAGCGCCGTGGTGCCGGAGATGTCGAACAGGGGGTGGGACGTCATCAGGTGCCTCTCCTCTCAGGAGCCGCTCAGGAGCCGCTCAGTAGCCGCGGTCGGCCGAGACGGTGTTGAGCAGCGGCTCGCCGCGCAGGTGGCGGACGAGGTTGTCGGCGAACAGCGCGACGATCGAGTCGTCCTCGTCGACGGCGAGGGCGGCGGTGTGCGGGCTGATCACCACGTCCGTGCGGTCCCACAGGGGGTGGTCCGCAGGCAGCGGCTCCGGGTCGGTGACGTCCAGGACCGCGCCGCGCAGGGCGCCGGCCTCGAGCGCCGCGAGCAGCGCGCCGGTGTCGACCACGGTGCCGCGGCCCACGTTGACCACCACGGCGTGCGGCGGCAGCAGCGCCAGGCGGCGCGCGTCGAGCCAGCCGCGGGTGCTCCCCGTGCCCGGCAGGCACGAGACCACGGCGTCGGCCCCGGCCAGCTCGGCCTCGACCGCGTCGCCGTCGTCGTCCTGCACCACCCGCGCCACGCCCTCGGGCACGCTTCCGGTCGAGCGGCGGGTGCCCACCACCTCCACCCCGAGCGCGCCGAGCATCCGGGCGAGCTCGCGGCCGATGCCTCCCAGCCCGAGCACCAGCACCCGCTGGCCCGCGAGCGGACGCAGCGGCCAGCGCGGCGCCCAGCGGTGGGAGGCCTGGTGGGCGCGGAGCCGGTCGGCGTCCTTGGCCATGGCCAGCAGCCCGAAGAGGGCGAACTCGGCCAGCGGTCGGGCGTGCACGCCCGCGGCGCTGGTGACGGTGAGCCGCTCGAGGTCCGCAGCGGGCAGACCCGCGCCGACGAGCTGCTCGCCGGCGCCGGCGGCGGTGCCCTGCACCCAGGTGAGCCGGGGGGCGCGGGCGACGGCGTCGGCCAGGCCCGCGGGGCCGTCGCCGGGCACGCCCAGCAGCACGTCGGCCTCGGCGAGCAGCGCCTGCCACTCGCGCTCGGCGTCGTCGCTGCGCCGCCACCCGTCGGGGCCGCGGTGGTCGGCCACCCAGCGCTGCGGCGGCAGCAGGTCGGGGCGGTGGTGCAGGACCACCTCGCGGTCATCGCCGTCGGCGCCCTCCCCCGTCGTCGAGGCCGCGGCCAGCGCGGCCTCGACGACGGGGGTCGGGTCGCAGGACAGCGGCGCCGCGACGAGGACCTGCAGCGGGCGGCTCACTTGCCCCAGATCTTCGCGTAGGCCTCGCGGTACCCGGCCGGGTCCCACGTGGTGGTGGTGCCGACGTTGTCCTTGTCGGTGATGTGGATCGCCGGGACGTACCCGCTGGCCTGCTGGCCGGCGAAGGCGCGGTTGAACTCGTCGACGATCTGCCAGCCCTCCTGGTTCAGCGGCTCGGGCACGGTGGCGGCCTGGTACTGGCCGCTGGCGATGCGCTGGAAGGCCGCCTCGGAGCCGTCACCGGCGCCGACGTTGTACGGGGCGCCGTTGCCCTGCTTGCCGGCGGCGCGCAGCGGGGTGGCGGCGTTGTCGAAGTACAGGTCGTTGATGGCCACCGAGTAGGTCCAGGAGTCCCCGAGGCGGGAGGCCAGGGAGGAGAACTCCTGCGGCGTGCGGGTGCCGGCGTCCGGGATCGGGATGTTCGACTTGTTGAGCACCTTGACGCTGCTGCAGGTGCCGAGCTCCTGCTCGATCATCTGCGCCTTGCCGGCGGCGAAGGGGATGGAGTCGTCGGTGAAGACGACCACGCCGGCCGTGCCGTTGGACTGGGCGATGATGTACTGCGCGCTGATCTTGGCGACGTCCTCCACCTTGGTGGTGACGTTGGTGAACAGGGCCGGGTCGGTGCTGGGCCCGGGGGTGCCCACGGCGTGCCAGCCGATGACGGGGATGTTCGCGGCCTTCGCCTGGTCCATCTGCGCCTGGGTGGACTTCGGGTCGAACCCGCCGACGACGATGCCCGCCGGGTTCAGCGCGAGCGCCTGGCCGAACGCGTTCTGGATGCCGGCCTGGTCCCCCTGGCCGTCGAGGATGCGGACGTCCCAGCCGATCTTGGCGGCCGCCTCCTGGATGCCCTTGGCCACCCCGGCGACGCCGGGGTTGGTCATGGTCTGGGCGACGTAGGCGATGGTCTTGCCCGACTGCGCGGTGGCACCCGTGGTGGGGCCGTCCCAGGGGGCGTCGGTGGCGGTGGCTGCCTTGACCGCGGTCTGGGCGGTGGCGACGACGTCGGGGCAGGAGCCCTGCCCGGTGGCGGTGGCGGCGGCGGACGTCTGGTCGGAGCCCTTCGAGCAGCCGGTGAGCGCCAGGGCGGCCACGCCGCCGACGGCGGCCAGGCGCCAGGCCAGCCGGGTGCGGGACGCCAGGGAGGGGGTGGAGCGGGGGGAGGTGCTGGTGCGCATGTCGTCTCCTTCGATGACGGTGCAGCGGGGTGCGTGCGGGACGGGGTGGTGGGTCAGCTCGCCGGGCTCGACGGACCCGACGGGCCCGACGGGGCGGGGGACGCGGAGCCGGGCGCGGCGCCGCTGGAGCGACCGGCGGCGCCGGCTGCGGCACCGGCCCGCTGGCGGCGGCGGGCGGCGTACCCGGCCAGGCCGACGGCGGCCAGCAGGGTCAGGCCGTTGAACAGGGGCGTGGTCCAGAACGCGGCGCCCAGCTGCTGCAGGCCCGACAGGCCGACGGCGAGCACGGCGACGGCCACGAGGGTGCCGACCGCGTTGGCCCGCCCGGGCTTGATGGTGGTCGAGCCGAGCAGCGCGCCGACGAAGGCGGGCAGCAGGTACGACTGGCCGGCGCTCGGGTCGCCGATCTGCTGCTGGGCGGCCAGCAGCACGCCGGCCAGCGCGGTGACCACGGCCGAGCCGACGAAGGCCAGGACGACGGTGCGGCTGCTGCGGATGCCGACCAGGGCGGCGGCGCGCGGGTTGGCGCCCACCACGTAGAGGTAGCGGCCGATGGGCAGGTGCTCCAGGGCCACCCACAGCAGCACCCCCAGGACGACGACGTACCAGAACGTCACCGGCAGGAAGAGGAAGGAGCTGTTGGTGAGGTCGGTGAACGCGGGCGGCAGGCCCGCCGTGCCCGGCACGATGCGGCCTCCGCCGGTGATCCAGCCGGTGAGGGCGTAGAGCACGCTGCCGGTGCCGAGGGTGGCGATGAAGCTGTCGATCTGCGCGGCCTCCACCAGCAGGCCGTTGACCAGGCCGACGACCACGCCGCCGACCAGGACGAGCAGGAAGACCACCGGCCAGGACAGGCCGGTGTTGACCAGCAGCCACATGGTCACCACGTGCGCCAGGCCGATGCCGTAGCCGATCGACAGGTCGAAGCGGCCGGTGACGATGGGGATCATCGCGCCCAGCGCCAGCAGCGCCGGGATCGACTGGTTGGTGAGGATGGCCCGCAGGTTGGTGGCGGTGGGGAAGGTGTCGGGCAGGACCAGGGCGAACACGGCGAAGAGCAGCACGGTGAGCACCGGCAGGCCCCAGGTGCCGACCAGGGGGGTGCGGTGGCGGGCCGGGCGGGGCCCCGCCTGCGGCGACCGCCCCGGGGCCTGGCCGGCGGGCTGCTGGGGGGGCTGCTGGGGGGACCGGCCCTCGGTGGCGGCGCTCACGACTGCGCTCCGGAGGCCAGGGCGACCAGGGTGGCGACGCTGAGGTCTTCCCGGCCGATCTCACGGACGATCTCGCCGTCCTTGAACACGAGCGCTCGGTGGGACACCTGGGCGACCTCCTCGAAGTCGGTGGAGATGAGCAGGACGGCGAGCCCGCGCTCGAGCGCGACGTCCAGGAGGGTGTAGATCTCGTGCTTGGCCCCGACGTCGACGCCGGCGGTGGGCTCCTCGAGCACGAGGACCGAGGCGTCGGTCGACAGCCAGCGACCGAGGATGATCTTCTGCTGGTTGCCGCCGGACAGGCCTCCGACGGGCAGGTCGGGGTCGTCCGGGCGGACGCCGAAGGTGCGGACCAGCTCGGCGGCGCGCTGGCGCTCGGCGCCCTGGCGCCGCCACGACCACGGCTTGTCACCGGAGAGGGCCGGGTTGGGCAGGAGGTTCTCGGTGAGGGTCAGCGGCATGGCCAGGCCCTCGGCGGCGCGGTCGCTGGTGACCAGCCCCAGGCCCCGGCGGACCGCGGTGGCGACGTCGGTGGGGGTGTACGGCTCGCCGTCCAGCTGGATGGCGCCGGAGTAGAAGGTGGAGTCGCCGAGGACGGTGCGGCCCAGCTCGACGTGCCCGGCACCGGCCAGGCCCACCAGGCCGACCACCTCGCCGCGGCGCACGGACATGCTCACCGGGCCGACGCGCTCGCCGACCACGGCGTCGAGCTCCAGGGCGGTGCCGGAGGACTCCCGCGGCGCCGGGGGCGGCGGCGGGACGGGCTTGCGCCCGACGATCTGGCGGACCACCTCCTCGGGCGAGGTCTGCGCCAGGGGCGTGGTGGCCACCACGCGGCCGTCGCGCATGACCACCACCTCGTCGGCGATGGCGAAGACCTCGTCGAGGCGGTGGGTGACGTAGATGATGCCCAGGCCCTCGTCGCGCAGTCCGCGCACCACCGAGAGCAGCCGGTGGGTCTCGTCCACGGGCAGGCTCGCGGTCGGCTCGTCCAGGACGAGCACCTTCGCGTCGACCACCAGCGCGCGGCCGATGGCCACGAGCGAGCGCTCGGTGCGGGACAGGTCGGCCACCTGGGTGCGGGGGTCGACCTCGGTGCCGATGAGCTCCAGGGCGCGGTCGGCGCGGCGGCGGACGGCGCGCCAGTCGATCGGCGCCCAGGGTCCGCCTCGACCGGCCCGGCCACGGCGCGGGTACCCCGTCCCGAGGGCGACGTTCTCGGCGACGGTGAGGCCGTCCACCAGGCCGAGGTCCTGGTGGATGAAGGAGATGCGGGCCGCGGCGGCGGGGGTGCCCACCGGCTCCCCGACGATCTCGGCGGTGCCCTCGTCGAGGGTGTAGACGCCCGCCAGGGCCTTGATGAGGGTCGACTTGCCGGCGCCGTTCTGCCCCAGGAGGGCCACCACGGAGCCGGCGTGGACGTCGAGGTCGACACCGCCCAGGGCCTGGGTGGCGCCGAAGCGCTTGCTGGCGCCGCGCACCGCCACCAGGGGCGGCGCACCGAGGGTCAGAGCCGCGCTGCCGCCGGGCAGTCGGCCCTCCTGCGGTTCGGCCATGGAGTCCTCCAGCACGTCGCGCCGGTGACCGGCGGCCGGGCTCCATCACCCGGCGTCCACGATGATGGACGCCGTTCAGCAGATTGGCAAGTCATCACGCCGGGGAGCAGTGGGACGCACCCCCTCAGCGGGCGACGACCAGCGGGTTGCCCAGGGACTGGGCGATCACCTCGAGGTCGGCCCGGACCGCCTCGAGGTCGACGGAGTCGGCGCCCCCGAGGCCGGCGGTCACCGTCGTGGCGCTGATGGCGAAGGTGTCGCTGTCCGTGCGGGCGCCCGGCACCGCGATGGCCACGCAGACCACGCCCGGGGTGGTCTCCTCGTCGTCGAGGCCGTACCCCAGCTCGCGCACCCGGTCCAGCTCGGCGCGCAGCTGGGCGTGGTCGGTGATGGACCTCTCGGTGAGCGCCGCGAGCGTGCGCCCGCGCAGCCGCTCGTCGAGGGCCGCCGGGGGCATGGCGGCCATGAGGACCTTGCCCGTGGCCGTGCAGTGCGCCGGGAACCTGTCACCGATGTTGGCCGTGAGCCGGATCGGCTGCGCACCGTCGTACCGCGCGAGGTAGAGGACGTCGAGCCCCTCCAGCACCGCGACGCGCGCGGTCAGGCGCGAGATCAGCGGGGCGCGCTTGCACGCGGCGTAGAACTCGCGCACCTGGTCGACGGTGCTCAGGTACGCGCCGCCGAGCTCCACCAGGCGCCGGCCCAGGGTGTAGCCGGTGTCGCCGCGGACCACGAGCCGCTCCGACTCCAGCGCCAGGCACAGGTTGGCCGTGGAGGACTTGGGCAGGCCCAGCTGCCGCGCGAGCTCGCTGACCGACAGGGGGGCGCCCCCGGCCGCGGCGAGCACGTCGAGCAGTGCTGCGGCCCGCGCGACGGCGGGGACGGGTGATCCCTGGCTGTTGACCTGCTCCGACATCGGGCGACCTCCGGGTGGGCGTGCTCGGCGGACCACCCCACCGCAGCCCGTCCAGCATATTGGACGGCCCCCCGCCCTGTCAGCCGTCCAAGGAGCTGGACATGGACCAGCATGTTGGTACTGTGACAGGACTGTCAGCCCCGACGACGAGGACGCCAGCGTGAGCGACGACGACCCCAGCCCCTCCCCGCGACCGACCCCGGAGCAGCAGCTGCAGCAGTGGCTGCAGAACACCGAGCACACGCGCACGCCGGTCCCCCTGGCCGAGTACGACGCGCTCTTCGACGCCCTCGCCGCCTCCCGCGCCGGGACCGACGACCCGCGCGGCGCCCTGGCCCGCGTCGACGACGCCGCCCGGCTGCGAGCGCTGGCCGCCGCGCAGACCGGGCGGTCCATCAGCCTCGCCTGGCCGCTGGACACCCACGCCGGCCCCGACAACGCCAAGCCGGCCCTGCACCACATGACCGACCTCGGTGACGTCGAGGAGCCGGAGCCCAGCTGCCACAAGGACTTCCTCGGGATCGACTACCACGGCAAGGCCACCACCCACCTCGACGCCGCCTGCCACATCGGCTACCGCGGCCGCCTCTACGGCGGGGTGCCGGCGCGCTCGGCGATGAGCGCCGCCGGCTCGTCGTGGGCCTCCGTCGACGCCCTCGCCCACGGCGTCGTGCTGCGCGGCGTGCTCCTCGACCTGCCCGCCGTCCGCGGCGTCGACTGGCTCGAGCCGGGCACCGCCGTCCACGCCGACGAGGTCGCGCGGGCCACCCGCGCGCTCGGGGTCGAGGTGCAGCCCGGCGACGCCGTCCTCGTCCACACCGGCCACGCGCGCCGGCGGCGCCGCCTCGGCGCCTGGGACTCCGGCGCCGCCAGCGCGGGCCTCCACGTCGACGCCGTCCGCCCGCTCCTGGACGCCGGCGCGGTGCTGCTCGGCTCCGACGGCGACACGGACGTGCGCCCCTCCCCCGTCGCCGAGCTCCACTCCCCCGTGCACGCGCTGTCCCTGACGGCCACCGGCACGCCCCTGCTGGACAACCTCGACCTCGAGGCCCTCGCCGACGCCTGCGCCGAGCTCGGCCGGCGCACCTTCGCCCTGCTCGTGGCCCCGCTCGTCGTGCGCGGCGGCACGGGCTCCCCGGTCAACCCCCTGGCGGTGCTGTGATGACGACGACGACCTCCCCCTCGGCCGCCGCCGCCTCGCGGGCGTGCACCTTCCGGGTGGGGCTGTCCGCTGACCTGCGCCCCCCAGCGGGCTCGGACCTGCCGACCTCCTGGGGCGACATCGGCCTGGACGCCCTGGTGGCCGCCGGCGCGGAGCTGACCTTCCTCGAGCCCGACGACGGCGTGCTCACCGCCGCCCACGTGGACGGGTACGACGCGGTGCTCTTCGCCGCCCCCGGCATCACCGCCGAGACGGTCTCGGGCCCGAACCCCCCGCGGCACCTGGCGCGCTTCGGCGTGGGCCTGGACGCCGTGGACGTCGAGGCCTGCACCCGCGCCGGCGTCGCGGTGACCATCACCCCCGACGGCGCCCGCCGCGCCGTGGCCACCGCCGCGCTGACGCTGGTGCTGTCGGTGCTGCAGAACGTCGCCGCCAAGGACGCCGTCGTGCGCCACGGCGACTGGTCGGACCGGCTCTCCCTCATGGGCCGCGGCCTGACCGGCCTGACCGTCATGACCATCGGCCTGGGCAACGTCGCGGGCGAGCTCTTCGGCCTGCTGGCCCCCTTCGGCACCACCAACCTCGCCTTCGACCCGCACCGGCCGCCGCACACCCTCGGCGACCTCGACGTGACCCTCGTCGACCTCGAGGACGGGCTGCGGCGCGCCGACGTCGTCGTCGTGACGGCGGCGCTGACGCCCGAGACGCACCACCTGCTCGACGCCGCCCGCCTCGCCCTGCTGCCCCGGGGCGCGGTGGTCGTCAACGTCGCCCGCGGGCCCATCGTCGAGACCGACGCGCTCGTGGAGGCGCTCCGCTCCGGTCACCTCGGGGGCGCCGGACTGGACGTCTTCGAGGTGGAGCCGCTGCCGGCCGACCACCCGCTGACGCAGCTGCCCCGCGTGGTGCTCACCCCGCACGCCATCGCGTGGACCACGGAGATGGCCCGCAGCAACGGGGACAGCTGCGTGCGGGCGATCCTCGCCGTCCGCGAGGGCCGCACCCCCGACTTCCTCGCTGACCGGTCGGTCGCCGTGCGGGCCCCGCGGTGACGCCCGCGGACGCGGCCGCACCCGGCGACCTGCGCGGCAGGACCGTCGCCGTCCTCGGGCTCGGCCTCATGGGCCGGCCGATGTCGCGGCGCCTGGCCGAGGCCGGCGTGCGCGTGCGCGCCTGGAACCGCTCCCCCGCGCAGCCGCTCGACGTCGAGGGCTGGTCGCTGCACGCCACCGCCGAGGAGGCGTGCGACGCCTCCGCCGGCGTCGACACCGTGATCACGGTGCTGCCGGGCCTGGCGCCGGTGGTGCAGGTGGTCGAGCCGCTGCTGCGCCCGGGCCTGACCGTCGTCGTCATGGGGACCACGTCGCCGACCGACCTGCGCGCCTGGGCGGCGCGCGTCGCCGAGCGCGGCGCCGCCGTCGTCGACGCCCCCGTCAGCGGCGGTGACGTCGGTGCGGCCACCGGCCGGCTCTCGGTCATGGTGGGGGGCGACGACGACGCCGTGGCCCGGCTCCTCCCGCTGCTCGGGGTGCTCGGGTCGGTCGTGCGCCACCTCGGGCCGGTCGGGTCCGGGCAGGTGGCGAAGGCCTGCAACCAGGCCGTCGTCGCCACCACCCTCGCCGTGCTCGGGGAGGCGGTGGTGCTCGCCGAGCGGTCCGGGCTCGACGTGGAGGCCCTGCTCGACGTGCTGGGCAGCGGCCTGGCCGGCAGCCGGGCGCTGGAGGTCAAGCGCGAGAAGCTGCTCAGCCGGGACTTCACCCCGGGCGGCCTGTCCGCGAACCAGCACCACGACCTCGGCTTCGCCCTCGCGCAGGCCCGGGCAGCGGGGGTCGCCACGCCCGTGACGGCCCTGGTGGACCAGCTGTTCGGCGCGATGCGCTGGACCGGGCGCGGCGAGGAGGACCACAGCGGCGTCGTCCAGGTCCTGGAGGACCTCGCGGGAGGCCGCCGATGAGGCCCGTCTTCCTCGTGGGCCTCATGGGGTGCGGCAAGACCACCGTCGCCCCGGTCGGCACGGCGACCCGCGCGGGGTGAGGATGGCGGTCGTGGACGACGTCGAGGCGCTCGACACCGACCTCGACACGGACCTCGACGCCGACCCCCCGGCCCGGCCCGGCCCGCCCGAGCGTCCCGACCGTCCGGCGGCCCGGCGCCGGCGGCGCCGCCTCCTCGCGGCCGGCGTCGCCGTCGTCGCCCTGGTGACCGCGGGACTGGTGCGCCAGGCCGTGGCGCGGGACGCGCAGGGGCCGCCGCTGGACGGCTCGGCCTCGGCGCTGGAGCTGTTCCCCGCGCTGCGCGAGGCCGGGGAGGACGGCGCGGGTGGTGCCTTCCCCACGCAGCAGGCCGCGGCGGGCCTGGGAGTGCTGCCGGGCACGGCGCACCTCGTCACCGCCACCCCGGGCCTGCTCTTCTGGGTGGCGCAGGGCGCCGACGGCGGGGTCTGCCTGGTGGTGCGGGCCGCCGGGTCCGTCGGGGCCGCGGAGGAGCCCCCGCGGCTGGGTGGGCGGTGCACCCCGGCCGCGCAGGCCGCCTCCCGCGGGATCTCGCTGGCGGAGGGCCAGGGGGTGGGCGCCACCCTCGTGCCGGAGGGCTTCGACACGCGCCCGCTGGTGGAGCAGGGGTACGCGCAGCTGGCCGACGGCCTGTGGCTGGACGAGCGGACCGCGCGGCAGGTCACCTCCGACGCGGTGGACGCCGTGGCGGCCCGGCCGGTGGTGCCCGCGCAGGCGCAGGCCGGTGGCGGGCGGCTGCCGGTGTTCCTCACGCGGGACGCCGCCACCTACGCGGTGGTGGTGGCCTGCGTGGGCTCCCCCGACGCCGGGCCGGGCGTGGGCGCGGCCGCCGGTGGCGGGCTGGCCGCCGACCCGACGGTGGGCCTGGCCGTGGACGGCGACGAGCAGCGCCTCGACTGCTCCACCACGCCGGCGTTCCGGCGGTTCACCGGTGACGGCGGCCCCGTGCGGGTGGACGTCTCCGCCCCCGCCCGGGTGCGGTGGGCGGCGCGGGTGGTGGAGTGCGAGGGCTCGCTGCAGGGCCCGGTGTGCGACCGCTCGGGCATCTGAGCCGGTGGTGGCCCGGCGGTGGCCCGATAATGGCCCGGTGCACGTGAGCGAGCTGCAGCAGGCGCTGCGCGACTTCTCCGCCGAGCGCGAGTGGCAGCGGTTCAACACCCCGCGCAACCTCGCCCTGGCCCTCGTCGGCGAAGTGGGGGAGGTGGCCGAGCTGCTGCAGTGGCTGACCGAGGAGGAGGCCGCCGCCGTCGCGAC
This sequence comes from Quadrisphaera sp. RL12-1S, assembly GCF_014270065.1. Classification (NCBI taxonomy): domain Bacteria; kingdom Bacillati; phylum Actinomycetota; class Actinomycetes; order Kineosporiales; family Kineosporiaceae; genus Quadrisphaera; species Quadrisphaera oryzae. The sequence goes on along the minus strand of NZ_JACNME010000002.1, from coordinate 20,108 downwards.
CGCTGCCGACGGGGAGGCCGCCCGGCTGCGCGAGCGCGCCGGGGAGGAGGTCTCCGACGTCCTGGCCTACCTGCTGCTGCTGGCGGACTCCCTCGGCGTGGACGTGGAGCGCGCCTTCACGGCCAAGCTCGCCGCCAACGCCGAGAAGTACCCCGTGCACCTCGCCCGCGGCAGCGCCGCCAAGCACACGGAGCTGTGAGACGGAGCTGTGAGCCGGCGGCGCCGGGGCCGCGTCAGTCCTTGACGAGGTCCAGGGCCAGTCCGCCGGACAGGAACGGCACCCGCTCCAGGCGCCGCTCGAGGCGCTCGGCCCAGGCCGGCACCTGCTGGACGGTGCTGGGGAAGATGTAGAGCCGGTCCTTGCCCACCAGGCGCCACCCGGCGGCCTGGGCGCGGCGCAGGAAGTCTCCGGCGTCGAAGGTCCGCTCCCCCGCGGTGACGGTGTGCCACAGGAACACGTAGGGGTGCAACCGGTTCGGCTCCATGGCCCGCCACCGCGCGCCGGGAGCGGCGACGCGGGAGGCCTCGGCGATGACGGCGTCGAGGTCCTCCACGTGGTGGAGCGCGTCGACGCTGATGATGAGGTCCACCGATGAGTCGGCGACCCCCGCCGGGAGCACCTCGCCGGTGCCGACCTCGAAGACCACGTTGTCCAGCCCCAGGTCCCGGGAGCGGCCGTTGGCGAAGTCGACGTAGTTGGGCAGCGGCTCCACCCCGGTGAAGCGCCGCTCGGGGTGGGTGCCGGCCAGGCGGCGCAGCAGCGTGCCGGTGCCGGAGCCGACCTCGAGCACGCGGCCGGGCACGCGGCGCAGCACCTCCTCGAAGTACTGCACGCGGCGCCGGGTCATGTGGCCCTCGGCGCGCAGCGTCTCGTAGACCTCGGGCTGCTCGTCGTAGCTGGCGTTGTACCGCCGCGGCTCGCCGGGCGCGGCGCCGGGCCGGGCCGACGGGGACGGTGCCGGGTGCTGAGCCGGCTGCTGAGCGGCCGGGTGGTCGCTGGAGGGCATCGCAGAAGAGTACGGCTCCGTCACGGCGCCGCGCCCGAGGGCTCCGCGGCCGCGGTGGCACCGGCCCCGGTGGTCTCCCACAGCTCCACCCGCAGCCACCGGTGGTCGGTGCGGGAGACCATCCGGCGCCCCTGCGCGACGGCGCGCGCGTTGCCGGTGGTGCGGCCCAGGTCTCCGGTGGCGGTGGCCACCGACCCGACCAGCCACACCCGCCGGTGCGGGGCCAGCGCGGTGACCTTGTCCCCGACGCGACGCACCTCCAGCCCGCCCAGGGTGTCGCTGGCCTCGGGCGAGGCCACGAGCAGCGGGTCGGACAGGCGGGCGCTGCCGGCCAGCCCGGGCGGGTAGTAGGCCTCCAGCATGGGCCGGACCACGTTGCCGACGTAGACCACCGCGTCGCCGGGCTCGGCCTGCGCCGCGATCTGCCGGGCGGCGCCGGCCGGGTCGTCGAAGCCCGCGCCGGCCTGGCGGAAGTGCACCCCCGCCGGCACCAGGCAGGCCAGGAGGACGACGACGGCGCCCGCCGCGCCCCAGCCCGCCCAGCGGCGCCCGCCGGCCAGCCGCCGGGCGCCGGCGGGCATGGCGGTCAGCGCGACGGCCGCCAGCACGGCGACGGCGGGCAGGGCCGCGCTGGCGTAGCGCTGGTTGAAGTAGCCGCCGACGAGCCCCAGAGCGCTGACCGCCAGCAGGGGCGTCGGCGCCCACAGCACCAGCACCAGCGCGTGCTCCTGCTGCCCGTCCGCTCGGTGGCGCAGCAGCAGCACCGCCCCCACCACCGCGAGCGCCAGCACCGGCCAGCCCAGCTGGGGGACGTCGCTGGCGAGGCGCCAGAAGGTGGAGTACTCCGGCAGCGTGGCGGGCGCCGGCGGGCGCTCGACGGCCTGCAGCGACCCCGCGGCCACCAGGCCCGCCCCCACGGCGGCGGCGGGCAGCGCGCTCGCCACCAGCGCCCAGCGGCGCGCCCGCCCCGGACGGCACCAGACCGCGAAGAACACCGCCCCCACCGAGGGCAGCGTCACCAGCGGGTGCAGGAGGACGGCGAGCAGCGCGGTGACCGCGAGCACCGGCCACAGCCAGGCGCGCGGGCGGTGGGTGGAGCGCAGCAGCAGGAGCACCACCACCACCACGCACGTCAGGGCCAGCGGGTACGGGCGGGCCTCCTGGCCGTGCAGGTACAGGGCCGGTGCCAGCGCCGTGACCGTCCCGGCCACAAGGGCGCCCCAGGGGCCCGCGAAGCGCCGCCCCAGCACCGCCACCAGCGCCACGAGGACCACGGTGGCCACCGCGCCCGGCAGCCGGATCCACCACGAGGCCTCGCTGACCGCGAGCCACGGGTGCATGAGCAGGTAGTAGCCGACCAGGCCGGCGTCCCGCTCGGCCAGCAGGCCCAGCATGTCGCCGACCCCGCGCCCGGCGGTGCTCAGCGTGTAGACCTCGTCGCGCCACAGCGGCTTGGCGTCGTACCGGTAGGCGGTCAGCGCGGCGGCCAGCAGCGCGGGCAGCAGCACCGGCAGCCAGCCGGCGCGGGCGCGCCAGCGGGCTCGCCGGGCGGCCGCCCGCTGCACCGGCGCGTCGGGGAGGAGGGCGGTCACGGCCCGATCCTCCCAGCCGGACCGGCCCGGGTGCGCCGCCGCAGAGCGCGCCTAGGCTGCTGTGCTCGTGACGCTGCCGGTGGAGCCCGAGGTGGTCGTCCTCGGCCTGCTGCTGGTGGTGGGCCTGTCGGCGGTGCTGTCCGCGCGGCTGCGCGTGGCCGCGCCGCTGCTGCTCGTGGCGCTCGGCGCGGCCCTGGCGGCGCTGCCGGGGGTGCCGTCGGTGGAGGTGGCGCCGGAGCTGGTGCTCTCCGGCATCCTCCCGCCGCTGCTCTACGCGGCGGCGGTGCAGCTGCCCGCCATGGGCTTCCGGCGCGACGCGTCCGCGATCTCCGGGCTGTCCGTGGTGCTCGTGCTGGTCAGCGCCGTGTCGGTGGGCGCGCTGCTGAGCTGGCTGCTCGGGGTGGGCTTCTGGTGGGGCGTGGCGCTGGGCGCCGTGGTCTCCCCCACCGACGCCGTGGCCACCTCCATCGTCAAGGGGCTCGGCGCCTCTCCCCGGGCGGTGGCGCTGCTGGAGGGCGAGGGGCTGCTCAACGACGCGACGGCCCTGGTGCTGCTGCGCACCGCCGTCGCCGTCGCCGCGGCCGGAGCCGCCGCGGGCTCGGGGGCGCCCGGCCCGTCCGTCGGCTCCGCCGTCGGCGACTTCGCGTGGGCGGTGGCCCTCGCCGTCGTCGTCGGCCTGGTGGTGGGCCACCTCGACCTGGCGGTGCGCCGCCGCGTGGACGACCCCGCCGCCGGCACCCTGCTGTCGTTCGCGGTGCCGTTCGCCGCCTCCCTGCCGGTGGAGCACCTGGGCGGCTCGGGGCTCGTGGCGGCCGTGGTGGCGGGACTGGTCACCAACCACCACGCCCCGCGCGTGCTGCCACCGCAGGCGCGGCTGTCGGACGCCCAGACGTGGCGCTCCGCGTCGCTGCTGCTGGAGGGCGGGGTGTTCCTGCTCATGGGGCTGGAGCTGCCCGCGGTGCTCGCGGCGGTGGCCGCCGACCCCGAGGTGGGCGGTGGCGTGGGCCGGGTCGGCCTGGGCCCGGCGGCCCTGGTGGCGGCAGCCGCGCTCGCGGCCGTGCTGGCGGTGCGCGCCCTGTTCGTGGCGGGTCTGCTGGGGCTGTCGCACCGGCGCCGCGACCACCGGCAGCGGGCGCGCGAGCGCTTCAGCGCCGTGGCCCAGCGCTTCGAGGAGCGCACGCCGGCCCAGGTGGCAGCCGCCATCACCGCGCGCCGCGCGCTGGACGGACCGGCGGGACGGGTGCGGGGCGGCCTGCGGCGCGGAGGGCTGCGCGGGGCGTGGCGCGCCGCGCAGCGGCGGCCGGTCACCGAGGAGGCCGTGGCGAGGATCAGCACCCGCCTGCGGCGGGTGCGCGCCGACCTCGACTACCTCCTCGACGAGCCGCTGGGCTGGCGCGAGGGCGTGGTGGTGGTCTGGGCGGGCATGCGCGGCGCGGTGACCGTGGCCGCGGCGCAGACCCTCCCCGAGGACGCCCCGCAGCGCGAGCTGCTCGTGCTGGTGGCCTACCTCGTGGCCGCAGGGTCGCTGCTGCTGCAGGGCCTGACCCTGCGCCGGGTGGTGCTGGCGGTCGGGTCCACCCGCGAGCGGGGTGAGGTGGAGGTGGCGGAGCAGCGCGCGGCGCTGCTCCAGCTGGTGGTGGACGCGGGCAGGGCCGCGCAGGTCCCCGAGGAGGCCTCCCGCCGGCAGGTCCGGCTGGCGCAGCTGCACGCCCAGCGCGACGCGCTGCTCGACGCCCGCGACGAGGGCTCCTTCGACGCCGAGGCGCTCTCGCACGCCCTGGACGTGGTGGACGCCGACGAGATCAGCCTCACCCTGCGCGGCGGTCCCGCGGGCTGAGGACGGCTGGTCGACGGGCCGGCCGGCGTCCCTGTCCACAGTTCACGTGGAGGTAACCCGCGCGACCCGCGGATGCCGCTAGGTTCGCGCCATCCTCAGCGAGATCGATCCCTTCGTCGGGACCGCAGCGACCCGGTTGCCGGCGCCGCGCGGTCTCGCTGCTGCGTGGTGGTGGCCCAAGCCGCAGGTGGGCAACACCCACCCCGGCGCCACGAGCCCGCTGGGCATGGTCAGCGCCTGCGCCTACTCGGGGGCGTACCCCACCGGGTACGGCCAGTACGACAAGTCGCTCGAGGGGCTCCCGCAGGAGGTCTTCGACACGCTCCAGGCGTCCGGCTTCACGCACTTCCAGCAGTCCGGCACCGGCGCCATCCGCAAGTACTACAACTACCTGCGCGTCACGCCGATGGTCGCGCCCCTGGACGACCTCGGGCAGAGCTGGGACCTGTCCGAGGAGGTCGCCGAGGCCGGCTACTACGCCGCCACGCTCGACTCGGGCATCCGCTGCGAGCTGACGGTGGGCCCCAAGACGGCCGTGCACCGGTACACGTTCCCCGCGCACCGCTCGGCGCGCGTCGTCGTCGACGCCTCCTGCGGCGGCCTGGCCATCGAGCACGGGCGGACCGTGCCGCTGCGGGCGCAGGTGGAGAACCTCGGGCAGGGCCGCGCGCAGGGCACCCTCGTGGTGGAGGGCGTGCCGCTGTCCTTCGCGCTGGAGGTGGACACCGACGTTCCGGGGCCGTCGGGCCCGCCGCGCCACTCGGCGCCGTGGCGGCCGATGCTCTGGCACGACCGGCGCCTCATCGAGGGCGGCACCCGGCTGGACTTCGACAGGATCCGCCAGACCACGCTGCGCCCGTTCGGCCTGCTCTTCATGGGTCCGGCCCGCGCCGGCCAGACCGTGGAGGTGCGGATCGGCTTCTCGCTGCGCGGGGTCGAGCAGGCGCGGGCCAACCTCGAGGCCGAGCGGGCCTCGCGGCTGCCGGGGGCGCCCGGGGAGCCGGTGTTCGACGCCGTCCGCGACCGCACGCGCGCCCGCTGGGCCGACCACGTGGGCCGGGTGGCGGTGGAGGGCGGCACCCCCGCGCGCCGCACCGTCCTGGCGACGGCGACCTACCACTCGCTCATCAAGCCGTGCATCGCGGATGACGAGAGCCCGTTCTGGCCCTCGGACGGCCCGTTCGCGTTCGACATCTCCACGATGTGGGACATCTACAAGACCCAGGTCCCGCTCCTCGCGGCGATCGCGCCCGGGCGCGCGGCGGACCTGCTGGAGTCGCTCATCAGGGTCAGCGAGGAGGAGGGCAACTTCCCCATCGGCTACCGGATGGCGCGCGGTGCGGACCGGTTCTTCCGGCAGGCCAGCGCGCTGGCGCACACGGCCCTGGCGGACGCGCACGCGGTGGACCTGGCCCCGATCGACTGGTCGTGGGCGCTGGTGCACATGGACGACGACCTGCGCCGCGGCTACGGCGAGATGTTCATCGACAACGGCGTCGTCCACCCGATCTCCCACACCCTCGACCTGGCCTTCGCCCACCACTGCACCGCGCAGGTGGCGCGGGCCGTGGGAGACCACCGGCTCGCGGAGGACCTGGCGGAGCGCTCGCTGCGCTGGGTGAACGCCTTCGACACCACCACCGGGCTCCTGCGCGACTCGGAGTTCTACGAGGGCGGCAAGTGGAACTACTCGTTCCGGCTGCTGCACGACATGGCGGGCCGGATCGCGCTGGCCGGCGGGGACGCGGCGTTCACGCAGATGCTGGACGGCTTCTTCGGGTTCGGGGCGCCGCCGGTGCGCCAGCCCGGGCTGCGCCCGAACGCCGCCGAGATGGCCGCCGGGTATGCCCTCAACCGGTTCGAGGGCCTCAACAACGAGCCCGACATGGAGGCCCCGTGGGCCTACCACTGGGCCGGCCGGCCCGACCGCACCGCGCAGGTGGTGCACGCGGCGCTCACCCACCAGTTCGGCACCGGCCGCGGCGGGCTGCCGGGCAACGACGACTCCGGCGGCCTGTCCTCCTGGTACGTGTGGGCCTCGCTGGGGCTGTTCCCCGTGGCCGGGCTCGACACGTTCCTGCTCTCGGCGCCGGCCTTCGAGCGCTCCGTGCTCGCCGTGCCCGACGGCGAGCTGGTGGTCGAGGCGGTCGGGCACCGCGAGCAGCCGATCAGCTCCGACGACGGCTTCGACGGCTCCCCGGCGCAGACCCGGCCGCAGCACCTGCTCTCGGCGACGCTCGACGGCGAGCCGCTCCCCGGACCGCACCTGTCGATGGCGCGGGTGCACCGCGGCGGCCGGCTGGTGCTCCACCTCGGTGAGGAACCGAACGGCTACGGGCGCGCGGTGCGGCCGCCCTCGCCGGCCGCGCGCCACCGCTGACCCTCGCGCCCCACCCGCTCCACCGTCTCCACCCGCTCCACCCCGCGGCCGGTCCCGGCCGCGGCAGCACCCACACCCGAGGAGGACCTCATGACCGGCATGAGCAAGCCCGAGCGCCGTCTCGTCATCCTGGTCCGCGCCGACCCGGTCATCTGCGGCCACTCCGGGGAGGCCCGCAACCTCGCCGAGGCCGCGCTGCTGCGCGGGTTCGACGACGTGCGGATCCTCACCTGGCCGCTCGAGGCGCTGCAGGCGGCGGGGCTGCCGCTCAAGCCCCTCGACGCGCTGCTGCCCTACTCGCCCGGCATCACCGTGGAGCGGCCGGACCCGATCGGCGACAACCGCGTGCCGGACGGCCGGTACATCGCCGGGATGACCGGGCGCCTGGTGGAGCTGCTCGCCGAGGGCGTGCCGACCGTGGTGCTGTCGATGTACCTGACGCCGCACACCGACGTCGTCGTCCAGGCGGTGGCCGGGGCGCGCGTGGCGGGCTTCGCCCCCGAGGTGCGCACGCTGGCCAAGGCCGTGGGCTCCGACATCACCAACGTGGTCTCCAACGCCCTGCGCACCGGGGCGTGGGGGGCCGCGGCGATGGTGCTGTCCACCTACCTGCAGAACGACGACCTGCTCGCGGTGTCGGAGTTCACCAAGGAGGAGGTGGTGCGCTGGGCCGAGCAGGTCGACGCCCGCACCGGCACCCGCTTCGCCGAGGAGCTCACCGCGCGGGTCCGCATCAGCTACCCGCCGATCGACACCTCCGCCTTCCTCGACCTCGACCCGTCCGCGGTGGACGCCGCGCTGGCCGCCCGGGGCCTCGAGCGCGACGGCTACGTGCTGTTCCTCTCGCGGATCACCCGCGCCAAGGGCGTGGACGACCTCATCAACGCCTACCGCGCATCGCGCACGCAGGCCACCAAGAAGCTCGTCATCGCCGGCGCCGGCAACGCCGTCGACACGGTGCGGGCGCAGATCGCCGAGGTCCCCGGGGACGACGAGCGCATCCTCCTGCTCACCGACGTCTCCGACGCGGAGAAGCCGCTGCTCATGCGGGGGTGCGCCGCCTACGCGCTGCCCACCAAGCCGGTGCCGGAGTTCGTGGAGACCTTCGGCATCGCCCTGACGGAGAAGATGCTGGCCGGCGGCGGGCCCGTCATCACCACGCTGGTCGGGGGCACGGGCGAGGCCGTCGGCGACACCGCGCTCATCATCGAGGCGGGTGACGTGCCGGGGATCACCGCGATGCTCGACCGGGCCGTGCTCGACATGGGCGAGGTGGAGCGCCTGGAGATGGAGCAGCGCGCCCGTGAGCACGCGCTGCGCTTCGACAGGCTCCGCGTCTTCGACGAGATGCTCCCCGCCGAGGAGCAGGTGGTGGAGCAGCAGCACCAGGTCGTCGAGCTCCCCCGCGAGGGCGCTCCCCTCTGACCCGGCACCCGCGCCGGATCTGGCGCTCACGCGCATGATCGTCGCGGAGGGGGACCCCTCCCCCCTCCGCGACGATCACACGCCTGCGCGCCACCATGCCCCGTCGTGAGCGGTCAGAGGCGGCCGGCGGTCATGTCGAGGAGGCGTGAGAGCACGCGGTCGCCGTCGGAGCGCAGGCCGTTGTGGAGCAGCTCGTCGGTCACCCACGTGCGAGCGCCGAGCAGCGACGCGGTGGCGCGGGAGTGGTCGACGAGCACGTACGGGTCGTCCACGTAGATCGCCGCCGCCACCGGGACGCCGTCGGACCCGCGGGCGACGCCGTCCAGCACCGAGGGGTCGTACAGGCGGGGCCACTCCCTCTCCGCCAGCAGGCGCGCCGCCCCGGCCACCGGCGCCAGCGCCCCGACGCCACCGCGCTCGGGGTCGAGCAGCCAGTCACCGACGTGCTCCCCGGACAGCAGCGCCGGGTCACCGCCCTCAGCGGGGTCGCGGAAGTCGTCGGGCCGGGTGCGCTCCGCCGACCACGCCGTGGTGGCCCCGTCGGCGTAGCAGGCCTCGTGGACGAGCAGGTAGAGCGGGTTGCGGGCCAGGCCGAGGGGGTCGGCGGCGTCCGCGCGGAACGCCGGGGAACCCGCGGGCCGCTCGAGCAGGGCGTGCAGGGCGTCGGCGCCGTCGCTCATGCCCAGGGAGTGGCCGGAGGCGCGCAGCGTGCGGGAGGTGACGCGGTCCCCCGTCGTCGTCCTCAGGTCGCGGTCGACAAGGTGCGCGTGCAGCTGGCGCAGCCGCTCGAGGTCGTGCGGGTAGCGCTCGTGGTACCGGGCCGAGAGCGCGCGCATCTGCGCCCACGTGGCGGCGTAGACCTCGTCGGGGTGCAGGCCCACGGGCGGGAGCCCGCCGGTGACGTGCACCGATCTCAGCGACTGCGGCGCCAGGGAGAGGTAGGTGAGGGCGCAGAACCCGCCGAAGCTCTGCCCGAGCAGGCTCCAGCGGTCGACGCCCAGGGCCTCGCGGAGGACCTCGGCGTCGCGGACGATGCTGTCGGCGCGAAAGTGCGCGAGGTGGTCGGCCTGCTGCTGCGGGGTCGTGCCGGGCAGGTCGCCGACGGGCGTGGAGCGGCCGGTGCCGCGCTGGTCGAGCAGCACCAGGCGGAAGTCGCGCAGCGCCCGCGCCATCCAGCCGGACGTCAGCGGAGCACCGGCGGGGCGGGTGGCCTCCTGGCCGGGACCGCCCTGGAGGAACAGCAGCGCCGGCCCGTCGGGGCCGCTGCCGACCGCGGACACCTCCCGGGCGAACAGCGTGAGCGACGCGGCGGCGGGACCGTCGGGCGCTGAGTGGTCGAGCGGGACGTCGAGCTCGTGCTCGAGCACCCGCAGCCCGGGCAGGTGCAGCTCGACGGTGCGCAGGTCCGGTGCAGCCATCCGCCCACCCTGCCCCATGTGGCGCGCACGTCCTCGCTCGTCACGGAGGACGGGCGGCGCGCGCAGCGCCTCGGACACCGTCGACGCCGTCGTGCGGACCCTGGTGGAGCGGACGGCTGCCGCCGGCCGCGTGACGGTACCGGCCGAGCGCGCTGAGCAGCTCCCGCGCACCAGCCACCACCGAGCCCGCGAGGACCGGGACAGCGGCGGCGTGCACCTCGCAGCCGACCTCCTGCGCACCACGGCGCTGACCGACGACGAGAAGGCCCTGCTCGAGGACGCGACCACTGATCGAGTCGCTCCGGTGACGGAGCGGCCCTAGCGTCCTCCGGGCACGTCCTCGGCACCCCTAGGCGGTCACCGTGCTCGGCAGCACCACCGGCAGCAGCGGCACCACCAGCGGAGACGGGCGGGCGGCAGCGGCTCCGGGCTCACCGGCCGGACGGGTCCTCTTCCGCCTGGGTCGAGCCCGCCGCGACGTGCTGGCCGCACTCCTGCAGCGGCGCGGGTGGAGCTGCGCCGTCCTGCCGTACCCGGGGTACGGCGCCGACGGGCGGGTCAGGCTGCTGGCGCGCGTGGTGCTGGCCCCACCGGGACGGGAGCCGAGCGCGGTCAGGGGCGTCGCCGCCTGGCGGCGCCTGGTGACCCTGCAGCGGTCAGGGGTCACCGTGGACGTCGCACCGCCCGGCGCTGGCGCGGCCCACAGGGTGCGCAGCGGCCCGGGCGGGTTCGTCGACGCCACCGTGCCGTGGGAGCTCGAGCCGGGGCCGAACGCCGTGACCCTCCAGGTGGGCGACCGCCTGCCGGTGGAGGCGGTGGTGCACGTCGCCGACCCGAGAGCCTCGACGGGCATCGTCTGCGACATCGACGACACCGCCCTCCTGACGGGTCTGCGGCACCCGCTGCGGGCGGCGTGGACGACCCTGAGCCAGGCCTTCGCCCGGCGGCTCCCGGTCGACGGCATGGCGGACCTGCTCACCGCTGCCCGCGCCGGCCAGGCCGGTGACGACAGCCCGGTGGTCTACCTGAGCAACGGCCCCTGGAACTTCACCGGACCGCTGTCCCGCTTCCTGTCGCGCTGCGGCTTCCCCGCCGGCCCGCTGCTGCTGACCCAGTGGAGCCCCAGCGCCGAGGGGGTCTTCCGCGACGGCCGCGCCCACAAGAGGCGCAGCCTGGAGCGGCTGCGGTCGGACTTCCCCGGGGTGCGGTGGCTCCTCGTCGGTGACGACGGCGAGCACGACCCGGCGGTCTACGGTGACTTCGCCCGCGCGCACCCGCAGCACGTCCTGGCCATCGCCCTGCGCCAGGTCGGCGGGGGTGGCGGCGGGGACGCGGCGGGGACGGCGGACGGGCCAGCGCCGGACGAGGACGACGGGCTCGTGGTCCCGGTGCTGCGCGGGCCGGACGGGCACGTGCTGCTCCACCACCTGCGGGAGGCGGGGCTCCTGGGCACCCGCTGACCCTCCGGCGTCGCCGGCGCCGGCTGGCTCAGCGGTTCTTGCCGCCCGGGCCGGCGACGGACCCACCGCCGCGGGGGCCTGGCGGCGGGGCGGCTGGCACCGGCGGCGCGGCGGGCGACGGGGCCAGCGTCCGGCCACCCGGCATCGCCCCGGTGAGCCTGCCGGCTGACTCGGCGGCCTGCTTGGCCGCCTTGGCCGCCTTGTCCGCCTTGTCCGCCGCGTCGACAGCGGCCTTCGCCTGGTCCGCCCTGTCCTTGGCGGCCTGCTCGGCCGCCTTGCGGGCAGCCTCCTGGGTCGCCTTCTGAACTGCCTCGTCGGCCTTCCTCGCCGGAGCGGTGGGGGCGGCGGGGCCCCTCGACCTTCCCTCGCCCGCGGAGCGAGACGCGCTCGGCGCCGGGACCGGCCGGGAGGGCCCGCGCGGCGCCGCGACCGAGGGCGGGGTGACTGCTGCTGGTGACGAGGGGCCGCTGGCGGGACGCGAGGGACCGGCAGGCAGCAGGGGGTCGGAGGCGACCGGGGCCGCATCGAGCGGGGGTGTCGGGGACGGCAGGTCCACGGGGGCCGTCGAGGTCGTTGCGGACCCGTCCGCCGTGGGCAGCGCGCTCGGGTCGCCCGATGGAGCACCCGGTGCCGCAGGCGGTCCGGACGGCGTGGTGGTGCCCGTGGCCCCAGCAGACCCCTCCGCACCAGGACGGGCCTCCCCGCCAGGAGGGGCGGCGTCTCTCACGGCGGCGGGAGGGGCCGGGGCCTCCTGGACCACGAGCACGGCCGCACCCGGCGGCGCGGCGATGACGTCGGCGGTGGCCACCCCTCCGGTCACCCCCACCCCGGCGGCCAGGACCGCCGTCGCCGCGTGTCCACCGGCGACCTGCAGCGCAGCTCCCACCGAGGGGGCGGCCTGGGCGGGGGCGGCGACGACCACCGGCAGAGCGGCCAGGAGCGTCGCCGGACCGGCGACGCGGCGCAGCTTGGCGATGCCGACGCCGAGCAGCGCCCGCACCACCACCGGGTCGAACTGGGCCCCGGCGCACCGGGTGATCTCCGCGCGGGCCTGCTCGGCCGACATCGGCTTCTTGTACGACCTCGCGGAGGTGATGACGTCGTAGGTGTCGGCGACCGCGATGATCCGCGCGGCGAGGTGGATGTCCTCACCCGCCAGCGCGCGGGGGTACCCCGTGCCGTCGAAGCGCTCGTGGTGCTGCTCGACCCCGTCCAGCCAGTCCCCCAGCCAGCCGCGCAGCGGCTCGACGAGCTCGCCGCCGTGGTGGGGGTGGGTCTGCAGCTGGGCCCACTCGGCCTCGCTGGGGCGGCCGGCCTTGTTGATGACCTCCACGGGGACGTGGACCTTCCCGACGTCGTGCAGCAGCGCGGCCCAGCTGAGCCTGTCGACGTCGGCTGCGGACAGGCCCATCTCCTGGCCGATGAGGGCGGCGTAGGCCTGCACCCGTTCGGCGTGGGCGCGGGTCCTGCCGTCGTGGGCGGCCAGCGTCGCGACCAGGGCCAGCACCCGCTGGCCGGAGCCCTCGCCCCCGCGCTCGGACCCCTCCAGGGCCTCGGGCGACCATCGGCGTCGCGCCAGCGCGAAGCGGTGGGGCACGTCGTCGGGCAGCACCAGGCTCAGGCGGAGCAGCGCCGACAGCGGGGCCAGGCGGCGCAGCAGCCGCGAGCAGGCGAACAGGACCACCGAGGTGACCACCACCACGCTGACGAGCCACAGCCACACGGGCAGCCCCACCTGTGCCGGAGGCAGGACCACCGCGGCGACGGCCCCGACCACCAGGGCCAGGACCAGGGGTCCGACGACGACGGCGGTGCGCACCGCCAGCGCCAGCCCCGGCCGGGCGCGCCGCGGCACCACGTCGGGGTCGGTGTAGTTCTGCGTCGGTCCCGGGCTGACGGCCGGGCTGATGACCGGGCTGACGACCGGGCTGACGACCTGGCTGGGCTCCGGCCGGGCCCGCCACGACCGGACGAGCAGCGCGCCGACCACCACGACGAGCACCAGGGGCCCGAGGACGACGGCGGCGCACGCCACCAGCACCAGCACCCGCCGAGCACGCCGAGTCTGCAGGCTCGGGTGGACGTGCCGCGCGGTCAGTCCAGTCACCACGCCGCGGCTTCGGCACCGCGCGGGGTCCTGCTTGAGGCGGTCGCGGCGTCGTGCTCCGTCCAGACCGCGACACCGCTCTGACGGCCGTCACGCGGTGGGGAGACGCTGTCGACGGAGTCCGGTGGGACGGCTGCCCACGCGCGCCGGTGCGGTGCTGCTGACCGGCACCGTCGTGCAGGTGGGCCCCTCCCGGCCGTCAGCCGGCGGTGCGCGCGGCCTGGGTGACCTCGCAGGAGGCGATGTCGGCCCCGGAGTCCGCGTAGCCGAACGCCTCGGCCTGCGCGCTCTGGCCGGGCTCCACCGAGCCCTGCACGGCGTAGAGCTCACCGACCTTCTGGCCGCTGGCGTCGAGGGCGTCCATGTTCACCACGTACGAGGCAGTGGTGTCGGTGCTGTTGGTGATGGTCACCCGGCCAGTGGCCGCACCTCCGAAGACCGCCCGGCAGCTGTCCACGGTGACGTCGGCGGCGCCGTCCTCGGCGCCCGGCAGGTCCGTGAGGCTGCTCGGGAGGTCGCTGGGCAGGTCGGTCGGAAGGTCGGTCGGAAGGTCGCTCGGGAGGTCGCTCGGCAGGTCGGTCGGGAGGTCCGACGGGAGGCCGCTGGGCAGCTCGGTGGCGGTCGACAGGGCCGACGCGACGTCGGAGGCCGACTCGGCGGTCCGCTGCAGGAGGAGGGTCGCGGCGATGATCACCACCACCCAGAGCACGGTGAAGACGAGCCCGACGACGACGCCGGCGATCGCCAGCCCCCGCCCGGCCTTGCGGCCGCCGCGGGTGTCGCTGATGCCGATCGCGGAGACGATGACGCCGACCGGGCTCAGCAGGAACGCGAGCACCAGCCCGACCACCGCGACCACGGACGTCGGCCGCGCGGGTGCGCCCGGCGGCGGGTAGCCCTGCTGGTACGGCTGCTGCTGGTAGCCCTGCTGGTAGCCCTGCTGGTACGGCTGCTGGTACGGCTGCTGGTCACCGGTGTGGGGGGCCTGCTGGCGCGGTGCGTACTCCTCGTAGCCCGGCGGTGGCACGTAGGCGGGCGGCTGCTCCGGCTGCGGGCGCTGGTCGGGCTGCTCGGGGTAGCGGGACGTCGGGTCCGACACGGTGGCCTCCGGGCGACAGGGAGGACCAGACCGTACCGGCCGGGGGTGCCGACCCGGGAGGGCCGACGGGCAGGATCGGACGGTGCCCGCCGCTCCCCCGCTCCACCCGGTCCACCCGCTCGTCCCGCCGTTCGTCGACGCCGCGTGGCTCGACGCCCACCTCCCCGGCGGTCGCGCCGCCCTCGCCGACGTCCGCTGGTACCCCGACGGCCGGGCGCCGGCGGAGGCGTTCGCCGCCGGCCACCTGCCGGGCGCCGTGCGGGTGGACGTGGACCGCGTGCTCGCCGGGCCGCCCTCGGACGCCGAGGGACGCCACCCCCTGCCCGCGCCGGACGCGTTCCTGCGCGCCCTCGCCGAGCTCGGGCTCCCCACCGGCGAGGACGACGGGGACGACGGGGACGACGGGGACGACGGGGACGACGACGGTGTGGTGGTCGCCTACGACGACGCCGGCGGCGTCATCGCCGCGCGCCTGGTGTGGATGCTCCGCGCCCTGGGCCGTCCCGCGGCGCTGCTGGACGGCGGCCTGCTGGCCTGGCGCGAGGCCGGCCGGCCGCTGGAGACCGGCGACGGCCCTCCCCGCACGCCGCTGCCCGTGGCCGGGCCGGTGCCCACGGCCTGGCCACCGCAGCTGCTCGCCGACGTCGACGACGCCGCCCGCGCCGCCGCCGACCCGGGCGCCGTGCTGCTCGACGGCCGCCCCGCGGAGCGCTTCGCGGGCGGACCCGACGCGCTCGACCCCCGCGCGGGGCACGTGCCGGGGGCGGTGGGCCTGCCCGTGCGCGACGACGTCGACGCCCGCGGTCGCCTGCTGCCCGACGACGTGCTGCGCGAGCGGCTGGCGGCGGCCGGCGTCGTCGTCGACGGCTCCCGCCCGCAGGACGTGGTCTCCTCCTGCGGGTCAGGCGTGACCGCCTGCCACCGGCTGCTGGTGCTGGAGCACCTCGGTCTGGCGGGGGCGCGGCTGTGGCCGGGCTCCTGGTCCCAGTGGTCGCGCGACCCAGAGCGCCCGGCGGCGATCGGGCGATGACCCGCGCGGGGGCTCAAGCCCCCGAGGACGGCCCACCGATGGAGAGCCGTGACGTGGAGCCGAGCCGTGGACCAGCTCCGCGCCGTGGTCGAGTGGCGCACGGCGCTCATGGCGGTGCTGATGCTGCTGGACGCCGCCGCGCTGGTGGCTGTGACCACCCTGCCCGCGTCGGCCGCCCCCGCCTTCGGCGCCCGCCGCGGTGAGCTGCTGGTGCTGGCCGCGGTGTGGGCCGCCCTGGGGCTCGCCTTCGCGGCGCGCCGCGACGCCCGCCCGCGCGAGGCCACGGCCGCCGTCGTGCTCGCGATCGCGCTGGTGGGCGTGTGCGGCACGCTGGTGCCCGACGTCCACTGGCGCTGGCTGTCCGTCTCGACCCTGCCGCTCGTGGCGGCGGTGGCCACGGTGCACCACCGGGGCTGGAAGCTCGTCGGCCTCGTGACCGGGGCCTCGGCCACGGCGGTCGGGCTGCTGGCCCAGCTGGACCTCGCGACGCCGTACCTGCTGCTCGTCGCCGCGGTGGTGCTGGTCCTCACCGCCACCCCGGCGGTGGTGGTGTCCGCGCTGGCGGGAGCCCTGGAACGGGCTCGTGCGACCTCGGAGGCCGCCGCCCGCACCGACCCCCTCACCGGGCTGCTCAACCGGCACGGAGCCGCGCAGGCCATCCCGCCCCTGGTGCGGTCCACCGCGCGGCCCGGCTGCGCCCTGGCGGTGCTGCTGCTGGACGTCGACCACTTCAAGGCCGTCAACGACACCTGGGGGCACAGCACCGGCGACCGCGTGCTGCAGGCGGTCGCGGGCTGCGTGCGCGACGGGCTGCGCTCCCACGACCTCGTCGCCCGGTGGGGCGGGGAGGAGCTCCTCGTGGTCACGGCCGTCGACGACGACTCCGACCTCGTCGTCGTCGGCGAGCGGCTCCGCGCCGCGGTGGCCAGGCTGCGGGTCGAGGGGCTGCCGCCGGTCACGGTGAGCATCGGCACGGACCGGTGCTGGGTGCCCGCGGGCGGGATCGGTCCCGGTGCCCGGGCCTCCGACGAGGAGCTGCGCGAGCTCGTCAGCGCGCTGGTCGACCAGGCCGACGGCGCCCTATACGAGGCGAAGGCCGCCGGGCGCGACCGGGTGGTGCACGCCGCGCTGGACGAGCGACCCTCCCCGTCCACCGAGGAGTCCACCGAGGAGTACACCGAGGAGTCACCCGCGGCGGGTGTCTCAGCGCCCGTCTGAGGTGCGACAGTGGGTCCGTGACGTCGCTCGGATCCGAAGCCCTCCCCGCGCGGTTGTTCAAGGCCATCCCCCAGCTGCGCGAGGCCCTGCTGGCCGCCGCTGAGGAGGGGCGGGTCGTGCCTCCGTCGGAGGCCTCCGAGGCCACCGACGGTGCGGTGACCTCCCGCGGCCTCGGCAAGGCGCTCGAGGTGATCAGCGCCGACTGCGCGCGTCGCGGCGAGCCCGACCTGGGGGCGCTGGTGGTGCGCGAGTCCACCCTCGTGGACGGCACCGACACCGGGGGTGGCGCGCGCCGCCGGGTGTGGATGCACTTCGGCGGCCAGGCCGCCGTCGAGTCCGGCGCCCAGGACGAGGTCGACGTGGTCGAGCGCCTCACCCGTCACGCGGGGGCCTCCCGAACCCCCCGCGCTCCCAGCGCACCCAGCGCTCCCCGGGAGCCGAAGGCGCCGCGCGCCGCTGCCGCACCGCGTGCGAGCACCACCCGCGCCGCCGCGCCGAAGAAGGCGGCTCCCCTCCCGGCGGCCCCGCCGAGCATCTGCCCCGACTGCTTCACGGTGAGGTCGGCCAGCGGCACCTGCCTGTGCTGAGCGCGTGCTGAGATGGCCCGGTGACCACCACGGGCCCCTCCGCCGACCGGGTCGTCAGGCTGACCTGGGGCGCCGGTGACGGCGCGGACCGCCGCGTGCACTGGCCCGACCCGCGCCTGACGGGCAGGTCCCTGTGCGACCGGCGCCTGTCGACGTTCGAGCACGAGGACGCCACCCCCGAGCGGTGGGAGCGGTGGTGCCGCAAGAACGGCTGCCGCCAGCAGCTCGAGCTGTGGCTGTCCCAGCACGCACCGTCGCTGGCCCAGGAGTACCGCGCCCGCGTCGCCGCCGACCGCGCCGCGGCCCGTGGCGACGACGACGACGGCCTCACCCTCGGCTTCTGACGCCGGACCGATGACTCCCGGCCGCCGCGGCGGTCCCACCAGCACGACAGCCTTCCCGGACGGACGGAGCACGAGCGTGGGCAGGATCAGGGTGCACGAGTTCATGTCGCTGGACGGGGTGGTGGAGACGCCGTCCTGGACGGCCGCCTACCCGTGGACCGAGCCGATGATGGCCGCGGTCGGCAGCATCACCGCCGGGTGCAGCGACATCCTCCTGGGGCGCACGACCTACGAGATGTTCGCGCCCGCGTGGTCGACGCGGACCGCCGAGGAGGACCCGGGCGCCCCGTTCTTCAACGGCTCCCCCAAGCACGTGGTGACCTCGCGCCCGGACGGCCTGGGCTGGGGCCCGTCGACGGCGGTGGAGTACTCCGCGGACGCCGTCCAGCGCATCAAGGACGAGGCGGCCGGCGACCTCTACGTCAGCGGCAGCGTGCAGCTGGTGCGTGCGCTGCTGGCGGACCGGCTGGTCGACGAGCTGCACCTGCTCACCTACCCGCTGGCCCTCGGCGAGGGTCTGCGCCTCTTCGCCGACGGTGCCCGCGTGGAGCTGTCGCTGCAGCGGGCGACGCCGTTCGAGAACGGCGTGGCGCACCTCGTCTACGGCCCCGCCTGAGATCGGTGGTGCTGAGGCCCACGGGCCTCAGCATCACGTTCCGTGAGACTGTGATCACGGTCTTGACCTGCGGGGACGAGGACCACCGGACTGTCGGTGGTGACCCCTAACGTCATCGCCATGACCACCAGCGCACCCCCGGACTGGGCGGTCGGCGATGACGCCGACCAGCCCGGCACCGGGGACGCGCACACCTTCGACCTGGACGCCGACCCCGACGCCGACCTGGACGCCGACCCCGAGGGCGACGGCGGGGGTCCGGTCCGCTTCAGCCGCCCCTGGTGGACCCAGCAGCTGCTGAGCGATCCCTTGACCGGCTCCATCGCCGAGCGGCGCCGCATCCGCCCCGCCATCGCCGCCGCACTGGCCGATGAGCCCGGCCCGGCCCAGATGGCGGCCCTGGACGCGCTGCTGGCCGCCGTCACCGCCGGGGAAGGGTGCCTCGACGACGACGCCAGCGACGGCGAGACCGGCGGCGGGACCGGTGGTGGGCGTGGTGAGCAGGCGCCGGTGACGGGGCTGGGACTGTCCAGCCGGGAGTGGACCGAGGTGGTCGCCGCCTCCGCCCGCTGCACCTCCTACCTGCACGCCCTGCACCTGAACCTCATCAACGGCCTGGACGCAGCCAAGCTCGCCGAGAACCCCACCCGCGCTGCAGCCAAGGACACCCGCCGCCCAGCCTCTGATGAACTGGCCCCGGTGCTGCGCATCGCCGGACGCACCGCCACCGCACTGGTGGGCCTGGCCCGCCAGCTCACCCAGCTCCCAGCAGCCGAGGAAGCACTGACCCGGGGAGTGATGACCCCCACCCAGCTGGACGTGCTCGCCGAGGTCTGCCGCCGCCTACCTGAGGGCCCAGCCGGGCAGGCAGCCCGGGCGCAGGTGGAGGCCGCGGCGGTGGCCGCAGCGGCCACCTTGAGCCGGGCCCGGTTAGCAGGGGTGCTGGAGGAAGCAGCGTTGGCTGCTGACCCCGGGTACGCGGCCCGGGCGATGGCCGCCGGGATCCAAGAGCGCGATGTGGTGCTGCGCCGTTCTGCGGTGCCGGGGTGCCGGCAGGTGGTGGCCACGCTGGAAGCTTCTGATGCGGCGCGGGTGTGGCAGGTGCTGCAGCAGGTGGCCGCCAACGCCAAGGACGGAGACACCTACACCCACGCCGAGCCCAGCGCTGATGCTGGTGCTGCCGGCGACCAGGGCCAGCAGGCCCAGCAGGACCAGGAGAAGGAGCAGCGGTCGCTGGGGCAGCTGCGCGCGGACGTGCTGGTGAGCTTGGTCGTCGGTGACTTCAGCCTGACCCCGCAGGTCCTGGCCGAGGTCGTGGGTGAGCCCGCCCCGCCCAGCGCAAGGACCGGCGGGCCCACCGGTGCGGATGACCTGTTCACCTCCCACCCCATCGACAACAACAACGACGCCGCTGACGACGAGGACGGCGACGAGGTCGAGGACGACGAGGACGGCGACGACGGCGACGAGGACTCCGATGGTCTCGGCGGTGGAGTCCAGCCGCCGGCGCCGGTGAGCGGTCTGGTCCCGGACACCCGCAAGCCGGTGGCCATCCCCACCCCTGAGCAGCGGGCCCGGCTCTCGGAGGTGCACATCGTGGTCCTGGCCGATGACCTCGCCGACCTCGACGACCCCGACGGCCCCGAAAGCCCCGAGGATCCCGGGGGCCCAGAGGACCCAGACGGCCCCGACGGGCCGAGCAGCGGTCCAGATGACGGCCCAGGGGACGGCCCAGGCGGTGAAGACCCGCCGCCGGGCCCGAGCAGCCCGAGCCCGCCGCTGGCCGACACCACCGAGACCTCTGACACCGCCGGGACCTCTGACACCTCTGGGACCCCACCGAGCAGCGCTCCACCCTGCCCACCACGAGAACGACCCCGCCCCACAACTGCACAGCCCCCTCCCCACCCCACCGACCAGGCCGCCGGTCAGGCTGCCGAGACGTCCCGTGGTCGCCCACCGGTGCCCACCCCGCGACACCACGAGGC